>NEUK01000038.1 GCA_002290555.1 Spartobacteria bacterium AMD-G4
GAACCAATCGACCCAGTCGATCCTTCGATTGATCAGTTAAGTTCGGGCAAAGGCCCAGATAGATATCAAATGATTCAGAGGCTCTCCCGGAAGGGAGAGCCTCTTGTTTTTTTCGCGATCAGCTTCGTTGCTCTAATCCAGAATCCGGCTCCACATCAAATCCGCCTCATGACGGTGTCGCGCAGGAAGCGGATGTCGTCGCGGTTCGGGTAGTCGAGTGTGTAATGCAGACCACGACTTTCCTTGCGGCTTAAGGCACAATCGACAACGAGGGAGGCCACTGTGACAAGGTTGCGAAGTTCCAAGAGGTCGGTGCTGACTTTGAAGTTCCAGTAGAACTCTTGCACTTCGGCATGGAGATTTCTTAGGCGGGTTGCGGCGCGCTGCAGTCGTTTATCGGTGCGGACGATGCCGACGTAGTCCCACATGAGGCGTCGGATTTCTTCCCAGTTGTGAGAGATGACCACAAGCTCATCCACATTTTGAACGCTGCCGGAGCGCCACTCGGGGAGTTCGATAGAAACAGGGCTGCGCTGTCGGCGTGTTGCTTTCTCGAAGGCGTTGTGGGCCATGACGACTCCTTCCAGAAGGGAGTTGCTGGCAAGTCGGTTCGCTCCGTGTAGGCCTGTGCAGGCTGCTTCGCCTATCGCGTGTAGTCCGCGAAGAGAGGTTTCTCCATGCAAGTCGGTCTTCACGCCTCCACATTGATAGTGTGCGGCGGGCACAACGGGGATCGGCTCGCGCGTGATATCCAATCCGGCGCGGAGGCAGGTCTCATGGATCGAGGGGAAGCGGGATTTAATGAAGTCGGCGGGTTTGTGGGTAATGTCCAAATAAACGCATTTTGCACCGCTACGCTTCATCTCGGCATCGATAGCCCGTGCCACGATGTCCCGAGGAGCGAGTTCCTTTTGGGGGTTGTGGTGCTCCATGAAACGACGGCCTCGTTCGTTGATCAGAATCGCGCCCTCCCCGCGCACCGCCTCCGAGATGAGAAAGGATTTGATAGCCGGATGGTAGAGGCAGGTGGGATGGAATTGGATGAACTCCATGTTCGCAATCACGGCACCTGCCCGCCACGCCATGGCCACCCCGTCACCTGTGGCGACGTCGGGATTTGTCGTGTAGAGATAAACCTTTCCGCAGCCTCCGGTCGCCAGGACAGTCACATCGCTCCGCAAAGTCTCCACCTCACCGGTTGCTTCATTAAGAACATAGACTCCCACACAGCTGTTTTCCATGGCGTAGCCGAGTTTGCCTGTGGTGATGAAATCGACCGCCATGTGGTTTTCCATGACTTCGATGCTTGGGTGGGCCGCGATCTGCGCGATGAGCGCATTTTCAATTTCGCGCCCGGTGGTGTCCCTGAAATGGAGGATGCGGCGCTTGGAGTGTCCGCCTTCGCGACCGAGGTCGAGTTCGTGGTGTCCGTTGCCGTTTTCCCGCTGGTCGAACTGCACACCGAGATCCATGAGCTCCGCGATGCGTTCGGGGCCTTCGGTGATGATTTTTCGGACCGCATCCTCATGGCACAAGCCAGCTCCCGCATCGAGCGTGTCCCGGACATGGAGTTCAAAAGAATCCTCATCGCTCATCACGCAAGCGACGCCTCCCTGTGCCCAAGAAGTGTTTGAATCGGCAAGCGAGCGCTTGGTGATGAGCGCCACGCGTCCTTTCTGAGCGGCCTTAAGTGCGAATGATAGGCCAGCAATGCCGCTGCCCAGAACAATGAAATCGAACTCTCTCATGCGATGGAGGGTAGGGGAATATTATCGATGAGCCGTGCCTTGCCCAGAAAGATGGCTACGGCCAGGCGTCCCGGGTTCTTGCGGTTCGAGAGGGGTGCAAGCGTGCAGGCATCCACGGCTTCGATATAGTCGATTCGCGCGCCTGGTATTTTGTGGATCGCCGCAGTGCAGGATTTCAGAATGGCCTGTGGTTTTTTAAGATCTGCCGCCTTGGCCATGGCCGCGTGAATAAGCGGAGCCAATGTGCGTTCCTGAGGCGTGAGGTAAGCGTTGCGGGAGCTTGCTGCAAGCCCATCTCTCTCTCGCACGGTGGGAAAAGACTCAATGGTGACGGGGAAATTCAAGTCGCGCCCCATGCGGCGAATGATGGCGAGTTGCTGCCAGTCTTTCTCTCCGAAAACGGCATGTGTGGGTTGAAACACAAGAAAAAGTTTGGCCACAATTGTGCAAACTCCATCGAAATGGCCTGCTCTGCTGCGTCCGCAGAGTGTCGGAGAAAGCTTCGACTCACACACTGTCACGCTGGCATCGGCTGCATACATCTCACAGGCGCTTGGAAGAAAAACGGCATCCGCTCCCCCTCGCTTGCATGTAGCGAGATCCTTTGAAAGGGGGCGAGGGTAGGCTTGGAAATCTTCTTTCGGCCCGAACTGCGTTGGATTCACAAAAATGGAAACCAACACAGCCCCTTTTTTTCCTGCAATCTTGCGGGCATTTTCGATCAGTGATTCGTGTCCGTGATGCAGAGCCCCCATGGTCGGAACAAGAACCACTTTGGATCTAAGATTTTTTCTCCATCGACGGGCACTTGCGATCGTGTGGAATAACTTCATGGGTGGAGCGTGAATGAGTCCAGCATCTGTAAACCCTTACAACGATAGCTTGAGTCCCACGACGGGCTTTCTACCCATGAGAGTCGGTTCGAACTGCCCGAGATGGAGCGGATCAGTTGGAATTTGGAGCGGAAACTTCGGGTGAGGCCGTCGGTAGGGGCTGCGAATCGGAAGTAGTCGCTGGCTCTGCTGGCTCGACTGGTTTCTCTGGAGAAGGGGCAGCCTCCAAAACAGGAGAGCTCGCAGGCTCAAGAACAGCCTTTGGTGTCACCTCCGAGGCCTTTGAGTCTGACGCCGGTGCTGCATCTGGAGTGGCCGAGGTCGCCGGTATGACCGAGGTCGGAGTGGTCAACGCGGCAGGAACGGGTGATTCCATGAGCTTCTTCTGAATGGCTGTTTTGCCAGAATTCGCTTTTGCCGTTAGGATGGAAAGCAGGAGGGTGATTGAGAAAAAGGCCACGCCCATCCATGTTGTGAACTTGGCAAGGACATTCGTCGTCTGGGAACCAAAGACATTGTCTGTGAGACCTCCACCAAAGGCTGATCCCAAGCCCTCGCTGCGGGGGCGCTGCATGAGGACCACCAGAATCATTAAAATACAAACCAAAACATGTAGGCTTATGAGTATGGGCAAAATTATTGACATATGAGAGTGCGGAAAGTTAGTCGGCGCGGGGATTTAGTAAAGATAAGAAATCACTGGTCAGCTGGCGGAACCAAGCCGGGTTCGCCGCGTGTGGCCGCTGATCGGGTAATCATCGTGTTAAACAATCCAGAAGCTGACTCCACGACTGCGGCTGGGCCAGTCATTTTCACGAAAACATCACCAGATTCCTCATCAGTGAGGATGGCGCCAAGAAGGGCATAATTCGTCATGGGAGTAGTCGGACCACCAGGCATGCCGCTTTGAAATGTCCCCGAGGCCTGCACATAAAAAATTCGGGTGCGGCCTTCCGTCACTTCTTTTTTCGAAGTCGGTCCGCCTTGGAACTGACCGAACCAGCGGTCGATGTTTGCTTGCACCCCACCGCCTTGACCGGGTCCGAAGTGAAAAAATGTGATTTCCGCTTTCTCCTGATTGGTTCCAGGAGCCTCCAGTTGGGCCTTTCTCATCGTGCTCGCTGGTATAATCCATTTCCAATCGTCCGGTCGTGCGAAAGTGAATGCTCCGACTTGGAATTCCACAGGGCCAACTGCAAAGAGGAGGTCACTTACGGCAAGCAGTAAAACCAATAGAATAAATTTCATTGAGGGCTTCTTATCTCCGAGGGTGTGGAAGTGGGAGTTGATTGTGGAGTTGGAGTTGATTGTGGAGTTGGAGTTGATTGTGAAGTTGGAGTTGATTGTGAAGTGGGAGTTGATTGTGAAGTGGGAGTTGATTGTGGAGTTGGAGTTGATTGTGAAGTTGGTATTGGCGCTGTGTCTGGAACCCGAGGAGGTTCAGGTGTGATATTGTTGCCTGCACTGTTTGATTGTTGGCCACCGGCTTGAGCGGCATCGCCAACAGCCTGTGAATCGACACCGGCCACATTTTCGACAATCTGGCTAATGATTTGTGTGATTTGTTGAGGCTGTGCAGCTGCAACACTCTGAGCGATTTGCGCAGCGGATTCAGAAGCGACTATTGCAACAGCAACTGCGATTTGAGGGGCTAAAGTTGGCGCTACAGACGCCACCGCACCTGCCACAGCTGCTGCGGCTGCTGGCACGGCTTGGGCCACGCTGGTGGCAATATCGGGCGCTAAGGAAGGCACAATCATTGCCACGGAAGCTGCAATTTGCGGGGCTAGGGAAGGCGAAATCAAAGCGGCAACGGCTGCAATCTCTGGGGCAGCGTTCGGAGCGAGTTCTGCTGCAGCAGCTGCGATCTCAACTGCGGCGGTAGGTGCCTCGGTGCTGAGCTGTTGAACGGCTTCAACCACTGCTTCATTACCTTTTGCCGATGCCTCTTCCAGAGTTTTCTGTTGCTCGGGGGTCAGCGCAGACGAGGCGTTTTGACGGTTCTGCGCCGCAGCAGCCAATGCTTGGCCAAATGTAGCTTGTCCTGATGATCTCTGTCTTGCGACCGAGTTGAGGATTCCGCTTCCCGCTTCGGCTGAAAGGGTGCTTGTTGTAGGTTGTGAGATTGTCTCCCCCTGGCCAGCCTGTGCTGAACTCACCGAAACGGTGCTGGACAATCCCGCTGCCACTGGCACGGCCTCGCCGCCTCCTGCAGAACGGACGCCCACTTCGCCAGTGGCCACGCTGACCGTGAAACTCTTGGGGCTGCCGTTTGAATTTTTCGAGGAGTTTGTTTCAAAATCCGTGCCGCGAATACCCGCAGTGCCTATCGGTGTGCTAATGTCCAACTGAGATCCAGATTTAAGTTTTTTCACGCCTGTAATGATATCGCCATACTCGAGGAATCCGCTTGTCTTGGATTTAGAAGGCTCGGTTTTCATCTCAGCTAATTTTTCGGGAGATACATCCCAAGGGGCTTGCTGGAATTCCTGAATGGCGAATTTCGATGAGGGGCCAACCTCCATGACTGCCCCGTTTTCAAAAGCCAGAGCGGCGCTTGAGTTTGGACCTGTGACGATGACATGACCTTGTTTGAGAATTGCCCCTTTGGAAGGACGCAGGGCTTGACCGTTTGACGACAGCGAAATCTTCACATCACCTTGATAGCCAGTGAGGACAATAATGCCTGGCTGTAAATTTGAGTCGATTGGCTCTTGGGCGTTCAGTTGAGGCATCACCGCCCAAAGAGTCACCGCAAGCAAAAATGGGGGAAACGCGAATTTTTGGCTAAACGAATATTTCATATAAAACTCTTTGCGAAAGGAACAAATTCCACCTCCTCGTGTCAGAAGGCAAACGAAATCTACTCTGTCACTCTGTATTTCCACAGGGGAGGCGGCATAAGTTTCGAAAAAAGGTCAACCCCCGGCGGATGCAGGCAGCCTTTTTTGATTGGAAGCACGGGCTTGGGGAATTAGAAACGGGAAGTCATGAAAACTCCCATTCGCGTTGCTGTGACCGGTGCTGCCGGTCAGATCTCTTACTCCCTTCTTCCTCGTATCGCCTCCGGCTCCATGTTCGGGGCGGACCAACCAGTGATTCTCCACTTGCTGGAAGTTCCTATGGAAAAAGCCATGAAAGCTCTCGAAGGCGTGGCGATGGAGTTGGACGATTGTGCCTTTCCTCTCTTGAGTGGAATGGTGCTCACCGATGACGCCAAGGTGGCGTTTAGTGACGCCAACTGGTGTTTGCTCGTTGGCGCCAAGCCGCGTGGTCCCGGCATGGAACGCGCAGATCTTCTCAAGGACAACGGCAGAATTTTTACCACCCAGGGGATGATCATCGACGATGTCTCAGCGGCTGATGCCCGAGTGGCCGTGGTGGGCAATCCCGCAAACACAAATGCCATGATCGCGGCCAGCAAAGCCCGTCGACTCACGCCGGACCGCTTCACGGCCATGGTGCGCCTGGATCAGAATCGCGCCCAGACGATGCTCGCCAAGAAAGCGGGAGTCGCCACCACCGATGTCAGCGAGATTTTTATTTTCGGCAACCATAGTCCCACGATGTTCCCAGCCTTTGGCCATGCAAAAATCAGCGGTCGGCCCGTGGAATCTGTCGTAACCGACCGTGCGTGGTTGGAAGGCGAATTCTGCGAAAAAGTGGGCAAGCGCGGTGCGGCCATCATCGCTGCACGCGGTGCATCCTCCGCAGCCTCCGCCGCCAATGCCCTCGTGGATCATGTTCGCTCACTGGTCACTCCCGGCCTTGTTCATTCCATAGCGGTGAAATCCGAGGGATACTACGGATTCGATGCTGATGTCTGGGCTGGCATGCCGGTCAGGACAACGACTCCTGGGGCCTACGAGGTTGTCACTGGCATACCGCTGGATGATTTTGCCAAGGCGAAGATCGCCTTCACCAACAAGGAACTTGCCGAGGAGCGAGCCATGGTCGCCGAAATGCTCGCGTAGGCGAATAAACTCCCCCCTCGCACTTTGGAAAAACAGAGGCATCTTGCTCTTATCTTAATATGCATCCCGAATCTGCGACTTCCCCATGAGTGATCCCATTCTTCCCACAGCGGAGCAAATGCAGCGACGGTTGCAGGAACTCCTTCGAGCCTCTTTCGCAACTCCTGCCCCGTTGCCAGAGGAACCTGGACAAAAACCGGAAAACTCAGCTGCTGTTCCTGAGGTGATCCGAGACTTTCATCTCACGCCCAAGGACATTAAAAAACACCTCGACCGCTTTGTCATTCGTCAGGATGAAGCCAAGAAGGTCTTGGGGATCGCAGTCTGCGATCACTACAACAACGCTCGATCCATGGCATCCCACCCATCCGATGCCGCCCCGCTTGAGTATTCCAAACAAAACGTCCTTCTTGCGGGACCGACAGGGGTCGGAAAAACCTACCTCATCAAGCATGTCGCTGAACTCATAGGCGTCCCGTTTGTGAAGGCGGATGCCACGAAATTCAGCGAAACCGGCTATGTCGGTGGAGATGTCGACGATCTCGTGAGGGAGCTTGTGCAGAAGGTCGATGGCAACTTGGCCCTCGCCCAGTATGGGATTATCTACATCGATGAGATTGATAAAATCGCGACGCCCTCGGATGTCATAGGCCGCGATGTGAGTGGGCGAGGGGTGCAAACCACATTACTCAAACTCATGGAGGAGACCGATGTCGCCTTACGCGGCGGCAATGATCTTCCCTCCCAGATTCAGGCCGCCATGGAATTCCAAAAGCGCGGTAAGGTTTCCAAGGAAACTCTCAACACCCGCCATATTCTCTTCATCGTTTCCGGCGCCTTTGAAAAACTCGGGAACATCGTAGCTCGCCGGTTAAAAAAATCCGCCATGGGATTCGGTGCCGCACCAGTTGCGGCGGCCAATGATTCCGGAGAAATGCTGCGCCTTGCAGGAACGAGGGATTTTGTGGATTACGGACTTGAACCCGAGTTTATCGGCAGACTGCCTGTGAGGGTCGTTTGCGACAGCCTGGGGGAGCAGGATCTCTTTGAAATTCTCCAGAAATCGGAAGGCAGCCTCATTCGTCAATATGAGCGGGCCTTTTCTGCCTACGGAATCGAAGCGGTTTTTTCGAGTGATGCCCTGCGTCACATAGCCGTATTGGCCGCTCAGGAAGGCACCGGCGCTCGTGGTCTCATGACCGTCTGCGAGCGGCTCATGCGTGATTTCAAATACGAACTTCCCGGTGCCAGCGTGCATTCTCTCGAGATCAATCCAGCCGTTCTGCAGAATCCCGCAGAGAGCATTTCTGGCATGCTCAAACTCGGCGAGGAGGCATCCCGCAGCACGCAGCGCCTCGTTATCGAACAGTTCGCCGAACGCTTCGGGGGGCAGCACGGGTTTGCCATACGCTTCGATCCCCTCGCCGTCGATGCCATCCTGAGAATGGCCTTCGAAAAAAACATTCCTGCTCGCGACTTGTGCGAGAGCCTCTTCAAGGATTATCAATTCGGACTTGGGCTGATCGCCCGGAACAGCGGACAGTCGGAGTTTGTCATTCCCGTGGAGGCCGTGGAGGCTCCCGACCGTGTGCTGAGCCAGTGGGTGGTCGCTTCATACCGCACCAAAGAAGATCATGAGAAACCTTAAAGCCACTGTTGTCATCGGCTCGATCAGTGTCGCTCTGGCATTGGTTTTGTTCGCTTCCGGCATCCCATCGTTCATCGATACTGCCCTTCTGAGATCTCTCGCCATCCCGCAGGATGGGCGCCCCCTCGCTGGCACGCCTTGGATGGCCATTCTCGTCTTTGCCTTTGGAATCGCTTGGGTCTGGGTGGATGTGACTCATTCGATTCTGAAGACCATATTGTCGTCGGCATCCATCGCGCTTCTCTGCACATGGGCTCCGGTACTTGCTCTGTATGGAAAATTCTTTTCCCCAGTCATCCCGGTCTTTGCCGTTCTTTGCAGCAGCGGACTTGCGTTCGCGTGGGGGAAAACGCGTCAAGGACAGCGCAATCAAATCTTCGAGCGCCTCTTAGGTCTGCGCCTCCCCCAAGCAGCACTCAAATCTATCATGGCTTCAGATGTCTCCCCGGATTTCCCTGGCCGCGTCGTGAATGCCTCTGTGTTGGTCATAGCTGTCCAGAACCATGCCGAGCTTATGGAGCTTCTCCCACCGGAAAGCTACACAGCCATCACCAACCTCTATCTTAAAACAGCCTCCGATTATCTTGTGGATTGCGGCGCGTATTTGGATGAGTGCAATGGCGAATGCATCCGTGTGGTCTTCGGCGCGCCGCTACGCGACGACCGTCATGCTGTGCGCGCCTGCCGCGCCGCAGTGGACCTGGCGGTGCGCTTGGATGAGCTAAACAAGGAATGCGACACGCGGTGGCAGCGCCGTCTCGATGTGCGCATGGGCCTCGACACGGGGGATATCATTGCTGGAGTCTTCGGTGGGGGGCGCTTGGGGAGTTACAGTGTGGCTGGGCCCGCTGTCGATTTTGCGCGCCGCTTGTGTGCGGCAAGCTCGATCTATGGCGCGCGAATACTCATAGGCCCCGATGCCTATACGCCTGCTTCCGAATCCGTCGAAGTGCGCCCTATTGAAATCCTTAAGGTGGCCGAGAAGCGCCGTCGCGTGGAAATCTACGAAATCCTCGCTCCCAAGCACACCCTCTCGAGCGAGCGCGAACGGAGTCGTGATCACTTCTGGACCGGAGTCCTCCACTACCGAGAGAGGCAATGGGACAAGGCAGTCGACGAATTCACCAAGGCCCGCATCACCGGACTTCCCGACGAAGCTTTGGATTTCTACCTCCGTCGCATCGAACAAACGCGCCGCCAAAATGCCGACACCCACAAGGAATCCGTTCCCTCTTTCTCCCACGCCGCCTGATTTTCCCCGTATCCTCACGCCAGAGGAAGCAAGGGAGCAGCGCAACCGAATGCACCAACAGGGGAAGGCACTCGTCTTCACAAATGGATGTTTTGACATCCTCCACCGTGGACACGCCGAGTATCTGGCTTTTGCCAGATCGCAGGGCGATGCCCTCATAGTGGGCCTCAATAGTGATGCATCCGTCCGCCGCGCTAAGGGACCCACCCGCCCTGTGAATTTTGAACGTGACCGTGCCTTCGTTCTTGGATCTCTCAGAGTTGTCGACTTTGTCGTTGTTTTCGACGAAGACGAACCCCGCGATCTTATTGCAAAAATCCTTCCTCATGTCCTCGTGAAGGGCAAAGACTGGGCCCACTATGTGAGTGGCCGCGACATCGTCGAAGCCCATGGTGGGAAAGTCGTCCTCGCCGATATGGTCGAGGGAAAGTCCACCACTGCCACCATCGAGCGCTTGAAGGCCTGAGTATTCGTTCTTCGAAGCAGCGCCCTCAGCGCCCGGCTAATCCCCGAGTGGATAAATACTCACATCCACCGGCCCGGCCACAAGCATCGAGGCCGGGGGATCGCTCGGCAACTCGAAGCCATTTTCACGGATCGATTCAGCGCTCCACTCGGCGCCATCTGCCGACTCGATTTGATAAGGTGTGTGATGGACGCGGCCGCAACGGATGTGTCCCGACCGGTCGGTCGCAAAGAGACGGTAGCGTTCCACGAGAAACCACTCGAGTGAATGCTCCTGCGCGGGCTTTCCATCAACAGGCGGGCGATAGCGAAAATAGGATTCCTCAGCGCCACCTCTGCGAAGGCTTCTGTAGTTGATTTCGCCCAAATCGCACTTGGCGCTCATACGGGCATGATTGTAGGGCAGGTGAAAAAATCGGCGCGCCACCTCTACGGCGATGGGTTGATTGCAATCCAAGGAAAAGAACCACACGCCGGGGCGTCCTTGATCATCATGCACGTAGGTTCTCACATTCAGCTCCAGAAACCATGAGATCCAAGGTAGGGGAGGGAGACCGACGGGATGCACGCGCTCCATGGAAAAAGGGACGACTCCGATCCATGCCTCCCCGCCGTAGGTGTCCACATGGAGACCTTTCGGAATGCGCGCGCGGATGCACGCTGGATCGATCGGCCAGTGCAGGAAGAGAAGGTTGCTCCAACGCTGGCGCATGATGCACCTTCCCGCCGGCGCATCGCGGAAAGAGAGACGCTGTGGATGCGTGGGCGGGCTGTTCGTGTTTTTTTCGGATGGCATCAGCCATCAAAAAATAGTCGTCCGATTTCACCTATGCGAACAATTAGCAGGGCGTGTTTTTCAGCAAGGAGCAACTTCCGCTCTTTTGTGAGGGGGGCTTTTCGCAGGACACTCAAACAGACTTGGGCGAATGCTTGTAAAACTCACACATCCGGCTAATCTCTCCCTTCCACTTTCAGGAACGACCATCTCTGGAACTCCACCTATGAAAATCTATATAGACGGCGAATTTTACGATAAAGAGAACGCAAAAATCTCGGTCTTCGATCACGGTCTGCTCTATGGGGACGGTGTCTTTGAGGGGATTCGTTTTTACAATGGCCGAGTGTTCCGTTTGGACGAGCACATCAACCGGCTCTTCGATTCCGCCCGCGCAATCTGCCTCAATATTGGCTTGGACAAAGCCGCCGTCACCAACGCGACCCTGGAAACAATTCGCAGGAACGGGCTCCAAGATGGCTATGTCCGTCTGGTTGTCACTCGAGGTGTTGGCGACTTGGGATTGAATCCCGCGCTCTGCCCGAAGGCGTCTGTCGTAATTATCGCCTCAAAAATCACCCTTTATTCGTCGGAAAATTATAAACACGGGCTCGAGGTCGTCACCTGCGCTACACGCCGCATTCCGCATGGGGCCTTAAGTCCCATGGTGAAATCCCTCAACTACTTGAATAATGTCCTCGCAAAAATCGAGGCCCAGAATGCCGGGGCGGGTGAGGGGCTCATGCTCAATGAGCAGGGCTTCGTAGCAGAGTGCACAGGCGACAATATTTTTATTGTTAAAAATGGTGTTATCACCACGCCTCCCATAGCGTCAGGAGCTCTCGCCGGCGTCACTCGTTCGGTGGTGTTTGATCTTGCCGGCGAGTTCGGCATTTCAATCCACGAACCCATGATGACGCGCTACGACATCTACACCGCTGACGAATGTTTTCTCACCGGCACAGCGGCCGAGGTCATTCCTGCGGTGAAACTTGATACCCGCCCTATTGGAGATGGCCTGCCGGGTCCGATCACGAAAAAGCTCATCGCGCGCTTCCAAGAGTTGACAGCATCCACCGGCGAGCTGATCTATCATCTCTAAAATGCAATGCGATGTTTGCCAATCCAAAGAAGCCACCGTTTTTCTGACGCAGATCGTTGACGGGAAAATGCAGAAAGTGAACCTTTGTGAAAACTGCTCAAAGGAAAAAGGTGTGAACGATCCCACAGGATTTGCTCTCACCGATTTGTTGTTGGGATTGGGTGCCTCTCAGGAAATTGAAAAATCCCCCTCTTCTGTGAAATGTCCGATTTGCGGCTTCACACAAGCTGACTTCAAAAAGACAGGCCGACTTGGCTGCAGCAATTGCTACACGGTTTTTGAGGACGGCATCGGGCCGATGCTGAAAAATATGCACAAGGGCACACAGCACACCGGCAAAACGCCCGCTGCATTTCACAAAATCCGAGAGCACAGCGAAAAAATTAAAACTCTGCAGGAAAATCTCACCAAGGCCATCGAGGCGGAGGAATTTGAACTTGCTGCAAACCTTCGCGACGAAATCCGCCAAGCGGAGACAGAACTTGCCTCATGAAATTCTCGCGCATCATCGCCAACTCCGGCGAATGGCTCTCAGGAGACGGACCGAACCGCCACATCGTCGTCTCAAGTCGTGTGCGCCTCGCACGCAATCTGCGTGACAAGCCCTTCCCCGGTTGGGCTAAAAAATCCGAGCGCCTTGAGGTGATGAATTCCGTCAAGCAAGCAGTAGAATGCCTCCCGGAGATGGAGGAATCGTATTCCGAAAATCTCGAGGCTCTCTCTCCGCTCGAAAAACAGGTGCTCGTCGAGCGACATCTCATCAGTCGCGAGCACGCCGCCAAAGGTGTCGGCAGCGCCGTCGTCATGAATGCCCCGCAGTCGCTGAGCGTCATGATCAACGAAGAAGACCACCTCCGCATGCAAGCGATCCGCTGCGGACTCCAGCTCGACAATGTTTTTAAAATGATCGATCGGGTGGATACTGAACTCGAGAGCAGCTTGGAATTCGCCTACAGCGCGGAACTCGGCTATCTCACGGCCTGTCCCTCAAATGTCGGCACGGGCATGCGCGCCTCCGCCATGCTCCATCTGCCGGGCCTCGTTATGAGTGACCAGATCAACAAGATCATCAATTCTGTAAACAAAATCGGACTCGCCGTCCGCGGACTCCACGGCGAGGGCACCGAAGCCATGGGCAACCTCTTTCAGGTTTCCAACCAGACGACCCTTGGCGAAGCGGAGGAGGAGATTATCGGCAGGTTGAATCGCGTCATCGAGCAGGTCATCGAGCACGAGCAAAATGCCCGGGCCCTGCTTGCCCAGCGCAAGGCAATCACCCTTCACGATCAGATCGGCCGAGCCTACGGCCTCCTTTGCCACTCTTACTCCATCAGCTCCAAAGAGGCCCTGAACCTTCTTTCGATCATCAAGCTCGGGATAGATCTCGCTGTCTTTCCCGATGCACACCGCTTTCCAGTGGATGAACTTTTCATCGAAACTCAACCTGCCCATCTCCAAAAGGACGCGCAGGTCGTAAAAATGTCATCCGAGGAAAGGGACGCCTTGCGCGCCACTCTTATTCGGGCCAAATTATCCCAGGTGCCGCAGCCGGACATAGCCCGTCTTCGGCTCGCCACCCCAGCCACTACTGAAAACCAATGATGAACAACTTCACTCCGCGCGCCCAACAGGTTCTTGCCCTTGCCCGCAAGGAAGCCGACCGCTTCAACCACAATTATGTCGGCACCGAGCACCTGCTTCTGGGTTTGATAAAACTTGGCCAAGGCGTTGCGGTAAACGTTCTTCAGAAAATGGGTCTCGATCTTGAGACCGTTCGTATGGAGGTCGAAAAACAAGTTGGTTCCGGCCCTGAAACGAAGATGGTGGGCAATATTCCCTACACTCCGCGTGTGAAAAAAGTCCTCGCGCTCGCTGGCAAGGAAGCCAAAAGCCTGCAGCACTCCTACGTCGGCACCGAGCACATCCTTCTCGGTTTGCTCCGCGAAGGCGAGGGCGTAGCCGCACGGGTTTTGAAAAATCTCGAGGTCGATATCGAGCGCACACGCAACGAGATTCTCAAGGAACTCGACCCGAACTTCGCTCCGGATGAGGATTCCGACACCATCCCAGCAGAATCCGGAGGGGGTTCAAAAGCCTCCGGGAAGACTCCAGCGCTCAAAGCCTACGGCCGCGATCTCACCGAGCAGGCCCGCAAGGGCGAACTCGATCCTGTGATTGGCCGCGCCGACGAGATCGAGCGCATCGTTCAAATCCTCTGCCGCCGCACTAAGAACAACCCCGTTCTCATCGGCGAGGCTGGCGTTGGCAAGACCGCTATCGCCGAAGGACTCGCTCAAGAGATTATTGCCGGAAATGTTCCCGAGATTCTTCGCGACAAACGCGTCATTACCCTCGACCTCGCCCTCATGGTTGCAGGCACCAAATATCGTGGACAGTTTGAGGAGCGCATCAAAGCCGTGATGGATGAGATTCGCAAAAATAAAAACATCATCCTCTTCATCGATGAACTCCACACGCTCGTCGGCGCGGGTTCCGCCGAGGGAGCCATGGATGCCTCCAATATCATCAAACCCGCCCTCAGCCGCGGGGAGATGCAATGCATCGGAGCAACCACCCTCAACGAATATCGCAAATACATCGAAAAGGATTCCGCACTCGAGCGCCGCTTTCAGCAGGTCAAGGTCGAGGCTCCCTCTGTTGATCAGACGATTCAAATCCTCCACGGCATTCGTCCAAAATACGAGGTGCACCACAAAGCCAAGTTCCTCGACGAGTCGCTCGAAGCGGCCGCCAAACTTTCTGACCGCTACCTCACCGGCCGCTTCCTCCCCGACAAGGCGATCGACCTCATGGACGAAGCCGGCTCCCGCGCGCGCATCGCGGCGATGACCCGCCCGCCGAATGTGAAGGATATCGAGAAGGAAATTGAATCCATCCGCCTCGAAAAGGAGTCCTCGATCAAGTCCCAAGACTTTGAAAAAGCCGCATCCTTGCGCGATGTCGAGAAACAGGCGAAGGACAAGCTCGACGCCATCCTCTCTGAGTGGCGCGCCAACAAGGAGGAAAAGGAGGTGACTGTCACTGCAGATGAAATCATGCAGGTTCTCTCGAAGTGGACCGGTGTGCCACTCTCCCGCATGGAACAGCAGGAAACCGCCAAGCTTCTTGCCATGGAAGGCGAGCTTGAGGGCAAGGTCATCGGCCAAAACGAGGCCGTCGTCGCCATCAGCAAGGCCCTGCGCCGTTCACGCGCGGACTTGAAAGATCCCAAGCGTCCGATTGGATCCTTCATCTTCCTCGGCCCCACAGGGGTTGGAAAAACCTTCTTGGCTCACACCTTGGCCGAATTCATGTTCGGCTCGGCCGATTCTCTCATCCAGATCGACATGAGCGAATACATGGAGAAGTTCAGCGCCTCCCGACTCATCGGATCGCCTCCCGGCTACATCGGCTACGAAGAGGGCGGTCAACTCAGCGAAGCCGTCCGCCGCAAGCCTTACGCCGTCGTGCTCTTCGATGAAATTGAAAAAGCACACCCCGATGTCATGCACCTCCTCCTGCAAATTCTCGAGGAAGGCAAAATCACCGACTCCCTTGGCCGGAAAATCGATTTTCGCAATACGATTATCATCATGACCTCAAATGTCGGTGCGGAGCTGATTAAAAAGCAGACCACACTCGGCTTCGGCGCCCCGGCCGCAGGCAGCGAGAACTACGATGTCATGAAGGAAAAAATCCTCGGCGAGGCCAAGCGCGTCTTCAAGCCCGAGTTCATCAACCGCCTCGATGACCTCATCGTTTTTCACACTCTGGAAAAGCCGGATCTCATCAAGATCGTCGACCTCGAAATCAGCAAGGTCGTGCAGCGCATCAAGACGAAAAATATCCACCTCACGCTCGATTCCACCGCTCAAGAGTTTCTCATGGCCAAAGGCTACGACCCAACTTACGGGGCACGCCCAATGCGCCGCGCCGTGGAGAAGTATGTCGAAGACCCCATGGCCGAGGAGGTCCTCAAAGGCAACATCAAGCCCGGCGACACAGTCACCGTCCAACGCGATGGCGAGAAACTCGGCTTTGTTATTTTCCACACGGTCGTGGAATCGATACCAGAGATTTCCGCAAGCTAAGCCTCCACATTCCAAGATCAACAGCGATCCGTGAGCGATGGGATTTCTTTAACCACGAAGAAGACGAATTTTCACGAACGGTATCGGGCGAGAATAGCTGAAGCATTTTTGCACCACTGATGCCCACTGATGGGGAAGCAGGTGCGGCGCTGTCGAGCCGTTTTGTGGGGTGGGGATGACCCGCCTCGGCTGGGCGGTTCGGGTCTGCTGCGGCGGAGCCGGAGATTTTTAAATGCCGTTAGAATTCGCGCTCCCTCTCGAAATTCGTGGTTCAAATTTTCACCGCTTGGCCATCCGTGCTGGGCTGGCCCTACCCGGAATCCTCCACTTCCACACTTGCTGCAAAGCGAAAAAGAGGACCTGGGGTCGTCATGACAT
Organism: Spartobacteria bacterium AMD-G4; assembly: GCA_002290555.1. Taxonomy (GTDB): domain Bacteria; phylum Verrucomicrobiota; class Verrucomicrobiia; order Chthoniobacterales; family Terrimicrobiaceae; genus UBA967. The sequence goes on from NEUK01000038.1 coordinate 16,267, forward strand.
GCACCATTCGCGAATGGCCGTGGTGGCAGTCTGGAGGGATCAAACGCAGTCGAGCGCTGATCGATTTCAACCGCAGTAGATCAGGCTCAAGAAGCTGGTTTCTTCGGGCTTTCTTTTTGCCGCCCGCTTTAATAATCTCCACAACCTTGGACTCATCAAAAAAATCTTCGAAAAAACAAAGCGCTAAATCTCGCAGCGCTGCGGAAACGGACACCACACCGAATCCCATCTTGCCTATCCAGGCCTCAACACCACGCGCTCGCATCCTCTCCTGGAGCGGCTTCTGCGCCATTCTCCTCGTCTGCATCGGCTATGTGCTCTTCCACGCTTTTCTCATCGACAGCGTCACCGTGCGACTCTGCCGCGAGCTCGACGGCCCCAACGCCAAGCCCACCGAGGTCCTCCCCGTGCCCCTCCTCGAGATCGCCTTCGACGGCTATGTATGGAACCGCCATGCGGAGAAACTCGGCGAAAATGGGGAATGGCGCGTCCGTTTTACCGACATGGATAACGCTCCCAAGGGACGCGAGGTTCATTGGAGTTCCGGCTTCGCGTGGTATCTGCGGGGCCTTGGCGAGATTCACCGCCACTTCACCGGCGATACCCTCCGGAATAGCATCTTTCGCGCATCCATCTGGGCGAATCCACTTCTTCTCATCTTTGCCCTCGCCCTCTTTGCGACCCTCTCCGCACGCCGTTTTGGCCCGCTCTGCGGATCCGTGCTGGCGATTGGAATGATCACCACTGCGTCTTTCTACGAAGGTTTTCTGCCAGCCTACCCCGATCACCATGGTATTACGGCGTTTGCTCTTCTGGGGCTGATCTTCGGTATCGCCTGGGCTGGTGCTGGCTGGGTTCAAAAATCGGACGGAGATGCATTTATCATTCCGACTTCACTCAAGCAAGCCCGCCAAGGTATGGTTTTCTCGGGCATCAGTGGTGCTGCTGCGCTCTGGATCAGTGGTTTCTCTGCGGCATTTGTTGCCGTAGGCGTTGGCATGGGGGCGATTATCACGGCATCTCTTTTCATCAAAAGGGCAACCAAGCAAGGCTGCCAATATCATCCCGAACTCTGGAGGCTCTGGGCAATAACGATATCTGCAGGAAGTTTGGGCTTTTACCTTTTAGAATACTTTCCAAACAACATGGGCATGCGCCTGGAGGTCAATCATCCTCTCTATGCGTTAGCCTGGCTGGGGGGAGGGTGGATCATTTTTGAGGTCACCAAATGGATCAATGGTCTCCAATCCGGAAAAATACCTTTCCCTTGGAAAAAACTGCTTTTGCCGCTCGGCGCATGCTCCATTCTGCCGATCGTTATTTTAACCCTTGGCCCTACCGTTTATATTCCGGGAGACCCGTTCATGGGCGGTCTATGGAAAAACATCGCCGAATTGCTCCCTCTTTTGACGCGAATTCAAATGGGCGCGATCACTTGGAAGGTGGCATTTGGCCTTTTTCCTTTGTTCCTTCTTGCCACGCTGATCATTGCATTCCTCAAAAATGTGAATTCAGCAACAAAAGGAGTCTTGGTTTTCCTTTGTGTGCCTATTTTGGCCATCACGGCGATGCAGATTTACCAAGTGCGCTGGGGAATGCTCAATGGTCCGCTCTACATCGCTTTGGCGGCTCTCGTGATTCCACAATTATGGCACATGGTTCCGCGAGTGCCTGCGTTTCGGGTTGGTGGCGCCATCGCGCTTTGCGGGGCGGCTTATCTCTTTTCCGTTGATACCGTGAATGGCATGCTCATGCCTTTCTGGAACCAATACACAAGCAAACAGAACATGCAGGTTGGTTCAGGCCAGATCCTTGCTCTTCTGCACCGCGACATGGCAAAAGCCATCCTGCAGAATGCCAACGGGAAGCCCGTCGTGGTTCTCAGCAGTCCCAATAGTTCTTGCCTGCTTTCAACCCTCGGCGGTTTCAAAACCGTTGGAACACTCTATTGGGAAAATGTGGATGGTCTGAAATCAGCCGCTGAGATACTCAATGCCCAGTCCGATGAGGAAGCGCTTGCAATGATCAAGAAGCACGGCATCACCCATGTCTCGCTGATGTCATGGGAAAACTTTATAGGCCCCTATTTTCAAATTATTTATCCTAATCCTGTTCCAGGAAAATCTCTCGAAAATTCATTCGGACAACGCGCTCTCTTCAAGAAAACCATCCCCCAGTGGGCACGCCCGATTCCATATCCCAAAAATTTCCTGACGAACGCGCTGAAACAGGATGTGCTCCTGCTCGAAATCGTGCCGGACCAAACAAAGGAGGAGGCTGAATTCCACCTCGCCCGCTTCCTGCGCATCTCGGAAGGTAACCCCGTCGCGGCCGAGATCATGCTCAAGGGCATACTCGACCGCTCCCCCACCAGCAATGCCGTCAGAATGGAACTCGCCGATCTCTATGTGGATCAAAAACGCTTCAGCGATGCCCAGAACCAGTTCATCCTCTCCATGAACGGCGTTGCACCTGAAGTCCGCCGCCAAATCGCCCAGCGCGGCGCGCAGCTCCTCGCACAACGCGGCGCGCAAAACGAAGCCGAGGCCGTTTTGAAGGCCGGCGAAAGTGTTAATTAATTCCAGCTTATGGAAGTTACTATTCTCATGCCCTGCCTCAATGAGGCTGAAACTCTCGCCGATTGCATTGCCGCAGCCCAGCGAGGCCTTGCAAATGCCGGCGTCGAAGGTGAAATCCTCATCGCCGACAATGGCAGCATCGATGGGTCCCAGGACATAGCCCGCGTGCTTGGTGCCCGCGTTGTCGATGTCCCCGAAAAAGGTTACGGCAATGCCCTCCGCACAGGCATGGAAGCCGCCCATGGGCGATTCCTCATCATGGGCGACTCGGACCGCAGCTACGACTTCGCCGCGATCAAACCCTTTGTTGAGAAACTCCGCGCCGGTGCCGACCTCGTCATGGGTTGCCGTATGCCAAGGGGTGGGGGAAAGATCATTCCCGGCGCCATGCCCTGGAAACACCGCTGGATCGGCAACCCCGCCCTTACCTTCATCGGTCGCCTCCTTTTCCGCTGCCCCGCCCACGATTTCCATTGCGGTCTTCGTGCCCTGAGCAAGGAGGCATTCCTGAAGTTGGACCTCCGCACCACCGGCATGGAATTTGCCAGCGAGATGGTCATCAAAGCATCGCTCCGTGGTCTTCGTATTGAAGAAGTTCCCATCACACTGCACAAGGATGGTCGCTCCCGCCCGCCGCACCTCCGTAGTTGGCGCGATGGTTGGCGCCACCTCCGCTTCATGCTCCTCTTCTCCCCACGCTGGTTGCTGCTCTACCCTGGTTTGCTGATGCTTCTCGCGGGAGGGGGCTTTTTCTCCCGTTTAATGATAGGTCCAATCGCAGTCAAGGGAGTCAATTTCGATCTCAATACCCTGGAAATTGCCAGCTTGCTCGTGCAATTTGGCTACCAAATGGTTCTCCTTGCGGGTTTTGTCCGTATTTTCGCCTACACGCGCGGCTTTCTCCCGCCCAATCACATCCTCTCCAGGGCATTCAGTTTCTTCACTTTGGAAAAAGGTCTCCTCAGCGGCTTAGCCATCCTCCTTGCAGGCTTGGGGCTGATTTCGTTGACGCTTTTAGACTGGGCCACAGCAGGTTTTGGAAACCTGGACCCTCTCGCTAATACCCGCCCTGTCATAGCAGGCCGCACACTCGTCTCACTCGGCCTCCAAACCCTTATTTTCAGCCTGGTTTTCAGCTACTTAGGAATCGACGAGAAGCCATCGAAAAGAAAATAGGCTTCCCATACCAACGATGCTGGCCTACAGGAGTCGCACGGAAATCCGTGGTTAGTTTCCCTCCGACCGCGCAGCGCTCGTTCGTTTCTGAACAATCATCTGACAAAATCGCATGCACCTTGTCAAATGTTTAACCAAAAATGACCCATTACGATCACCTGCTTGAGTTGCATGAACTTGCAGTTCGCGAGGCTCGGCAGTCTGCCAGCCCCTACAGGGGGCGCGTTTCCCATTAGGCGTCGTCGGGCGCGCTCCTCGGTAGGAGTAGTTTAATAGGCCAACGGGCACATTGGCGCTTCCGGCCCTTTTCCTTACAAGCCTGCAGACGAACTCCATCGATAGATCGCCCTTGACACTTACTTCTTTATGAGATTAATTCTGACCAACAAGTCATGAAAACAATCAGTATTCACGAAGCCAAAGCCCATTTTTCCGAACTCTTGAGCACGGTTCAAGATGAAGGGGTTTCGATTATTTTGAGCCGCTATGGTTACCCGGTAGCTGAAATCAAGCCGTTAAGTTCGCGCGAACGCTGCATTCCGCACAAGCACTTATCCCGCGTCCGGATTCATGGCGACCCCACACAACCAACAACCGAAGAATGGGCCAATGTCTGAATCCGTCCTCCTTGATACATGCGGACTGCTCTGGCTCGCAACCGGACATAGAAACCTCAGCGAGAATGCTAAAAAGCGCATTAACCAAGCCAATCTACTCACCGTTTCAGCGATAAGCGCTTGGGAAATCAGTCTCAAGGCCGCCAGAGGCGAGTTGGAGCTTCCAGAAGAGCCCGAGACTTGGTTTGAGCAGGTCGTCGCACACCATGACCTCCGGGTCCATGAAATTTCCACTCGTATCGCTTTTCAAGCCAACCGCCTCCCATGGCACCATCGCGATCCCGCAGATCGGTTTATCATCGCCACGGCCATGCTTCACCGTATGCCAATCGTTACCTCTGATGGCAACTTCGCCCAATACGGAGTTGAAATTTTTTGTTAAAAACCAAACAGCAAATATCCGGATCCTGAACCCCAGGCGCGACTTCCCGGGAACGCCGAGGTCCTCCTCGGCAGGAGTTTGCACGGGCAGCTCCCGGCAGTCATAGACAGCCGCTACAAGATCCGCGCGGCAGCGCGCCTCCCGCCCAAAAAATGATTTTGCTGTTCATGATTCTGCCAATCAAGCCCTTATTTATTTCGCCTATACGGGCCAACCTCCGTGTCCCCGTGCCTCCGTGAGAACCACTCCAAACCCACTACTCAAGCCTTTGTAAGAATTATAGAACCACTGATGGCACTGATTGACACTGATAAGAAGGGACTTGGAACCGGGAGCGCTGAGGTCCTCCTCGGCAGGGAGCCAACGGGGACGTTGGCGCTCCTGAGCGCTTTACGGCCGGGCGGGCTTGGTTTCAGGCGTGCTGGGCATTTTTGCCTTTCCAAACGGGGAGGCTGGCGGCGCGGGCGGTGTCGGTCCAACTGAACTCGACATGGGGCCAATAGCCGAGGCGGATTTCCTTTTCGCGGGCGCGGATCATGGAACAGAAATCCTTGAAACTAAACACTGGATGTATTGGCGACGATTGTTTTGATTTTTTGAAACACTTGCAAAATTTCAGAGAGCGCATTCTTTAGATTATTCAAGGCATCGATCCTGTCTGCAACAATATCTGGATATTCATGAGTAAGGTCGTTTCTAAGCTCCCTCCACTCCATCCACTTGGATGAGGATGGGATAAGTCTCAGTTCCTCCAACTTATTCAATAAATCAATAAAGGGACGCGCTTCGATATCTTCTCCGAGGAGAACGAGGCCTAATGGGAAAATCTTGTTACCAATCGTATCTTGAAGCTTCGAAAATCGAAAAACGATTTGGTCAATGTAAGCAATGTCAGTATCGCTCAAAAAATCGTAGACCTCTTTTGTAAGAGGTAATTTTTGATCCAAGTGGTCGATTGCATGTTGAATCCGAGTAATATGCGCATCGCATTCATCAAGTGCAGACAACCATTTTTTATGGCAAAGGGAGTTCATAGTCGCACCATTTCGCGCCTGGCTTCTCGGACAATCGGGCGCTCATCGTCGGGCATTGCAAAAATGACATCAATTTTCTGATCTCCGATCTGGCACTTGAGGTCGCTGCGGAAGGCAAGTCTTTTTGAGTATTCAACTTGCCGATTGGAATCAGACTCTATGAGCAGATCAATATCACCACCCCGCAACTCATCGTTTGTTCGGGATCCAAATAAAAAAGCCGCACATTGAGACCCGAAATGTTTACGGGAAAGTTCGAGAATGCCCTGCCTCTGGAATGGAGTGAGTCTCATATAATCAAGCCGTTTTAAAATTATAAGCGAGTCTCTTCATGTCAAACTCATTTTGAATCCAATGACTCCGACATTTTGCTCAGGCGAGGACGCTTTCCGCCCTCTTAGCTAACAAGTTTTATAGTGTTACCTACGAGAATTTTATTAACCACCGAGGTCACAGAGAACACGGAGGAAAATTTAGGAGATAGCTCATGGGAAGTCGGCGAGTGCTGCCGCTACACACTTGCTGGTGAGCGGGGATGATAACCGAGAGCAGCGACAGCAGTCGGGCTGGATTGGTTTCAGGCGTGCTGGGCATTTTTGCCTTTCCAAACGGGGAGACCGGCGGCGCGGGCCAGGTTGGCGTCGATAAAAAGATGCAAACGGCGGAACATTTTGTGATTACGATGCCGTGGGCGGGCAAAGTGAGACCTGCCGCAGTAATTTGCGTGGAATGGATTCAAAGTGCGGGTCACGGTGAACAAGAACCATATTGTGAAATGACGCAGTTGCAGCAATGAGCGAATCCACTGTGGGCAGCCGGTCACTGCATGCACGACGAATTTCCACACCCCGGCCAACGATCTGAACATCCAGCGGACGGATTGTTAGAAGATTGGAGAGTTCTGGCCAATCAATCTGGAACTGGGCTTCCGCACCGAGAGATTTCAACCCGAAACCGGCGATTGAAAAAAGTCGTTTTGCGCGGGAAGGCTGATGCACAGTGGTGGTGTGAACAAAACCGACACCGCC
>NEUK01000039.1 GCA_002290555.1 Spartobacteria bacterium AMD-G4
CCCGTGGTGCGGGAGCCCCTTCTTTTTGATTAACTACGGCGCTTAGGCTTGAGGGGCGGCGGCGGCTTGGTCGCGATCTTTCATGGCCGCTTTGCGACTGAGTTTGACGCGGCCTTTGTCATCGACGCCGATGCATTTGACCCAGATGGAGTCGCCCATTTTCACGACATCTTCGACTTGGTTCACACGGAAGTCGGCGAGTTCGGAGATGTGGCAGAGACCGTCTTTGCCTGGTAGGACTTCGACAAAGGCGCCGAATTCCTTAATGGAGACGACAGTGCCTTGGTAGAGTTCGCCGATGGAGATTTCCTTGGTCATACCGAGGATGATTTCCTTGGCGCGTTTCAGGCTGTCGCCGTTGTTCGAGTAGATGTGCACGGATCCATCGTCCTCGATATTGATCTCGGCGCCTGTCTCGGCGACGATGCCTTTGATGGTTTTGCCGCCTGGGCCAATGATGAGGCCGATCTTGTCGGGGCTGATGCGGATGGTCTCGATGCGTGGCGCGTATTGGCTCAGCTCGGCGCGTGGTGCGGCGAGGACGCTGTTCATAACATCGAGGATAGGACCACGGGATTTTTTTGCCTCGGCGACGGCCTCAAACATGATCTCGTGCGAGATGCCTGGGAGCTTGAGATCAAGCTGAAAGCCGGTGACACCTTCAGTCGTTCCACAGAGCTTGAAATCCATGTCGCCGAAGTGGTCTTCGCTGCCGATGATGTCGGTGAGCGTGGAGTAGCGCTTCAGGGTTTCGCCTTCGAATTCGGTCACTAGACCCACGGAGATACCGGCCACAGGGGCCTTGAGTGGCACGCCTGCGTCCATGAGGGCGAGAACGCCCGCGCACACGCTGGCCATGGAGGTGGAACCGTTGGATTCCATCACCTCGCTGACGATGCGGAGTGCGTATGGGAAGTCTTTTTCACTTGGAAGCACGGCCTCGATCGAACGCTCGGCGAGGGCGCCGTGGCCGATCTCGCGGCGGTTTTGGCCACCAAAACGACCGGTCTCGCCCACGCTAAATGGCGGGAAGTTATAGTGAAGCATGAAGCGCCGTGTGTCTGGTCCGCCGCCGTAGCAATCGATACTTTGCGCTTCGTCGGCAGGAGCGAGAGTGGCGATGCCGAGGGCCTGCGTCTCACCACGAGCGAACAGGGCCGATCCGTGGGTGCGGGGAAGGAGACCAACCTCGCCGGAGAGGGCCCGGAGGTCATGAAGACCTCGGCCGTCGCAACGCTTCTGGCGGTCGAGAATGCTGACGCGAAATGCCTTTTTCTGCAGGTGATCAAAGGCCTGGGAAATTTCGAACTTCGAGGCGGTCGGGAATTTTTCGAGCACGGCTTTCTCGACTTCCTCGCGGAGTGTGCCGATAGCCTTGCTGCGGGCGACTTTTCCGGATGTGTAGATGGCGGCTTCGATGCGGTCGCCAGCGACTTGGTAGGCGACATCGGAAATCGAGTCGGCAACCGAGAAGAGCGGCACATTGCGCTTGGCTTTGCCAACTGCTGCGGCGAGGTCGCGCTGGGCTTGGACGATGACACGCACGGCCTCACGGGCAAAGTCGAGGGCTTTATTAAATTCCGCTTCGGGAAGTTCCGATGCGGCGCCTTCGATCATGATGACCTTCTCGCCGTCGCCAACATAGACGAGGTCGAGGTCGCTGTGTTCGCGCTCGGAGTGGGTCGGGTTAATGACGAATTGGCCATTGATGCGACCGACACGAACGGCTCCGACAGGGCCTGCGAACGGAATGTCCGAAACGCAAAGTGCGGCGGAGGCACCGTTGATCGAGAGCATGTCTGGGTCGTTTTGTCCATCCGCACTCAAGAGGAGCGTGATGATCTGGGTGTCGTAGAGGTAGCCCTTCGGGAAGAGCGGACGCAGCGGGCGGTCGGTCATGCGGGCGGTAAGGATTTCCTTCTCGGTGGGACGACCTTCGCGCTTGAAGTATCCGCCGGGAAATTTGCCGACTGCTGCGGCCTTTTCCTTATATTCGACGGTGAGAGGAAAGAAATCTTGACCTTCCTTGATTGTTGTGGCCGAGACGGCTGTGACGATCACGATGGTATCGCCGCAGCGGACGGTTACGGCGCCGTCGGCGAGTTTCGCAAGTTTGCCGGATTCAAAGATAATTGGTAGAGAGCCCGCTTGGGCTGTGGTGGTATGGGACATGATATGTATAAGTGCGTGTGTGCCCACCAGAAGTAGGTGGGCGGGTTTTTAAGAAAAAGCCCCATTAAAGAATGGGGCCTTGGGTGAGAACTTCGCGTTACTTGCGAAGATCCAGTGTCGCGAGGACCGTTGCGTAGCGGCCTGAAGCCGTGCGCTTGAGATAATCGAGCAGGCTGCGCCGCGTAGCCACGAGTTTCAGCAATCCCCGGCGGGATGCATGATCCTTCGAGTTGCCTTTCAAGTGCTCGGTGAGCGAGCTAATCCTTTTTGTGAGAAGCGCGATTTGTACGTCTGCGCTGCCGGTGTCTTTTTCGTGAAGGCGGAGAGTATCCGCCCCGTTTACTACTACTGCTGCTTTTGCCATTTGATATTTCGTTTGTTGATGAAGCCGCAAAGGTGCCACCCCGTTGACGAGAGGGCAAGGGGAAAGTCGCCGCGAAAATGAATTGGGCTGCCGCATGCGCATCGGTATAGTGCAGCGCCATGAAAGTCCGACTCACCAAAGATTTCATTCTCGAAGCTGCGCAAAGCCTCACCAAAGTGCCCGCTGGCCATAAGTGCGCGAGATTGCACGGGCATACCTTCACGATTGAAATATCGGTGGAAGGCGAGGTGGACCCTGACACCGGCTGGCTCTACGACCACGCGCTCATCAGCGCGGCGATGAAGCCAATCATCGAGGAGCTCGACCATTCGTATTTGAACGATGTGCCCGGGCTGGAAAATCCCACGATTGAAATGATGGCCGGCTGGCTGTGGAACAGACTCTCGCCGCAGCTGCCCGGGCTGGCTGAGATCGTCATTCACGAGACTCCGTTTGCCCGCTGCAGCTATCGCGGCGAGTAGCTCCCACAGCCTCAGGCAGTGCCCGCTCGTCGAGGGGGCGCGAGGAGCGTCTTGGTTCCGATAAAGGCCGTGCAGATGCCGAGGACGATCAGTACAGCACATGCGGAAACGAGCGCCCAGTTCGACTCGCGGAAATTTTTAGCCAAGGCGAGTCCCGTTGAAGCAAAGGTGGTGGCAAACATGAGAATGGCTGGGATGAGCACGAAAAGCGAGCGGCGGCCGTGATCGCGGAGCCACACTGCCGCGACCAACAGAGCCATGGCCCCCATCATTTGATTCGCCGATCCGAAGACCTGCCAGAGCACGGGCAGGCTGTTGGAGCGGGAGAGAAGAAACATCACACCCGCGCAGAGAAGCGTGTTGAACCAGACTCCTCGCAGGATCGCCGGGGGACTGCGGAAGAGAAATCGCCAGACCTCCTCGAGGAGATATCGATTCAATCGCACGGCCACATCGAGCGTCGTGACGACAAAACCCTCCAGCAACAAAATGCCGAGCACCGTTCCCATCCACACCGGCAGGCCAAATGCGAGGTTTACAAGGCTTCCCGTGGCGAGGGAGATCGCAAGAACAGGGTTCTTATCCGCATAGGTGATCTGCAGGTAACTCTGCCAATCCAAACCAATCAAAAGTGTGAGAATGATCGACACAGCCAGCAGCGACTCAAGCAACATGGCATTGTATCCCACCCTGCCGACATGGCGCTCGCAGGCAAGCTGGCGGGCGGTGGTGCCACTGGAAACCAGGCAGTGAAATCCACTGATGGCTCCGCACGAGACGGTGATAAACAGCATGGGCCAAAGAACCCCGACATACTGCAGGCCGCTATCCAAGCTCCATGCCGGAATGACCTCCGCCAGATTTTGAGGCGCTGCAAGGACCAATGGAAAATTTCCACTCACGCCCGCGACGACAAGCCCGCCAACGACCGCCAGGAGGCCCGCATAGAGGATTTGCACATTCACGAAATCCCTTGGTATCAGGAGCAGCCAGACAGGAATGGCCGAGGCCAGTATGACATAAAAAGTCATCATCAAGCGCCAGGCATCGGGTGTGACGACAATCGGAAAATAGACACCGAGAACCACCGACGCCGCACACAGGATCGATGCGAACAGGTAGTTCATCCACGCTGGGGTGTGGATGCGGTAGATGAGAAAACCAAGTAATGGGGCGCAGAGCGTAATGAAAAGAACGCTTGTTGATGCAATGCCTCCGATGCGCGCCAGAAGCACGGGTTGGCCATCTTTCAATGCCACCACTGTGGGCAGTCCCCCACCCTGCTGAAAGGGATGCATGCCCATGTGGTCGGCGGGCAACTGCATCGCCGCATCCAACTCTGCGCAGGCGGCGGGCTCCATGCCCAGCTTGGTGGCGGGATACATGCTTGTGAGAGCTGTGACACTGAGATTCAAAAATGTGGCTGTGATCATAAAAAGCCCGATCACCAAAAAACTCACAATGCAGACATAGCTGAAAGGTCCCAGATATTCACGGGCTATGTCAGCCACCGAGCGCCCCTCCTCCCTTGTCGAAATGAAAAGCGTCACCATGTCATGCACGCCACCCATGAGTGTGGCGCCTATGACGATCCAGATGAGTGCGGGCAGATAACCGTAAACCACAGCCAGTGTCGGGCCCACAATCGGCCCAGCGCCGGCGATGGCTGCGAAGTGGTGCGCGAAGAGAATGTAGGACTTGGTGGGCACAAAATCCGCGCCGTCATTTTTAAGAACAGCGGCTGTCGGCCGTGAGGTATCCACACCGAGTGCGCGCTCGATGTAAGTGCTGTAGAAGCGGGCACCCAGCCAGAAACAGAGGAGCGTCGTGCCAAGAATACCAAGCAGGAGAGGACCCATACGGGTGGATATTGTCGGCGCCTGGGTTTTCGTGCAAGCATGGTGGCTATGATCACAACGAAAGTGGCGGGCGTGATGGGTTTCACAGGAGTCGCACTGGGAGCCTTCGGAGCACACGGACTCAAAAATATCCTCGCGACGCACGATACAGAATCCATCTGGCAAACGGCTGTCCTCTACCATCTCATCCACGCCGTTGCATCACTCTGGGCCTCGGAGCGGCGACCATCGTCCGTCTGGCTTTGGACCATCGGCGTGACGGTTTTTTCGGGATCCCTCTACATTCTCGCGGTGACCAATATCCGCTGGTTGGGAGCGGTGACCCCTGTGGGCGGTCTCCTCCTGCTCGCCGGTTGGGCTCTTGTGATTTTTTCAAAATCCAAGGCACAACTTCATTGAACAAAGACGCCAGGAAGTTGTCTTTTTTTGAGCAAAGCCAAATGAAAAATATGATCAAACGCACTCTCCTCGTAGCACCGCTGGCGCTGACAATTTTTTTCGCCACCAACACCGGAGCGACCGACATCGATTCCAAAACTCAGATCCCGATCCTGAATTCTTCCATGGATGTGCGGGAGGATGACTTGACCTACTCGGTGCAAGTGGGAGTGCCCGAGACCACGGATGTGAATGTGCGCCTTGCGGGATCGACATTGATCTTGGATTCGGGTGCGACCGAGAGTGGCATCCGGCACGAGCAACGCCTCTCGCTTCCAAGGGCGCAAGCAAATGCCGCGCTCGGCATCCGGAGGTCGGAGGGCAAACTCATCATCTCCATCCCCAAAGGTGAGCCTGCTCCAGCCTTGGGGGGGATGGGACTCCCCTCCGGCAGTCCGGTGGATGCTGGATTCGACACTTTACGCAACCAAGTCCTCTCGCAAGCGGCGAACATGCTCCAGCAAATGAACCAAGCAGACAGCCCCGCCGGCGGCCCTACGCAGGATCTTTTCGGCAGTCTATTGGGAAGCATCGCTCCGCAATTGCAGGCCAAGGTGGCAGGCTCGGGATTTAAGATAGAAGACCGAGGCGATGCCTACCTTCTGACATCCACCCTTACCGAGGAGCAGGCGCGTCATGTGAGCGTGAATGTGGACAACGAGCGCGCAGTCACCATCACTTCCAAGCACGAAAAACAGTCCGCATCCGGAGGAGCGTCCTCCTACAGCTCGGGGTCGTCGACCCAATCCATGACCCTGCCAGGTCCGGTGCGCGGCGAGGAACTCAAAATGGAATACAGGAATGCTCGCCTCGAAATCGTCCTGCCCAAAAAATAAAATCAGCGCACCTCAAACGGGGTGCCTGCTTTCACAAGCTGGCAGAGCGTGAAGGCATCCCAATTTGCGAGGCGGATACAGCCGCTGCTTTCATTTCGTCCAATGCGGTCTGGGCTGTTCGTGCCATGCATGCCAATGCTTGGGCGGTTGATTCCCATCCAGACGATACCCACTGGGCTATTGGGGCCCGGGGGCAGCATGAACGCATTCTCGCTGCGGACGCCAGTCTCAAGGACTGATTTGTCCCAACGAAAATGCGGGAGCAAAATGTTGCTGGTGACTTTCCATTTCCCAAGGGGCACGGGGATTTTGGCCGATCCCGGAGTGCAAGGAAAACACGCCACAATACGACCGTCCTCGTAGAGTTCGATCAGGCGCTCACCGCGCAGGAGCACCAAGGCGCGCTTCGGCTCGCGAGTAGGCACTGGAGTAGGTTCGGGCGTGGGTGTTGGTGTCGGCGAGGGTGCAGGCAGCAGCTCGACGGGCGAGGGCTGGATCGGCTTGGAAAGGTCGTAGGCGGCAGGCAAGGGAAGTGGCGGGGGTGGCGGCGTAAGGGTCGCTGCAACTGTGGGAGCCTTCGCTTTTGTGGACCGTTCCTTTTCGAGGGCTTTCACATCGGCAAGGAGAAAATCCTTCACATCAGGCACGCGGAGGACACTGCCCACAACGGGTTCGGTGATCTGCGGATTAAGCTCGAGAAGAAACTTCTGGTCGCAGTGGAAGCGCTCGGCGACAGCCTCCCAGAGCGTGCCATACTTAAGGGATTTGAGTTTGGCTTGCCCAGAGGGTTTTGACGCGACGGGGCCGACCCATTTGGCATCGTCCTCCGTGATCACATGATCGCGATAAGGGGCAGAGATCACGGAGATGTCCAAAATGGTGCCGCGCGGAACACCGATGGCATCGCAGTAACGGTCGGCCGCCTTCTGGGTGAACTCACCCCCAAGACCATCGATCTTTCCAGGTCGGAAACCAGCGCGGTCTAAGAAAATCTGCACGCGGCAAAGCTCGACCCGCTCGGGGGAATCTGGCGAAGGCGCTTGGATCTTGGCGGCCGGGGCCTGAGCAGGCTCGGCGCAGAAGATAGTCGCGGGGCAAGATGCCACAATGAGCAGGCAGACCAGACATCCACGAAAATCGAACATAAGCGAACTGAACACGAATCCGAGGCCAGGTATCAAGAGAGATATTCTCGAGGAAGAACGGGAATAAAAAACGGGGTCACAGCTTTTTTTAAACCGTGACCCCGTTTTGAGAGAGTTACGCTATGCGCTGAGGTCCTCGCCTACGGTGTAGCGGGTGAAGCGGCGAATGACGATATTCTCGCCAAGTTCCGCAATCTTACCTGAAACAAGATCCTTGATCGTCGTTTCGGGATTTTTGATAAACGGTTGTTCAAGAAGGCAAATTGTGCTGTAAAACTTTTCAATTTTGCCATCGACAATTTTGTCTACGATGTTGGCCGGTTTGCCTTGGACTTGCGCAGCAGCGATATCGCGTTCACGCAAGATGAGGTCGGCGGGAACTTGCTCACGGCTCACATAGAGAGGATGCGAAGCGGCGATGTGCAGCGTGACATCCTTCACAAAGTCACGAAAGATGTCGTTTTTAGCGACGAAGTCGGTTTCGCAGTTTATTTCGACGAGCACGCCAACTTTACCAGCAAGGTGGATGTAGGAAGCGATGGTGCCCTCTTTGGCGGCGCGGGAGGCCTTCTTGCCTGCGCTGGCGATGCCTTTTTTGCGGAGGAGGTCCTCGGCGGCCACGAGGTCGCCACCGGATTCCGTGAGGGCTTTTTTGCAATCCATCATCCCCGCATTGGTTTTTTCGCGGAGTTCTTTGACGAGAAGAGCTGAGATTTCGGACATGATAAGAGTTTTCAGTGTTCGGACTTCAGTTTTCAGGAACTCAGCTCAGCCACCTTTTTGCGGTGGCTGGATACTGAATACTGGAAACTAAAAACTTTTTTTATTCGGATACTGCTGCGAGTTCGGGTTTGCGGGCTTTTGCCCCGGCGCCTTTGCCTTCGAGGATGGCCTCAACGAGTTTGGAGAGAACAACACGGATCGAGCGGATGGCGTCGTCATTTCCTGCGATGGGGTAAGCAATCTTTTCGGGGTTGCTGTTTGTGTCCACGACGGCGATGACCGGGATGCCAAGGCGGTTGGCTTCGGCAACGGCGATTTCCTCACGCACGGTGTCGATAACCACCATGACATCGGGGAGTTTACCCATTTCCGCGATACCACCGAGGTTATGAAGGAGCTTTACCCCCTCGCGGCGGATGGAAGCGGCTTCCGCTTTATTAATCTTGGCGAATGCAGGGGATTTTTCAAGGGCTTGTATCTCCTTGAGACGGGCCACGCTGCGACGGATCGTGGTGAGATTTGTGAGTGTGCCACCCAACCAGCGTTGGTTGACATAGAATTGGCCAGTAGCCTCAGCCGCTTCGGCAATCGCACCTTGGGCTTGTTTTTTGGTTCCGACGAAGAGAACCTTACCACCGTTGCGGACGAGGTCGCTCAGATATTTGGTCGTGCTGTCGAGCTGCTCGACGGTGAGGCCGAGATCAATGATGTAGATCGAATTTCTTTCCTCGAGGATATAATCCCGCATCTTGGGATTCCATCGTTTGGTCTGGTGTCCGTAGTGAACCCCGGCCTCAAGGAGTTCCGTCATGAGTTCGAGATTGGGCTGATTTGCTGTGGCTTCTGACATGATATATGTGGTGGATTAGCTTGCGGCTTTTTGTGATTCTTTCTTATCGGCTCCGAATGCGTCGCCGACTTGTGTGATTTCGATTTTGCGGTTTGTATGGAAGCCTGTGCCTGCGGGGATCAGGTGACCCATGATAACGTTTTCTTTGAAGCCGCGGAGACGGTCAATTCTGCCGAGTGTAGCAGCTTCGGTTAGGACGCGTGTTGTATCTTGGAAGGATGCTGCAGAGATAAAGCTGTCAGTCTCGAGGGCTGTCTTGGTGATGCCAAGGAGAACTGGGCTTGCCTCGGCGGGTTTGCCACCCTTGGCGATAACTTCTTCGTTCTCTTTTTCAAAAGCAAGGCGGTCAACTTGATCGCCCCAGAGAAGAGAGGTATCTCCTTGTTCGGTGATTTTCACCTTGCGAAGCATCTGACGAACGATGATTTCGATGTGCTTGTCGTTAATTTCAACACCTTGCAAACGATAGACTTCTTGCACTTCGTTGAGAAGATGTTCTTGAAGCTCTTGGGGCCCACAAATCTCGAGGATTTCGTGCGGAACGACGGGGCCTTCCGTAAGCTGCTGTCCTTTTTTAACGAGGTCGCCTTTGAAGACAATAATGTGCTTATTGAGAGGAATGAGATGTTCCTCTTCAGCACCGGTATCACTATCTTTAACAATGAGGCGGCGCTTCGCACGAACTGTTCCCCCAATTTCAACGACACCGTCAATCTTGGCGATATCGCAGGCGTCTTTCGGACGACGGGCTTCGAAAAGCTCGGCGACGCGTGGAAGACCGCCGGTGATGTCTTTTGTCTTACCAATCTTACGAGGTGTTCGGGCTACACGCTGTCCGGCAGGCACTTTGGCACCTTCCTTGACCTCGATGTGGGCTCCAGCAGGAATCGAGTAACTGGCGAGGAGGTTTTTGGCCTCGTCGACAACGATGATCTGCGGATGCAGATCCTCTTTGTGCTCGATGACGACATTACCGCGAACGCCTGTGGATTCGTCGATTTCTTGACGAATGGTCACGCCGGGGATCATGTCGCGGAATTCGATGCGCCCAGCCTTTTCAGTAATGATTGGAACGTTGTAGGGATCCCATTGAACGAGTGTGACACCTTTTTTCACGCTGCTTCCGTCTGGCAGAGCAATGACGGAGCCGACAACGATGTTGTAGCTCTCGAGTTCGCGACCGTCCTTGGCGTGCAGTGTAACCGTTCCGTTCTTGTTAAGGACAACGAAGGTTTTATCCACGGCTTCAACGACTTTGAGTTCATTGAAGCGGATGGTTCCGTCATTTTTGGCCTTGATGATGGGTTGTTTGAATGTCTGGCTTGCAGCACCACCAACGTGGAAGGTTCGCATCGTGAGCTGGGTGCCGGGTTCGCCGATCGACTGGGCAGCGATGATGCCGACGGCTTCGCCGATCTTGATCATACCACCAGTTGCGAGGCTACGGCCGTAGCACTTGATACAGATACCGCGAGTAGATTCACAAGTGAGAGCCGAACGGATTTTAAGTTGCTCATGGCCAATTTTTTCCAAAGAGGCAGCGATCTCCTCATCAACAAGTTGATC
The DNA here is from genome assembly GCA_002290555.1 of Spartobacteria bacterium AMD-G4. Taxonomy (GTDB): domain Bacteria; phylum Verrucomicrobiota; class Verrucomicrobiia; order Chthoniobacterales; family Terrimicrobiaceae; genus UBA967. The sequence goes on from NEUK01000039.1 coordinate 10,436, forward strand.
TTTTTTGATAACTGGCTTCCCGGTGATCGGATCCTTGACGGTCTCACAGCTGGTGCGACCGATGATGCGAGTCGAGAGGTTGACGACTTCTTCATCACCCTCGTAGATCGGCCGGACAACGATGCCGTTGCCTGTGTGACAGTCATCGATTGTAATGATCACATCTTGAGCAGCGTCAACGAGCTTGCGTGTAAGATATCCAGAATCGGCTGTTTTTAGAGCTGTATCGGCAAGACCCTTGCGGGCGCCGTGTGCAGAGATAAAATACTCGAGAACGGTCAGACCCTCACGGAAATTCGCGGTGATCGGCTGCTCGATGATTTCGCCGGAAGGTTTTGCCATCTGGCCGCGCATACCGGCCAACTGCTTGACCTGGGTTCGATTACCACGAGCACCGGAATCGACCATCATGAAGACAGGATTCATATCGCGGCGGTTGTCGTTGTATTCCAAAGTGCGGAAGAGGGCATTTGCGATTTCTTCACCAGTATGGGTCCAGATATCTTGCACCTTGTTTTTACGCTCACCATCGGTGATGATACCTCGGCGGTATTGCTTCTCGACCTCGGCGATTTCACGGTAGGCTTTTTCAAGAAGTTGGACCTTCTCTTTTGGCACCATCATGTCGTTGATACCGATGGAAACACCGGCGCGGGTGGCCTCACGAAATCCGAGTTCCTTCAAGCGATCGAGGGTTTCAACGGTGGTCTGCTGACCACTGGCCTTGTAGCAACGCCAGATGATGTCCGAGAGCTGTTTCTTACCACAAACTTTGTTATAGAAACCAAGAGCCTTGGGCCAGATTTGGTTAAAAGTTACTCGACCTGCGGTGGTTTCGATGACAGACAGCGTTGGATCACCGTAGACGGTCTCGATACCATAGTCAGGGTTTTTGAAAAGAATACGGGTCTGAGTGCGGATAGCCCGCTCAGTGAGAGCGAGTTCGACTTCATCGGCATTTCCAAAAATAGGCATGCGCTTCGACTTGTCGGCATCCTCGCCGCGTGGCTTCTGGGTCAAGTAATAGCAACCAAGTGGGATGTCCTGAGATGGCGTTGTGATAGGCTTTCCACTGGATGGTGAGAAGATATTATTTGGCGCAAGCATGAGCATGCGAGCTTCCATTTGCGCCTCTACGGATAGAGGCACATGCACAGCCATCTGGTCACCGTCGAAATCCGCATTGTAAGCGGTGCAGACGAGCGGGTGGACACGAATGGCCTCACCCTCGATGAGAATCGGCTCAAACGCTTGTATCGAAAGACGATGCAAGGTCGGAGCACGATTCAACATAACTGGATGACCCTTGGTGACTTCTTCAAGGATATCCCAAACTTCCGGAGTCTGCCGCTCGATGAGCTTCTTGGCGCTGCGAACAGTATGAACATAACCAAGTTCCTTAAGACGACGGATGATAAATGGCTCGAAAAGAACGAGGGCCATTTTTTTAGGCAACCCGCACTGGTTGAGCTTGAGTTCAGGCCCGATGACGATGACCGAGCGTCCTGAATAATCAACGCGCTTGCCAAGAAGGTTTTGGCGGAAGCGTCCACCCTTACCTTTCAGCATGTCGCTTAAGGACTTGAGAGGGCGGTTGGCAGCACCAGCTACAGCACGACCGTGGCGTCCATTGTCGAAGAGTGCATCAACAGATTCTTGGAGCATGCGCTTTTCGTTGCGGATGATCACCTCCGGTGTTTTGAGCTGCAACAAAGTGCGAAGACGATTGTTGCGATTGATGACACGACGATAAAGATCATTCAGATCGGAAGTGGCAAAGCGTCCACCCTCAAGCGGAACGAGTGGCCGTAGGTCCGGAGGAATGACTGGTAGCACGCTGAGAATCATCCACTCTGGGCGAGTATTTGAACCAGCAAAGCCCTGCACCAGTTTGAGACGCTTGGAGAGTTTTTTCCGAAGTTGTTTACTGCGTGTTGAGCCCATGGACTCCTCAATTTCCTTTTGAACAACGGCAAGGTCCATTGAGGCAAGGATTTTTTGAATCGCCTCGGCGCCCATCCCAGCGGTAAACTCCTCACCATACTGTTCCTCGGCATCACGGAATTCCGCCTCTGTGAGGAGTTGGCATTTCTCAAGGGGAGTAGTGCCTGGGTCAATAACAATGAAGTCCTCGTAATAAATCACACGCTCTAAGGCACGCGAAGTCATATCCATCATGAGTCCCAGACGGGATGGCATGCATTTGTAGAACCATATGTGTGACACAGGCACAGCAAGATCGATGTGCCCCATGCGCTCGCGGCGCACGCGTGAGAGGGTGATCTCCACACCACAACGGTCGCAGATAACACCCTTGTGCTTGATACGCTTATATTTACCACATGAGCACTCCCAGTCACGCGTGGGACCAAAGATACGCTCGCAGAAGAGCCCACCTTTTTCGGGTTTGAAGGTGCGGTAGTTGATGGTCTCGGGATTTTTGACTTCTCCCTTGCTCCAAGCACGCATGGAATCTGGGGATGCCACGGTGATGGCCACCTCGTCAAAACCAACGGGTTTCGCTTCACCAACGGATTCGTTGAAGTTAAGATCTTTCATTTATGATTCGTCAGATTGTGTCGGGTTTTGATTAGGGATTAGGCGAGGCCTTCTACAAGTGAGGTGGGTTGTTTGCCACCGACGCGGACATCAAGCCCGAGTCCTTGCATTTCTTTAATGAGAACGTTGAACGACTCGGGCACTCCCGCTTCAAGAGAGTTGTCACCTTTGACAATGCTCTCATAGATACGAGTGCGTCCGGCGACGTCATCCGATTTCACGGTGAGGAGTTCTTGCAGTGTGTAGGCAGCACCATAGGCTTGGAGCGCCCACACTTCCATTTCACCGAAGCGTTGTCCGCCATATTGAGCCTTGCCGCCAAGCGGTTGCTGGGTGACGAGGCTGTATGGTCCGACAGCACGGGCATGGATTTTGTCAGCGACCAAGTGGCCGAGCTTGAGCATGTAGATGTAGCCCACAACAACTTGCTGGTCGAATGGCTCGCCGGTTAGTCCGTCGTAGAGTGTAGATTTACCGTTTTCGTTGATCCAAGTGAATCCTTCCACCTTTTTGGCTTCAGTCAGGAATTCACGGATTTTCGACTCGGGAATGCCGTCAAAAACTGGTGTAGCGACTTTGAAACCGAGGGCCTTTGCAGCAACACCGAGGTGAGTTTCGAGAACCTGCCCCACGTTCATGCGGCTGGGAACGCCAAGAGGGTTCAGAACGATATCCACTGGTGTGCCATCGGCAAGATAGGGCATGTCTTCCTCAGGAACTATTTTGGCGACAACACCTTTATTTCCGTGGCGACCGGCCATCTTATCGCCTACGCTGAGCTTGCGTTTGCTGGCGATGTAGACCTTGACCTGCTTGATGATGCCTGGATCGATATCGTCGCCGCTCTCGATGCGCCCGAGGTTTGAGTCACGCTCGTTTTCGAGATCGACAAATTTGTGCTCAAACTGGCCTATGATTTCGTGAATCTTGTTACGAATCGGGCTTGGATCGATTTCGACGTGGTTGTAAACTTTTGCAAGTTTGCGGAGAAGTTCTTTGGTGATCTTGCGGTTGGCTGGTATGATGATCTCACCAGTCTGGGCATTGACGACATCCAGCGGGATTTTTTCGTTAAGGAGTATGTTTGAAAGCGCAGCAGTAAGTTGCTCGTGCAAATCATCTTTCCTTTTGACGAAATCCTCGCCAATCATTTTTTGCTGACGTTTGGATTCTGCCGGAGTCATTTTGGTGCGGGTGACTTCTTTTTTGGCGGACACCTTTACATCCATCACAATACCGTATGTTCCAGAAGGAACGGTGAGTGAGGTGTCTTTCACATCAGCAGCCTTTTCACCGAAGATGGCTCGTAGGAGGCGCTCTTCTGGGGCAAGTTCCGTTTCACTCTTTGGAGTGATTTTACCAACAAGGATGTCCCCAGGTTTCACTTCAGCGCCAATACGAATAACTCCATCCGTGCCAAGGTGCTGGAGGGCCTCTTCACTGATATTCGGAATATCACGCGTAATTTCCTCAGGCCCAAGCTTCGTATCTCGGGCTCCAATTTCGAACTCGTCGATGTGTATCGATGTGTAGATGTCCTCTTTGACAACCCGTTTGGAAATGAGGATAGCATCCTCAAAGTTATACCCGTTCCAAGGCATGAAGGCAACGAGCACATTGCGCCCGAGAGCAAGCTCACCTTTTTCGGTGTTTGGACCATCGGCAATGACATCACCTTTCTTGACGGCTTGGCCTTTCTTAACGATGACTTTTTGATTGATGCATGTACTTGCATTCGAGCGCATAAACTTCCTGAGCTCATAGACATAGACACCGTTTTCACGGTCTTCTTTAATCTTCTTTTTTCCTTCAGGTAGTGAGCCGTCCTTGGTAATAACGATCTGACTGGCGGTAACTGATGCGACTTTTCCAGTTGATTCCGAGCAAATAACGGCACGCGAATCGCGGGCCACGCGGGCTTCGAGTCCGGTGCCGACAAGTGGAGAGTCTGAAATAAGCAGCGGAACACCTTGACGTTGCATGTTCGAACCCATGAGGGCTCGGTTAGCATCGTCATGCTCAAGGAATGGGATGAGACCAGCAGCAACAGACACGAGTTGCTTGGGTGAGACATCCATGTATTGTATTTTTTCAGGAGCAATTTCAAGGAAATCGCCTCTATAGCGCGAGGAAACTTTCTCACCTGAAAGGTTACCCTTGGCATCCACTGCGGAATTTGCTTGGGCGATGTAGAAATTTTCATCACGATCGCCGCTGAGGTATTCCACTTGATCAGTGACTCGACCATTAATGACTTTTCGGTAAGGCGTTTCAATGAAACCGAATTCATTAATACGGGCAAATGTGCTGAGCGAACTGATGAGACCAATGTTGGGGCCTTCAGGCGTCTCGATCGGACAGATACGCCCGTAATGGGAAGGATGAACATCTCGAACCTCGAAGCCTGCCCGATCACGACTGAGACCGCCTGGCCCGAGAGCCGATAGACGACGCTTGTGGGTGAGCTCAGAAAGCGGATTTGTCTGATCCATAAATTGGCTCAATTGACTGCGTCCGAAAAAGTCACGCACAACAGCACTGAGTGATTTCGGATTGATGAGCTTTTGTGGTGTAATCTGATCGGTTGTGATATCAAACAGCGTCATCCTCTCGCGGACGAGACGCTCAGTGCGGGCCAAGCCCACACGGCACTGATTGGCAAGGAGTTCTCCCACCGTGCGGACGCGGCGACTGCCGAGGTGATCGATGTCGTCAGTCATGCCATCGCCAGCGCGAAGACGAACGAGGTATTTCATGGCTGCCACGAAATCATCCTTGGTGAGCGTGCGCTCGTTTTCGTCCACTTTGAGATCAAGTTTTTGGTTGATCTTGTGGCGACCTACTCGACCAAGGTCGTAGCGCTTGGCATCAAAAAAGAGGCGCTTGAGCATGCTACGCGCATTTTGAACGGTTGGTGGATCGCCAGGGCGGAGCTTGCGGTAAATATCTTTGAGGGCCTCGTCCTCGTCATGTGCAGGGTCTTTTTTGAGAGACTTGATGATCGTGTCGTCGTCCTTCGTGTCTACAACTTTCACGGACTTATGCCCCAATCCAATCAACTGACGCACGATGGCGGTAGTTAAGGGTTCGAAAGCGCGACCGACAGTGATTTCCCCATCCCGAATATCGGCAATGAGGACTTTGGTAGCGATTTCCTCTTCATCGAGCTTTTCGCTGAGTTTGAGGTCTTGGGTCTTGTAAAAAAGATTAATAATTTCTTCGTCAGCAGGAAATCCAACAGTTCGGAGAAATGTGGTCGCCAGAAACTTGCGACGACGCTTACGACGATCAAGATAAACATACAGGAGGTCAGTGGTATCGAATTGGACCTCAATCCAAGAGCCTCGGTCTGGAATAATACGAAAACCATGAAGAATTTTGCCGTTGGCATGTACGGAGGTTTCAAAGCAAATGCCAGGGGAGCGGTGCAACTGGGAAACAACGACCCGCTCAGCTCCATTGATGACAAATGTGCCTTGAGTCGTCATGAGGGGAAGCTCACCCATGTAAACTTTTTCCTCTTTTGTGCTGCGCTCGTCTTTGTAGCGGAAGGTCACATAGAGAGGCGCACTGTAGGACAGACCCTCGCGTTGGGACTCCAAGGCGGACATTTTCGACTCACCGAGTTCGTAACTTACGAAATCGAGTGAGGATTTGTCTTCGAAACCAAAAATAGGAAAAAATTCGCGAAAGACGGCTTGCAAACCAATATCGCGGCGTTTGCTAGCAGGGACATCTTTTTGGAAGAACTCGTTGTAGGAGTTGAGCTGCAATTCGATGAGGTTTGGTGGCTCGATGGCCTCTGTCAATTTTCCGAAGTGAATGCGTTCAGACATGTTTTTTTGCGGTGCCGCGGGTTGTGTGACCTTTTATAAGGCCGGATCAATTATGACTTCGCGAAATCATAAAAACGCAATCGGAAATCTGGTTGTTTTCCAGAAGATCCGGTTGCATGAAATAGAATGCTGGGAATTGGCGAAGAAGCAGATGGTTGTTTTCTTGCTGGTAGAGCGAACTGGCGAATGTTGTTTAAATCCGCAGGAAGGTCAAGAAATAATCTGACCTTCCTACGGAGTTTGAAACTGGCTTACTTAATTTCGACCTTGGCGCCGGCGGCTTCGATCTTCTTCTTGATCTCGGCAGCTTCTTCCTTGGTGACCCCCTCTTTGAGAGTCTTCGGCGCGCCTTCAACCAAGGCCTTGGCCTCGGCAAGTCCGAGACCGGCAACAGCGGCGCGAACTTCTTTAATGACGGCAATCTTATTGGTGCCGGCTTCCGTGAGGATAACATCAAAAGATGTCTTCTCTTCGGCAGGTGCGGCTGCAGCTCCGGCTGGACCTGCGGCGGCTACTGCTACGGGAGCGGCAGCGCTGACGCCCCATTTTTCTTCGAGTTGTTTTACGAGGTCGGCGATTTCAAGGACGGTGAGTCCGCTGAGTTGGTCGACGAGTGCGGTGGTATCTGCCATATGATGTATTTGAGTTTTGGTATCGTCGTATCCCGAAGCTTCGGGAAGATTGAGTCAGGAAGCAAACTGACCGACAAGGAACCGGTTGTGTTTTCTTGTTGTCCACCCCCGCGCCTTTCGACGCGCGGATGAAATTTTTCTTTTTGGAATTACTCGGCCCCGGCGAGTGCATCGCCTTTGGCTTTGAGAACGCGCGCCAGGCTGGCAGCGGGTTCGTTGAGGACGCGAACAAATTGGCTGGCTGGAGTCTGTAGCAGGCCAAGAAGCTTGGCACGAAGAACATCTTTGCTGGGCAGGTCTGCGAGCACAGCCACTTGATCAGCACTGAGTGCTGCGTTGTCGAGAACGCCAGCACGCACGGTTGGCTTTTTGAACTCAGCAGCAAATGTCTTAAGCACCTTTGCAGCGGCGCAGATATCGGTGTCGCCAGTAACCATCGCAGTCTGACCTGCAAGCAAGTCTGAAAGCTCAGGCATTTTGAGCTCAGTCGCCGCGATGCGAAGAAATGTATTTCTCACAACGCTGATGCGGGCTCCGGCATCGGCAAGACGGGTGCGGAGGCTTTCAAAATGCGGCACTTTCATGCCGGTGAAGTCAACGATGAGCAAATAGGGAGAGGCTTGGAGCTTTTCGCGAATATCGGAAACGATGAGTGTTTTCTCGGGTCTCATGGATTAGAATACTTAGTTTTTGAGGTAAGGTGCGGGGTCCACGGCGAGACCGGGAGACATTGTTGCGCTGAGCGTGATGGCGTTGACGAAAGCGCCTTTGGCAGTCGCTGGCCGAGCCTTGACGACTGCGTCAATAACTGCAGCGCCATTCTCTGCGAGCGCTTGTGCTTCGAAAGAAAATTTCCCGACAGGCACCGCAATGTTTCCGTTTTTGTCGAGCTTGAATTCCACACGACCGGCTTTGACTTCTTTGACGGCCTTGGCGGTATCGTCTGTGACAGTTCCTGTCTTGGGATTCGGCATGAGACCACGAGGCCCCAGAACACGGCCGAGTTTGCGAACCTCGACCATTGCGGCAGGAGTGGCTATGGCCACATCGAAATCTGAAAAACCGCCGGTGACTCTTTTGATGATCTCCTCAAAGCCGACGATTTCGGCGCCCGCTTCTTTGGCCGCTTCAGCTGCTTGGCCAGTTGCGAAAACCAGAACACGAACATTTTTGCCGCTACCGTTTGGGAGTGGGCAGGTGCCACGCACCATTTGATCGCTCTGCTTGGGGTCAACACCAAGTCTAAAAGAGAGTGTGACTGTTTGGTCGAACTTTACCGCAGGAAATGTTTTCAGTGTGCTGATGGCGTCAGCCAGTGAATACTTTTTATTTCCCTCGACTTTGGCTGCCGCTGCGCGGTAGCGCTTGCTTCGTTTTTTTTGCATAGAATTTTTGCAGTGCGAACGACCGTGAGGTCTCCTGCTGTTGAGTTTCTCCACTGCTGTGGGAGTGCAGAAAATAGAGGATCCGGAATCTTTGTCAAATTTAAAAATTAAAAAATTGACTGAGGCGAGATCGCCCGTATTTTTCGCGGCTCGCCGTTACAACAAATGGCTGAAAAATTACCTATGAAAGCCCAATACATCGACGAAGCCTCCAAAACGATTCCCGAGCAACAGCTCCTCATCAACATGGTTTCGCGCCGCGTGCGCCAGCTCAACGCCGGGAGCCGCCCGCTTATCGAAGTTGAGCCCGGCACAGGCCTCGCGGACATCGCACTTCAGGAAATCGCCCAAGGCAAAATCATCATTGCTCAGGATCTCGCTGTAGCGATCTAATAGTCTTCCAGCGGTCCTCAAACCGCGTCCATGTCCTCCGAAATCACTACAAACAGGAAAGCTTTTCGAGACTATAGTATTCTCGAGAAGTTCGAAGCAGGAGTTGAGTTAAAAGGCACGGAGGTCAAGTCCCTGCGTGCAGGATTTGTCTCGATGCAGGGGGCCTTTGCCCGCATTCAAAATGGCGATCTCTACCTCTGCGATTGTGCCATACAACCGTATGAGCGGGCCAGCCACGAGCAGCACGAGTCGAAGCGCCCAAGAAGGTTGCTCCTTCACCGCCCCGAGATCAACAAGCTTGCGGCGGCAGTAGAACGGGAAGGTCTCACAATCCCTGCTTTGCGGATGTATTGGAAAAAGGGCCGAGTGAAGGTGGAAATAGGGCTTGGTAAAGGTAAGCTCGACGTGGACAAGCGCCATGACCTCAAGAAGCGAGTGGAAGACCGTGAAGCGGCAAGAACGGTTGCCGCCTTCAACGAGCGAGGGCGGTGAGCCATCGGAGACCCACCCGCTAAATGAGCTGGTGGCTCTCGGGCTGCATGATGACTTCGCTCAGCACAAGATGAGCCGGTGCATCGATCGCTTGAAGAATGAGGTCAGCAGCGGTCGAAATGGGAATCATTTTATCACGCTGAACGGCCATCTGGATATTGTCCCAAAACGGCGAGTCGATACCCCCTAAATGAAAGAGGCAAAAGCGCAAACCCGAGCGCTGATACTCCTGCGCGAAGCATTTGATCATGCCAGTCAGCGCGTATTTGCTCGCCACGTATGCCGAGGCATTGCGCATGGGCGCCTTGCCGAGAATGCCTGGTATCGTAATAAAAAGCCCCTTCTTTGCTGCGGCCATTGGCTTGCAAACCTCGCGAGCCAATAAAAACGCTGCGCGGGTGTTTACGTTCATCACATGCGTGAATTCCGCGTCAGATGTGTCGGCAGCGGGCTTGATGAGGCCGATTCCAGCGCAGTGAACCACGACATCGATCGAACCCATCGCGGAGATCGCGGATGCTACGAGTTGCTCGGCGGCACCGGGTGCAGTGAGATCCAGAGCGATTGAGCCGGCATCGAGATCCAGATTTTGAAGTTTCTCCTTGGACCGACCGGTTAGAAAAAGCGAGTCCCCGCGAACCGAAAGGCGTTTTGCAAGCTCAGCGCCGACGCCGCTCGTTGCACCAGTGATAAGAATATTTGCCATGCCACCGATACGCCCACAGCGGAGGTGAGGGTGCGAATATTTTGCCCCCCCCGAACCACTCTTCTCGGCGCATGGGGTCTTCTCCCAGTATTCTCGCCGAGACCGAAGTGGCAGTTTGGAAGAATGAAAACGAACGCTTCACTTGGGAGCCGATGGATGCGCCAAGTGCTCATGATATGTGTCACCACGCTTTTCATGCCACAGGCATCCGCCGAGTCTCCAAATGAGCTTGAAAAAAACGCCAGAGGAGCCCTGAGCCGACTTTACCGCCACAATAAAATCGCTGCAGAAAATGTGGATCGCGCCTACGCCGTTCTCGTGTTTCCGGAGGCGAGGAAGCTTGCTTTGGGCGTGGGCTTGGAGACAGCGACCGGCATTTTATTCGAGCGAATGAAAGCGCGAAGCTTTTACAATCGCACCGCCTTTTCGTGTGGATTGGAGTTTGGTATTGAGAAGTTCGGGTACGCCATTTTTTTCATGGATGAGGGCGCGCTGGAATGCCTCTATGACTCGCGGGGGCTGGAAATAGGGAGTTCGCCAAGCCTTGTTGTTGCCGACAGTATCTTCGCAAACTCGTTCACCACGACCACGAAGAA
>NEUK01000004.1 GCA_002290555.1 Spartobacteria bacterium AMD-G4
ATCGTGTCAGAATTATTGTAACCAAATAGGGCGAATTTTAAGAGCCGCTGTCGCTTTCATGAATATCCGTTGGAGCTGCCGTGAATCGTTAGGAGGAAAGTGTGTGCGCTTGTCGCGTGGAGCAAGTCATTTTATTCCATTCCACTTAAAAAGGGATGACCCAGTCTTTTTCGCCCCGCTTAGAGCCCGGGGCTGGAGTGCATGATGCCTCCATCCGCAAAAATCGTTGTTGCCGTGAGGTAGCTGGCTCCTTCGCCGGCAAGAAACGCAACAACACTGGCGACCTCCTCCGGTTTGGCCATGCGGCCGAGTGGTATGGCGTCGTCCAATTTCTTCAATAATGCAGGATCCTTCATCGTAGAGGTGTTGATCGGTGTGGCCACTGCGCCCGGGCCTACCGCGGTGACAAGGATATTGTGTGGGGCGAGTTCGAGCCCGGCCGTGCGGGTGAGCATTCGCATGCCGCCTTTTGAGAGGCAGTAGGCGGTATTCCCAGGCATCGGCCAATCCTCGTGAACGGAGGTGATGTTGATGATGCGGCCTCCGCCGCCTTGGGCGATCATTTGCTTGGCGGCGATCTGGGTGCCAAAGAAGGCGCTCTTAAGATTGATGTCGAGCACGCGCTGGTATTGCTCCTCGGTCGTATCAAGCACGGAGGTGCGTGTCTCCACGCCGGCATTGTTCACAATGATGTCGAGGCGCCCGAAACTGGAAACGGCTGCGTCCACGAGCTTTTGCAGATCGGCTGTTTTACTCACATCGGCCTGGACATGGATGGCTTTGTCGCCGAGGGCAAGCACTTGCTGCTCGAGAGCCACTGCGGTTTCGGGGTGAACAACATAGTCGATCACAATGTTTGCACCTTGTTTGGCGAGTTCCAGAACGATCGAGAGACCGATGCCGCTGTTCCCTCCGGTGACGATAGCTGTTTTTCCTTGGAGTGTCATAAAAGTAAAAACACTCTGCCTTTCGAGGCTTGCCGGCAATCAAAAATTGGGCATTATGACAGCGCTCAAAGCAAACGGGGGCATAGCTCAACGGTTAGAGCAGGCGGCTCATAACCGCTTGGTTGTCGGTTCGAATCCGGCTGCCCCTACGCTCTCACACTACACTCTCACACAAAAACCGGCCGCGTTTCTGGGAGTTCATGCTCTCTCGCAGCCGGAAGGTTTTCCATCTTGGGATATCAGGCGATCGTGATGTCCTTGCAGAGGTAGACATCTTGAATGGCGTGCAGGAGTTTGGCTCCTTCGTCCATCGGACGCTGGAATGCCTTGCGGCCGGAGATAAGTCCGGTGCCGCCTGCGCGTTTGTTCACGACTGCGGTGTAGACGGCCTCATTAAAGTCGTTCTTGCCGCTGGCACCGCCGCTATTGATAAGGCCGGCGCGGCCCATGTAACAATTCGCTACTTGGTAGCGGCAGAGGTCTATCGGATGTTCGCTGGTCAGCTCGGTGTAAATGCGCTCGTCCAGCTTGCCGTAGCTCGACCCACCGGAGTTCAAAGCCTTAAAGCCACCGTTGTTTTCGGGGAGTTTTTGTTTGATGATATCAGCCTGAATCGTGCAGCCGAGATGGTTTGCTTGGCCGGTAAGGTCCGCCGAGACATGGTAGTCTTTGTCGCCCTTAATGCTGAAGGCAGGATTGCGGAGGTAGCACCAGAGAACGGTCGCCATGCCGAGTTCGTGGGCGAGTGCAAAGGCTTCGGCGACTTCCACAATCTCGCGATGGGCATCATCCGAGCCAAAATAAATCGTGGCTCCGATGGCTGCTGCACCCATGTCGGATGCGGTCTTCACTTTTCCAAAGAGGATTTCTTTGAAGGCATTTGGATAGGTGAGGAGTTCGTTATGATTGATCTTTACCAGAAAGGGAATTTTGTGGGCGTATTTGCGTGAGACCGCGCCGAGAACGCCAAATGTTGAGCAGACAGCATTGCAGCCGCCTTCGATGGCCAATTTTACGATGTTCTCTGGATCAAAATAGGCCGGGTTTTTTGCAAAGCTGGCCCCGGCTGAATGCTCGATGCCTTGGTCTACCGGGAGGATTGAAACATAACCTGTGCCACCGAGGCGTCCGGTATCATGGATACGTTGAAGATTGTTGATGACGCGCTGATTGCGGTCAGTTGGCGCAAAGATGCGGTCAATAAAGTCCGGTCCTGGCAGGTGGAGTATGTCCTTGGAGATGGTCTGGGAGGTGTGCTTGAGTAGGTAGTCGGCTTTGTCGCCGAGGGCGGTCACGATGGGGTCGATCATTTTTTTGAGATTCTTAAACAGCCTTCTTATGGGAGGGTTGGTTCATTGTCCAGTTCGCTGCTCGCTCGCTGGCTTTTTTCTGATGCGAGAAAGTATTTTCTTTTGACGGGGCGTATGTATCCTGCGATACGCCATGTCCGCACACCTTAAACCATCCGAGTTGTTGTCAATTTGGTTTGGGTCGCAAGGTGGTATAAGGTCTGGCGTTTGGAGTGTTCAGTATCCCTGAGCGCGAGTGCCTGTTTTGCTTTGAAGATTTGCTGAAATGATTTCCTGGATTTGTTTTGAATGGGAGCTTGCCTCTCTGGAGTTGCCCGTGCCTTCGATTTCGCCACTCATCCTGCGGCCCGCGGAGAAGGGCGAGGAGGAAACGGTTCTCAAGGCTTTGCTCTCGGCTTTCGCGATGGATACGGCATGGGGAGACATAAGCCGCAAGCTTGAGGAAGGCATGGGGCATTATGTCGAACAGGCCTTCGACAGGCCCGATCCCTCTTGCATCGTCGCCCTTCACGGACAACGCGTCATCGGAGCTTCGTTGCTGGACTCCGATCCCGATGCGGGGAACCATTTGATCAGCGGGCCGATGATTTTGCATGAATACCGCAACCGGGGCGTTGGCAGCGGTCTGCTTGCGGCCTCGCTCATTTTCCTTCGCGACAGGGGAGTCAAAAAAGCGCATGGAGTGACTCGTGTGAACTCTACAGTCTCCCGTTTTGTTTACCCGAAATTTTCGAGCCTCCAGTCGCCTTACAATCAGGACCCTCTTCAGCCAGCAGGGCGTTGATTTTTTCGCTTTCCTCTTTCCGGTCGATACACAATGCTCCTGCCCAGGATGAAGGGATTTTTCGGCAGATACGAAACAGAGGGATTTTTCGATGAGATGTTCAGTGCGGATGAGACCATACGTCCACACTATGCCAAAATTCTGGAGCGGTTTTCGGAAATGGATAGCGCTTCGTTCGAGTCCAAACGTGCCTTGGCAGAAAAGACATATCTCAATCAAGGCATCACTTTCACTGTCTACAGCGGGGACGAAGGCACCGAGCGCATCATGCCTTTTGATCTCGTGCCGCGCATTATTCCTGCCGACGAGTGGCGCCTTCTCGAGCGTGGACTCGAGCAGCGACTGCGGGCGCTGAACCTTTTTTTGCACGATATCTATCACGGCCAGCGGATTGTGAAGGAGGGGATTATTCCGCTGGAGATCATTCGCACGGCCAAGCACTACCGGCCCGAGTTGGTCGGGCTCGATGTGCCACACGATATCTACATTCACATCTGTGGTTCGGATCTCATTCGAGGAGCCGACGGGACCTACATGGTCCTCGAGGACAATGGCCGCTGTCCTTCAGGTGTTTCCTATCTGCTCGAAAACCGGCAGGCGATGAAGCGGGTTTTCCCGAAGCTGTTCAGCCGCCATGCGGTGCGTCCGGTAGACCGCTACCCGCAGGAGCTTCTCGAAGTGCTGCGCTATGTGGCTCCGCAGGGGAACCCGGACCCGACGGTGGTGGTTCTTACTCCCGGCATTTACAACTCCGCCTACTTCGAGCATTCGTTTCTTGCGCGCTCGATGGGCATCGAAATCGTGGTGAGCCAAGACCTCGTGGTGAAGGATGCCTGCGTGTACATGAAAACCACCAAGGGGCTCAAAAAGGTCGATGTCATCTATCGCCGTATCGATGACGATTTTTTGGATCCTACCGTTTTCCGCAAGGACTCCATGCTCGGCGTTCCCGGCATCGTCAATGCTTACCGCGAGGGCAATGTGAACCTCTGCAATGCGCTTGGCACGGGCGTCGCCGACGACAAAGTGACCTACTACTATGTGCCGGCGATGATCAGATTTTATCTTGGTGAGGATCCGATCCTGCCGAATGTCGAGACCTACCTCTCGGCTGAGGAATCCGACCGGAAATTCATTTTGGAAAATCTCGAACATCTCGTCATCAAGGCTGCCAACGAGAGCGGTGGCTATGGCATGATGATCGGGCCTAAGGCCACGCGCGAAGAGATCGAGAAATTCCGTGCCGCCATCATAGCCGACCCGCGCGGATACATCGCGCAACCAGTCATCAGCCTCTCTCGCTCACCCTGCTATTTCGACGGGAGCTTTGAGGGCCGACATGTCGATTTGCGGCCATACATTCTTATGGGTGAAAAAACGACGATTGTGCCTGGAGGCTTGACGCGTGTGGCCATGCGCAAGGGTTCGCTGGTTGTGAATTCCTCGCAAGGCGGTGGCAGCAAGGACACCTGGGTTCTGGACGAGTCGGGGGCCGTATGCTGAGCCGTGCTGCCGATTCCTGTTTCTGGCTCAGCCGCTACATCGAGCGGGCCGAGTCCAGCGCGCGTATCCTGGATGTGAATATCCAACTCGTGCTTGATTCCGAGGATCAAAACGGCAATTCCGCCGCTGACCTCTGGAGCCCCATTCTTTCCACACTCGAGGAGCAGGAACTCTTTCAGAGCCAACATGGGGAACTCAACGGTGATGATGTGATGGAGTTTGTAACCTTCGAAAAGTCGAATCCCAACTCAATCCTTTCATCGGTGACCTTTGCCCGTGAAAACGCCCGCACTGTGCGCGAGCAGATCTCCAGCGAAATGTGGGAACAGCTCAACCGGGTCTATCTCTATCTTCAAAGCCACGCCGCCCATGCTGCGTTCCGCGAAAGCCCCATCGGCTTCTACCGGAGCCTCGTCGATCAATTCCATTCCTTCCAAGGCATCACCGACGCGACGATGACCCACGGCGAGGGATGGCATTTTCTCCAGGCTGGAAAATACCTCGAGCGGGCGGATTCGACCTCGCGTGTTTTGGATTTCAAATACCATGTGCTCCTTCCCAGCAGCGAGCGGGTCGGCGGCGATGTGGATATCACGCAGTGGATGGCGGTGCTGCGCTCCTGCAGTGCCATGGAGGCTTATCTGAAGCTCTTCCATGGGCGTGTGACCAGCTGGGAAGTCGCCGGATTTCTGATACTTCACGACATGTTCCCGCGTTCGATCAGGTTCAGCGTCGATGCGCTCGACCAAGCCTTGCACAGCATATCCGGCAGCGAGCGGGGGCATTTCAGCAACGAGGCGGAGCGCCTCTCGGGCATGCTTCGCTCAAGCCTCGACTACACGACCGTGGACACCATTTTTCAATCCGGTCTTCATCAATATCTCGACCAAACTCAGACGCGTATCGGCGAAGTCTCGCGTGCATTGGCTGAAACCTACTGCCGATGGCTCTGAGTCACAAAGAATCCTCCCCGCGTCCGCTCACTCTCACAGTCCTGGATACATATGGCTTCGAGGCCCTGCTGAAAAGGGTTGCGCGTTCTTTTCAGCTTTCGCTGCGAATCCTCCCCGCATCGCTCCGCCCCCCGCTTTCGCTGGCTTACATGCTCGCGAGGGCATCGGACACCATTGCCGACGCCTCCTCGGCTCCGGACTTTCAGCGGCTCGCTCTGCTCCGCGGTCTTCCCGATCTTTTTCCTGAAAAGTCGCCAGATCTCGGGCTGAAGGATGCCGAGAGCGACTTGTTACAGATGCTTCCGCGTCTTCTGGAGGCGCTGAAAACCCTTCCCGACCAAAGCGAGATCATTGCCCAATGGCGCATTATTCTTCGTGGTCAGATTTTCGATGTGGAGCGTTTTGCGGCTCCAGATGCCACGCCGCTGACTCCCGGGGAGCTCGAGGAATACACATACCTTGTGGCCGGCAGCGTGGGCGAATTTTGGACGCGGCTGTGCTTCAAGCATGTGCCGAACTACTCTTCAAGGCCTCTCGAGGAAATGTTGCCGCTCGCACGCCGCTTCGGACAGGCGTTGCAGTTTATCAACATCCTGAGGGATCGCCGCTCGGATGCCGATGCGGGGCGCATCTACATTCCCAATGAGCGTTTTTATGTGGAGATGCAACATGTCAGCGAGTTGTTGCAGTCCTCTGCGGAATACACCGCTGCCATTCAGCCGCGCTCCCTCCGCGCAGCCTGTGCCCTGCCCCTCGACCTTGCCAACCAAACCCTCGCCCTCATCGCCCAGCACCCGCTTGGCGTGGGAGTAAAAGTTCCGCGCTACAAAGTCTGGCTGGCTCTTGTGAAGGCCCTCTGGCGCTGAGGCCACTTAGACTGGCGACTCCGAACGGGTCTGATATCCGGCCACAAATTTCTCGCGGAATGCCTGAAAGGTTCCCTTGAGAATGTGCTCGCGGGCCTGGCGTGTGAGGCCAAGGTAAAAGTGAAGGTTGTGGATGGATAGGAGCCGTAGGCCGAGAATTTCTTCCGCTTTCACCAGATGGCGCAGGTAGGCACGCGTGAAGTTTCGGCAGGCGTGACACTCGCAGCCCGCCTCGATCGGGCTGGTATCTTCCGCGAACGGGGCGTTTTTGAGATTGATTGTTCCAGAGGCGGTGAAGGCTGTTCCGTTGCGAGCGAGTCGGGTCGGCAGCACGCAGTCGAACATATCCACTCCGCGCGCGATCATTTCAATCATCTGCGGCGGGGTGCCCAACCCCATGGCGTAGCGCGGATGATCCGCCGGCAGGAAGGGGATGGCATTTTCGACGGCACGGAACATTTCATTCTCTGGTTCGCCAACGCTCACACCGCCGACGGCGTATCCGTCGAAACCAATTTCCACAAGGCCCCGCGCGCTCCTCTCGCGCAGGTCGGCGTGTGAGGAGCCCTGCACGATCCCAAAAATCAGTGGCCGACCGCCCACAGGCTGCGCATCCCACCAATCCCGGCAGCGGCGCGCCCAGCGCAGCGTGAGATCGAGGCTCTTCGAGGCATCTGCGTGGCTGCAAGGGTGCGGAGGGCACTCGTCGAAAAGCATGACGATGTCGGAGCCCAGGTCCCGCTGGATTTCCATGGAGGTTTCGGGCCCGATAAATGTCGGGGTGCCATCCAAGTGGTTCTGGAAATGCACGCCCTGCTCGGTGATTTTGCGCAGCTTGGCAAGGGAGAAAACTTGAAACCCGCCGCTGTCTGTGAGGATCGGCCTGTCCCATGACATGAAGCGGTGGAGGCCACCCAGTCTCGCAATGAGCTTTTCCCCTGGGCGCACATGGAGGTGGTAGGTGTTTCCGAGAATAATCTGAGCGCCCAAGCCGCGAAGTTCGTCGGGGCTCATGGCCTTCACGGTGGCCTGTGTGCCCACCGGCATGAAGACGGGAGTGCGAACGGGGCCTCGACGCGTGTGGACGGTCGCCGCGCGGGCCCCGCCTTCCGAAGCCTCAAGGGTGAATGAAGTGCCCAGAGACAGGCTCACTTTTTCGGAGCCGCACCGGCAAGGGCGAGAGAGATGTCGATGACATCCGAGACCTTGTCGAGGTTCTCACCCTGCTTGATTCCATAGTCTCCGCGGTTGATCTGGAAATTTGTGCGAACGACGAGCAGATCACCCTCCACTTTCCCACCAGTGCGGTCAGCGAGACGTCCGGGGAGGTAGGTGACACTGACGGGAACCAACACTTCTTTCGATATGCCCTTCATCGTGAAAATACCCTTCACCTCGGCCGTGCCTGTGTTTCCCTCTTTTTTGGAATTCAACACTTCCTTGATCTCAAAGGTGATCTCGGGGTGCTTGGCTGTATCGAGCCACTCGGCTCCGAGCATGTGTTCCTGCATGAGAGGATTCGGAACGCTGAGAGTGCGAGCATCTACGATAATTTTTCCTTCGATGTCTTCTGGTTCTGCAGGGTCAGCTGATATGATGCCGCTGATGCCATTGGTCGTTCCGCTGATGGATTCGAGCGGGGCATCGAGTTTAAAGACAATATTGTTGACGCCTTTGGGATCCTTGAAGTCGAAGGCGACCTCATCGGCGAAGGCTTGAGTGGAGAGGAGTGCGGCGAGTGCGAGGGCTTGGATTTTCATGGTTGTTGGATTTTTGGATTTTTAGTGGAAAATAAAAGGCTGGTTGCAAAGATCACGAATGACAAGCCGGTTCCCAAGGCAAGGAAATCCACGCCGGGCACGAACTTTTCCTTCTTCACCTCGTATTGGATGCCTGTGACATCATCTGTGGCAGGAATGGTCACGTAGGTTTTTGTCCATCCCATGTCGGCTCCACTGAACCACCACCAGGAGAGGCCGGTCGAGAGAATGAAAAGGGCAAGGAGTCGAGCAAGGGTGCGAAGGGAAAACTTCATAGTGTGGCGGATTTTTTTGGAGGGTCTTGCCCGACCTGCTTCCGAAGCTGGCTCATATTCGGCACTTCCAGAAGCAATTTTTTTCCGTCTTTCGAAACCGTGCCTGTGGCGGCGACCCTTTCTCCGAGGAAGGTTTTGAGAAGGCGTGTGGAGAAGTCTCCTTTTTCAGAATTTACAAAGCACAGGGCGATATCCCCCGATTCGGCGCCCTTGAAGGTGAGGAAGCGCTTCGAACCCTCTTCGCGGAACTGAGCGATATCGCCTGTCACTGTTGCTGTCTTCCCCAAGCGGCGTGCGATGCCAGTGCGTTCTCCAGCTGTAAACATTTCCCTCTCCTCACCGGCCTCGGGCGGCGGACCTTGTGTCTGGCCAAGTCCCATGACCTTGAAGTTCATGGCGGCAAAAACTCCACCAAGCGCCAAGATAACGATTGCAGACACCATGAGGACAGGAAAACGGCGACCGGCCTTGGGAGATGCACTTGGAGGCAGCGGCACGGGCCGTGCTGCGGGTTTATTTCGAGTTGGCCGTGCCTTCTGCAAACGCTCCAAATCCGCAAGGGCCGCGGCCGCATTCGTCGGACGCTCCTGCAGGGAAAAGGCAAACAACTGTTCAACCCAAGCTGCGAGGCCTTCAGGCAAATCCGGCCGACATGCGGTGAGCGGTGTGAAGACATGCTGCAAATGCGCGGCGATGACGGAGGGAATTCCAGCGCCTTGGAAGGGATTTTGCAGCGTCAGGGCACGGTAAAACACACAACCAAGCGAATAGAGATCGGTGCGCTGGTCGATCGGCTGGCAGCTGAGTTGCTCGGGCGAGAGGAAGTAAATCGAGCCCGTCAATGCACCCGAGTGGTCGAGTGTTTGCTCGGAGGGCGCCGTCAGGATTTTTGCGAGTCCGAAATCCAGCAATTTCACCCTCAGGTCGCCAGCTTCGGTCCAAGTGACCATGATGTTCGCGGACTTGATGTCCCGGTGCACCATGCCCAACGAGTGCGCCGCCCGAAGCGCGTCGAGGCACTGGCGGGCAAATTGGTAGAACACTCCGGCATCCATCGGAGCATCCAGTTTGTCCAAGCTTGTGCCGTTGATGAATTCCATAACAACGAACACATTTTCGCGTGATGGCAGAAAATCGAAAATCGTGACGATGTTCGGATGCTGGAGGCTGGCGAGGAGCTTGGCTTCGTCAAAGGCTCCCGCGACATTCGCTGAGCGAATCGGCTCCTGTGTGCATATTTTGATGGCCACATGGCGACTCAAAAGCTGGTCATACGCGAGGTAAACAGCCCCTTCGCCGCCAGAGCCGAGCTTGCGGTCGATCACATAGCGCCCGCCGATCACCGAGGCCTCGATATTGGATTCCACTGCCGTCAAAATGAGCAGGGGTCGTGCAAAACTCAAGCCGCCATCTGCTTCGATTTCCGCAATGTCCCAGCGACCCTCTTCGCAACGAAGGGGTGTCAGAGGACCACGGCAAAGAGGAGCTGACTACCGTTGCTGCATTCCTGCCCTGGCGGGGTTCGCCGGTCCGCAGTCCATGGCCCCTGACATGCGAAACCTAATCCTCCCGCGCGCGCGAGGCAACTTGTAATCCATCGCTCTTGCCCGTGGGCTGCGTCCGTGCAAAATCCCCTCCATGTCTTCCATTAATCAGGACTCTGTCCGTCAGGCGCTCGGCGCTGTGAAATATCCCGGCTTCTCGCGTGACATCATTTCGTTCGGTTTATTGCGTGGTGTGTCGCTGAGCGGGTCGGATATCGAGGTTCAGTTGGTGCTATCGACAAATGACACTGGCATCGCAAAAAAAATCCATGCGGAGGCGACAGCGGCGCTCCAAGCCTTGGCTGGGGTTGGCCGTGTGTCTGTGAAAATCGATGTGCAGGCGCCCGCCACCACCAGCGGAGCGGTTGGCCCCGCGAAGATCGAGGGCGTGAAGCATGTCATCGCCGTGGCCAGCGGAAAAGGCGGTGTTGGCAAGTCCACCATCGCGGCCAATCTGGCCCTCGCCCTTGCGCAATCGGGAGCCAAGACCGGCCTCTGCGATTGTGATATCTACGGACCCAGCATTGCCCTCATGTTTGGTGGAAGCAACGAACGGCCGATGGCTGATGATGAGAACCGCATCATACCCATCGAGCGCCATGGAGTCTCGCTCATGTCGATGGGTTTTCTCCTCGACGATGGCTCACCGGCCGTCCTGCGCGGGCCGATGGTCACGCGCTACACGCAGCAGTTTTTGCGTCAGGTCGCATGGGGGGATCTGGATTACCTCATCCTCGACCTCCCGCCCGGCACGGGGGATATCCAGCTCACCATCGTCCAAACCGTCGCCCTCTCGGGAGCCATCATTGTGACCACCCCTCAGGAGGTCGCCCTCATCGATGCGCGCAAAGCCATTTCTATGTTTGGCAAAACGAATGTGCCTATCCTCGGGATCGTTGAGAATATGAGCTTCTTTCTGTGTCCGGGGGATGAAAAACGCTACGATATTTTTGGCACAGGTGGAGGTTCCCGAGAGGCGGCGAAGCTTCAAGTGCCGCTGCTCGGGGAGGTGCCGATAGAGCCTCTCGTGCGCGAGGCGGGAGACACCGGGCGACCAGCGGTCGGGGCGCACCCCGCCAGCGCGGCTGCGGGTGTTTTCAAAAGCATCGCCGGGAAAATCCGCGTTCTTATCGAATAGCTTAAATGACAGTCAGGGTTGGGCGTCAGGTTGCTTGGCAACCTTTGAGGAATGCAGGTCGATTTTTTCGGCAAGCGAGGGATTTTTTGGGTCTATCCCATAGGCTTTTTGCCAATACATGAGAGCTTCTGTGGTTTTCCCCAGTTTCTCATAGGCGTCGCCGATATGCTCGAGAACGACGGGGTCCGGCTTTTCGAGATTTGCGGCGGCGCGGAGCAATTCCGAAACGGCTTCGGCATAGCGACCCTGCCGGAAATAAATCCAGCCCAGCGTATCAATGTAGGCGCCGTTCCCGGGCTCCAGTTCCAAGGCGCGGCCAACGAGTTCATAGGCGGCTTCCAAGTTTTCACCTCGATCCGCCCACATGTATGCCAGAAAGTTGCATGGCTCGGCATTGTTGGGTTCCATGCTTATTGCTACCTTGATGAGTTCAGCGGCCTTGGTGTAGTGGCCGGCCTGCTCGGCGGCTGCGCCATAGGCCATGTAGAAGGTGCCGTCGAGCATTTCGGGATTTGAATTCGATGCTTCGACAAGTGTGCGTTCAAATGCCATGAGCGCGGCAGCATGTTGCTTCGATTGGCTCAGAGAAATGGCTCGCAGGAGCGTGAACCCTGTGAGGTAGGGGAAACGGCGCTCTGCCTCGTCCGCGTATTGAAGAGCATTCTTCTCATCACCCGCGCGCAAGGCCGTGCGAATGATCTCCTCGTAGCGGCGGGGTTCGATCGGCGCGATCAAAAGCGCTTGGCGCATTCTCGATAGGGCTTTCGTGGGTTCATTTTGCTGAATGTGGAGACGCGCCAGGTGGTCGTAGGCGGCGAGGTTCAACGGATTTTCTGCGACCAACTCTTCGAGCAGCGCTGCGGCTGCCGCGTTGTCGCCATTGAACACATGGCAGTCGGCGAGTTTTTCCTTCACCCCTGCGAGTGATGGCCGAGCAGCAAGAGCCTCCTTGTAGAGTTCCGAAGCACTCGCCGCATCGCCGCAGGCAAAATAGTAATCTGCCGTGCGCGAGAGGATTTCTGGCTTCTTTTCGTCGGCTTTGGCGGCCCGATCCACAAGCGTGAGGATTTTTTCCCAATCTCCCGGCGAGATCGCGCGCTTGGAACGCTTGGTATCTCTGAGCCGCAGGTCGGCGAGATCGAGCCAAAAGGCGGGATTTTTCGTCTCGGATTTCAGAGCTTTCTGAAAAAGGCCCTCCGCTTTTTTCTTTTGACCAGTCGCGTGGTAAACTTCCCACAAAATCTCGTAGGAGGTCGAACTCGAGGGGTCGATGTTTTGGGCCAGAGTCGCAAATCTCTCCGCAAGAATTGGTTTTTCGAGATAGTGGAGATAAATATTCGCCAAGGCGATAGGTGCCGACGGGTTTTGTGGAGAAGCTTTTGTGGCGTCCTTCAGGATAGAAAGAGCCTCTGGGGTCTCGCCCCTGCGGAGGTGGTGCTGGGCGACATCCAAGGCCAGATCGCAAAAACCAGGGTCCAGAGCCAGAACCCCTTTTTTGCTTTCAAGCGCCATATCGGGGCCGTTTGAGTCCTCATCAAAAATTGCCTGCATGTAGCGTGCATGCGCTTCTGCAGTCTTCTCCGCCCACTCGGAAATCTCGAATGGAACAGGACTCGCGAGGCCTTCAGAAAGTTGGAAGTCCGCCTGAGAAGCAAATGCCGACAACGAAAAAACAACCGCACCGGCCAACACCGGAATCCAGACTGGGATTCGTAGCCTTTGGAGGCATGCCGAACATTTGTTCATTGCTATGAACATAAACTTTTCATGTTCGTTTTCCACATGGAAATGATGGGTGTTCAGAAGTGCAGACTTCTTGAAACACACCGCGAAGTCCGTAATACTCCTCCGTTTCATGGCGAAACGCTCCACAGCAGTCAAAATCCCGGCCATCATTGTCGGTTTGGCTCTCCTATCCTCGGGAATCTACCTCTTTGCATCATTGGCCAGTTACGATCCGAGATCTGTCCCGAGTTGGGCGCCGCTCATCAGCAGCGTGTCGAAATCCATCGGAGCAGCTTCAAACTTGGGCGGGCCTCTTGGGGCTCTTCTTGCCGGTTACGCGCTATTTTTCTTCGGCGCTGCCGCCTACCTCCTCGCCATGGTCACGGTAGGCTACGGCTTGGCCAAGTGGTTTCTCCCGGGATACCGCCTCCGAGATAAAGCCCCCTGGGGTCTTCTCATGGTTCTGCTGGGCTCTTGCCTGTTGGAGCTGCAGCCGATCTTTCTGTCACACTGGGAAAGTGACCTTCGCATCGAGGGCCCGGGTGGCTTCTTCGGCCTCTGGCTGGGTCGCAAAGCGATTTACAATCTCATAGGAACCTCGTCGTTTTTTTTATTCTCGTTTCTCTATATCGTGAGCCTCCTTTATGCTTTGACAGCTCATCCCATCCGGGACGGTCACGCTGCCTGGAAGGCTTTTCATGTGTGGCGGGAAGCTCGGCGCCTTGCGCGGTTAGAGGCCTTGGATGTCGAAAAACGCCTGCAAGAGGAACGCCTGGCTCTTGAGAAAAAAGCCAACAAACTTGAGAAAAAAGCCCGCAAACAAGGCATTGAACTTCCCGGGCCGGAACTGGAGCTTTTTCCCGCCGATTTGCCGGAGCCCGAGATCATTGACGCCACGGCCGCCTCAGCCAAAAAGCCAAAACTTTCCGAACTCCGCGCTGCTCGCGACACAAAGGATTCGTTTCCTCCTGGCCTCATAGATGTGCATTTTGAAAATTACACCATGCCTGGGACTGATCTTTTGGACGCTCCCGATGAGACTGAGCGCGAACCTCTTGACCGGGAGGAGCTGAAAAACAACCAAAACCTCATTATCGAAACTCTTGCGCAGTTTGGAATCAAGGCGACTCCGGGCACGATCACAAAGGGACCCACGATCACGCGATACGAGGTTTACCCGGATGTCGGCGTGCGTGTGGACAAGATCGTGGCGCTGGAGCGCGATATCGCCCGTGCGACGCGCGCCGAGAGGATCAATATCTTGGCACCGATTCCAGGCAAGGACACCGTAGGTATCGAGATCGCGAACTCGAAGAAAGTGAAGGTCACCCTCCGCGAGCTTTTCGAGAAGGACGTCTGGCGGGAATCAACCGCTAAACTTCCTCTCGCTCTCGGCATGGATGTTTATGGCAACACAATCATCGGCGATCTCGCGAAAATGCCTCACTGCCTCGTGGCGGGAACCACGGGTAGCGGCAAGAGCGTGTGTATTAATTCCATCATAGCCAGCCTGCTCTTCCGCTACTCGCCCGAGCAACTGCGGTTCATCATGATCGACCCTAAGGTCGTCGAGATGCAGATTTACAATTCCCTCCCGCACCTCATCACGCCTGTCGTCACCGATCCTAAGAAGGTCCTCCTTGCTCTCCGCTGGGTTGTGGATGAGATGGAGCAGCGCTACCGCATATTCGCCAAGTGCAAGGTCAAAAATATCTCCGCCTTCAACGAGCGCCCACTCCCAAAATCTCAAGCCGAGCTGGATGCCGAGGCCGCCGCCAATGCCGCAAAGGAGAATCCCCTCCCGAACTCACAAGCCATCCTCGAGGACCCTCTCGACCAGACGCCTGCGCTTTCTGAAACTGCTGCGCCCACTCCGGAGTCAACCGATTTGCCGCTGCCCGAAGAAGAGCCGCCCGATGAGGAGCCGATGGCTCCGCCGGTGCGCGTGCCACGCTCGGACGACCTTATCATTCCAGATCGCATGCCGTTCATTGTCGTCATCATCGACGAGTTGGCGGATCTCATGCAGACCGCTCCCGCAGATGTCGAGAGCGCCATAGCCCGTATCACCCAGATGGCTCGAGCGGCCGGCATTCACATGATCGTGGCCACGCAGACGCCGCGCGCCGATGTTGTCACTGGAATCATCAAGGCAAACATCCCAAGTCGCATCGCCTTTCAAGTCGCGTCGAAAATCGACAGCCGCGTGATCCTCGATGAGAACGGAGCCGAAAAACTCCTCGGCCAGGGAGACATGCTCTATCTCCCGCCGGGCACCTCAAAATATACGCGTGCCCAAGGTGTGCTCGTCACCGAGGACGAAATTCACCGTTTGGTGGAGTTTGTTTCCAAGCAAGCCGAGCCGAATTTCGAAAAAAGCATCCACGACAAGCTCACCAGCACCAGTATTCCCGAGGAGGATGTGAGCGACGAGGACGAGGCGCTCTGCACCAAATGCCTTGAAGTCATCAGGCAAGAAAACCGGGCCTCCACCTCCATGCTTCAGCGTCGCTTGAAATTAGGCTATACACGCGCGGCCCGAGTGATGGATATTCTCGAGCAACGCGGTATTGTCGGCCCGAAGGACGGCGCGAAGGACCGCGAAATTCTTGTCGACCTCAACGAGGAGGGCTCATTTTGAAACATAACGACCAACAGCCCGAAGGTGATTTTTTCATCGGTGCACGTCTTGCCGCGCGCCGTCAGAAGCTCGGCATTCCACTCGAGAAGGCCGCCAAGGATATTCGTGTCTCCACTTCGCGCTTAAGCCAGATTGAGGCAGACGATTTCTCGACTTTCCCCCATCCCACTTACGCACGCCTCTTTTTGGTCGACTATGCGAACTACCTGCGCATACCGATCGATGAAATCCGTGAGTATCTTCCAGGTAGCAAGAAGCTCGGCACCACCGAGAATAATTATCTCGATGTCCTGCTGGCCCGCCAAACATTCCTGCACGGCGACCAGTTCAAATCCCTCCGCCGCCTTGTGTTTGGGGTTGGAGCCGGGCTGTTGGTTTTGATCCTCATTGGCACGGGAATTTATTTTTGGAAAACTTGGAAAAAATTGGAACGCGTTCAGCCCGGCGCCACTCCTCCAGCCGCTTTGCCGATCGCATCTCCGAAGCCCGCAGCCACGGCACGTCCTCCGGTGGCGCCTGCATCGGCTCCCGAAGCCACCCCCCCGCCTGCCAGCAAGGCCTCTCAAACGCCATTCACCCTTCCGCCATTCGAACCCTCTCCCCGGCCGAAACGCCAGCAATGAAGTCCCTGCCCGATGCCGCACCTCCTACCGCCACACGCCGTGTTGGCATGATCAGCCTTGGTTGCGCCAAAAATCTCGTCGACGCCGAGATCATGCTCGGCTCCGCAAAAGCCGAGGGCTTCGAAATCACCGCCGACCCCGCAGAGGCCGATGTGCTTATCGTGAACACCTGCGGATTCATCGACTCCGCGAAACAGGAGTCCATCGACGCCATTCTGGAAGCCTCTCGCCAGCGCAACGAGGGGAAGCGCCCCGATGCCAAAATCGTCGTCAGCGGCTGCCTTTCCCAACGCTTCTCCACCGACCTCGTTGGCGAACTCCCCGAGGTGGACGCTTTCATCGGACTCGACCAGGTGGCCGAAGCCGGCGCAATCTTTCGCCGCGTGCTCGAGGAGGACAAATCCAGCGTCCTCAACCTCGTGACTCCAAAGTCCCGCTACATTCCCGACTTTGCCACGCCCCGTTTCCGCCTCACGCCAAACCACTCGGCCTATGTGAAAATCGCCGAGGGCTGCAACCATCCCTGCAGCTTTTGTGTGATTCCCCAAATGCGCGGACGCCACCGCAGCCGGGCCATCGATTCCGTCGTGCGCGAGATTCGCGGCCTCGTTGCCGAAGGCGTGAAGGAGATCAATCTCATTAGCCAAGACACCACCTACTACGGCATGGATCTTTGGAATGAAAAAGCCGGCCCACGCCAGCCCGTGGACGCCTCGCGCGGGACTTCCCTTATCCACCTTCTGGATGAAATCGGCGAAATCGGCGGCGAGTTTTGGGTTCGTCTCCTCTACACCCACCCCGCGCACTGGAGCGACGACCTCATCGCTGCCATTGCCCGCAACCCCCATGTGGCCCGCTATGTGGACATGCCCCTCCAGCACATCCATGCCGACATGCTCAAGCTCATGCGCCGCGAGACCTCCCGCGAGCATATCGAAAATCTCATCACCCGCATCCGCGCAGGTATCCCCGGCATCGGACTCCGCACCACATTCATCGTCGGCTTTCCCGGCGAGACAGAGGAGCATTTCGAGAGCCTTCTTGCATTCATCGAGGAAACCCGCTTCGAGCGCCTCGGCGTCTTCAATTACTCACAAGAGGATGGCTCCCGCGCGGCCAAGATGGATCACCAAGTCCCCACCCGCACGAAAAACCGCCGCTACCGCGAGGCCATGAAACTCCAGCAACGCATCGCCCGCGAAATGGCCGAATCCCGCACCGGCCAAACCCTCCGCGTCCTCGTGGAAACCCCCAACTCCGGCCGCACCGAACACGACGCCCCCGAAGTCGATTGCCGCGTTATCCTCACCCAACCCGCCAAAGTCGGCGCCTTCATCAATGCCAAAATCCTCGGTGCCCAGACCTACGACCTCGTCGCCGAGCCACTCGCTTAAACCCAGACTTGCCGCTATGCTCCTTTTGTAGAAACTTTCCTGTATGACTTCCTCCACCACAAAAAAAAGTATCCGACCCCAAGCCTTCACCCTCATCGAGTTGCTCATCGTCATCTCGATTATTGCCATCCTCGCATCTCTCGCCTTCCCGGCAGTCAACGGTGCCATGGATACCGCAAAAAAAGCTCAAGCTAAAAATGCAGCAGTCCAGATCGCGAGCGCTGTAGTGGCTTATGAGACGGAGTATGGACGGTTGCCAGGAAATGGGACCACAACAGTGAACTCCAGTTTGATGAATATCCTCACCGCCGCCGACATAGCGAACAACCCAAGAGCCATTGTTTTTTTAGAAGCCCAAGCCTGGAAAAAGGGTAAAGGTGGAACGAATTCTGCAGGTTACTGCGATCCTTGGAATGCTGCAGTCCCTTACAGCATCTCGCTGGATGCGGACTATAATAATAAGGTAGATGTCTCCGCAAATGGGACGGCGAGTGGTTCCTATGTTATTATGAAAAAAGTTGGCGTTTGGAATGTCTCCACTAACTCAAAATACAGAGTCAATTCCTGGGACTGAGCCTACCAGTTCTTAATCCACTGGTTGGTATTTGTCGTTCCTGAACGCGACCAGAGATCGAAAAAATTTGTTCCAGAACGTGTTGCATTTCCTGGATACTGATAGCCGTATCCCTCTCCGAAAGGATCCAGAATCGGCTGACTTGTAGAGGTTGAAATTGTAAAGTTTGTCCCCATTCCTTTACTGAATTCAAAATAAACTTTTCCCGTCGATGGTGCTAAGGCAGCACGCAAAAAAGCATTATTCGTGCCTGTCGAGGTTGTGATATTGGGAGTTCCATTCGTCCCCCTCGGATAATCCCCCATATCCGCCTTATAGCTCTCCAATGCCGCCGACAGCGCGGCAATTTCTGCTTCCGCACGGCTGCGAGCGGCCTTTTTTTGCAAAAATCCAGCGGTTTGCAGCACTAATCCGGCCAAGATCACGATGACTGTAATCACCACGAGCAACTCGATCAGGGTAAAGCCATGTGGGGCATTTGGATTGCGATTGGAGCAGAGAAGCGGTGGGGTTTTCGAAAAGCGCATGAGCTAAAACTGTGAAATACCACCTACGCGCACAAGGAAAACTTTCCAAAATCTTCCTTCGGTGAAAAAATAAAATTGACCTCACTATATCTTGTAGTGATTTTGCCCGTGCTACTCCGTTCAATACAACATATATGCGCTGCCCGAAATGTGGAACTCTCGATGACAAGGTCATTGACTCCCGTCTCTCCAAAGACGGAGCCACCATCCGCCGTCGCCGGGAATGCCTGGATTGCCAGTCACGCTTTACAACATATGAAGTATTGGAGCGCAATGAATTGCGTGTTATCAAGCGCGACGGTCGCCACGAGGTTTTTGAGCGGACGAAACTCCTTGGAAGTATTGCGAAAGCCTCTGAAAAGCGATCCGTTACTTTGGAAGCGATGGAGAATGTTGTTGAAGACATTTTGCAGGAGATCGAGAACAGCCAAGAGCGAGAGATTTCGTCCAAGCATCTCGGCGCTCTTGTGATGGCCCGCCTGCACGCGCTCGACCCCGTCGCCTATGTGCGATACGCCTCGGTCTACCGTCAATTTCAAGAAGTCGGCGACTTCATCGAGGAGATCGAGTCGCTCGGACGCCGTGTCGCCCTCACCCCCGACCAAGCCGAGCTCTTTAAAAAGTGATCGCCCTTCGTGACAACTACCCGCTCGTTCGCTTCCAAGATGGCAGTGTGATGAACTATGACCGCGCCTGGTTGGCCTCTGCCGTCGTGCGCGCCGCCGAGGTCGCCGGCTACAAAAAGTGGTGGCTCACCACCCATGTCACCGAAAGCATCTCCAGCTACCTTCAGCAGGAATTCGAGGAAAACATTGTCACCATTTCCCGCTTGGAAAAAGCCGTCCAGTCCGTGCTGCAAGTCATCGGCTACTCGGATGTCGCCCGCTGCTTCGAAACGCTTCCTCCGCCGGTCACGCTCTCCCTTCCTGAACTCGCCCGCCGCGCCGGCACCGGCTACGAGCTCATCTTCTTCAACCTCCTCCACGAGCGCATGCGCGAAATCCTTGAATCCCCGGCGCGGCAGGTTGAAATCCACGGCCTGCATGATTGCGTGAAGCTCCTCCGCTGCGCCAAGCACTGGAGCACCGACTGTTCCGGCCTCATGAGCGAGATCGTGTCGTTCATCCGCTCCGAGGCGGCATCCAGCAAGCGGGCCCACGAACTCAACCTTCAACTCGCATGACCCTCTTCGAAAAAATCATCGCCCGCGACATCCCTGCCGACATCGTTTTCGAAGACGACCAATGCCTCGCCTTCCGCGACATCTCTCCGCAGGCCCCGGTCCACATTCTCATCATTCCCAAAAAGGCCGTCGCCCGCATTGGAGCCGCTCAAGCAGAGGATCAGAGCCTCCTCGGCCATCTCCTCCTCACGGCCGCCGACATCGCCCGCCGCGAAAACATAGCTCCCGATGGCTACCGCCTCGTCATCAACAACGGCGCGCACGGCGGCGAAACTGTTCCCCATCTCCACATCCACCTCCTTGGTGGCCGCCCCCTCGTCTGGCCCCCAGGTTGATGCGATGCGCCGTTGCGGCGATTTTAGGATTGTGCAGAAAGATTGAAGACGCCCAGCGCCTCGCGGGTCACGGCGCGCCCGCTCTCGGCCTCGTCGAGGATGACGATGTCGGCTCCCACATTGCGGAGCTTATCAGCTTCAGTGCTGAATTTTGTGCGGGCGAGGACCGTGATGGAGGGGTTCCGCTCCCTTGCGAATTGGATGGCTCCGGCGATCTCCGGCGTTGCGGGAAAGGTGAAGGCGACGAGGCGCGCCTGGTCGACGCAACAGAGGTCCCACACTTCGGGTTGGCGGGCATCGGCGAACAAGGCCGCTTTTCCATCGCTTTGAAGTTCGCGAATGGCCTCGGCATTGAGGTCGATGACGAGCGAGGGAATGCCCTCGTCGGCAAGGGAACCACAAAGCCCGCGCCCCACAGGCCCGTATCCGCAGATGATCGCATGGTTGGTCAGGCCGCGCACCCGCTGCGCAGGCGGGAGGGAAGCGGTTGGTCGGCCCGGCAGGCGAGCGGAATTTTTATCGAGCCAGTTGCCAAGCGGCTGGGCGAAGCGCATGAGCACAGGAACCATCGCCATCGAGAGGGCCATGGCCGCCAGTAGGGGATCGCTCACCGCACTCGGCCACGCCGTGACCTCGGAGGTTTTTGTCAGGAGCACGAGCGAGAATTCCCCAGCGCTACCGAGGCCGATCCCTGCAAAAACCGCCGCCCGCCAACTCAGCCCGATCATGCGGGCTATGACTCCGATCAAAAGAGCTTTCCCCAAGATAAGCCCAGCCGCCAGCGCCAGAATGAGCTGCCAAGATGAGATGGCCTCGCGGAGATCAATTCCCAGACCGACCGAGACAAAGAAAATCGTGAGGAACAAATCCTTGATTGGCGCAATATCCGAAAGGATGCGGTGCTTGTAGATGCATTCGCTCACAGCAAGACCGGCAACAAAGGCGCCAAGCACGAGGCTCAAATCCATGAGCGCGGCAAGGAATGCCACACCAATACACAGTCCGGCCACAGTGAGGGTAAAAAGCTCGCGGCTGCGCGTGTCGGCCACGGCGCTTAGAAGTCTGGGAATGACATAACGCGCCAAGATAATTGCCAGAGCAATGAAAGCGACGCCCTTGCCAATGGTGAGCGCCAGCATCGGAGCCATGCCCTTCCCATCGCCACCTGCCACGAAAAGCGCGGGCATGAGCACAAGAAAAAGGATGATGAAAATATCCTGAAAAATCGCGACCCCCAGCGCAAACCGGGCGCCGGAACTGGCCGATACGCCCATGTCGTGGTAGAGCTTCACGCTGATGGCCGTAGAACTCAGCGCACATGCCACCGCCACCACCGCGACGAGCGGCCACTCAAGGCCGAAATAAAAGCGCGTCACCAAACCCGCGCCCAGCATCGTGACTCCCACTTGCACCGAACCCCCGAGAAACGCATAGCGGCGTAAATGCCGTAACTCGCCAAGCGAGAATTCCATTCCCAGAACGAATAGCAGGAGCATGACCCCGATCTCCGACATGGAGGCCACGGCCTCCCTCGCCTGCTCGCCTGCCACGGCTTCCAGGAGACCGGTATTTGCGATCGCAAGTCCGCATAAAAAATAGGCGACAAGGAGGGATTGCCGCAGCTTCAAAAGAACGAGAGACGCAACCACCACGCCCACCAGCATGAAGGCCAGCAAGGAAAACATCGGCGGCACGCCCGTCGAGGCCAATGGCAAACCCATATGAGAAATCAAATTCTGCATCCCTGCGTTTAGCCTCGCGCACAGGCAGGGCATTTGCGAGCCGAAGATGGTGAGGTTTTATTTGTAGCGGATAATCGAAGCGTCGATCGAACGCAGCGTGAGCATTCCGACACCCATATAGCCGGGATTGAAGGCCGGAAGGTATGTGGTGGATGTGCTGGTGCCGTATTCCGAGCGGCGGGTCGGGCCACCCGGGCCGCAATACCTCGAGTTGGTCGTGCCGAAACTGTAGGTGGTCACAGGCACATACGATGTGTAGCCGGGCACATAGTAGTTGTAGGGCCTTTGCTCGATATCCTCGTGCAGCATGATGGCGGCATCGCCACCTTGGAGGCGTGTGTTGTAATGAATGGCCCGGATCATGAAGTCGTAACTGGCGTTCGCGGTGAAGGAGAGCCTGCCGATCACGGTGTAGGGGCGGTCCGGTGGTTTTGAAAAGATGGGAACACTGTAGTCCTTCGGTTTGGGAGGAAACACCCGTGCGGTGGACGGGCGGTAAAATTGAGCGGTGTAGGATACCGACTCGCATCCAACCAGCAGGAGGGCAAGTGAAAGAGCCGTGAGGACGCCATGGAAAACAGGCTTGGTCATATTGTAGATCAAGAGTAAACCGAAAATCCTCGCTCGCAAGGTGGGCGAAATTATTTCAAGAGCCGCCGCAGATACGCTCCGTAGCTGGATTTGCCAAGGCGGGCGATCTGGGCTTCCAAGCCTGCTTGATCTATCCATTTGTTGCGCAACGCGATTTCCTCCAGACACGCGATCTTCAGACCTTGGCGGCGCTCGATGACGCTGACAAATTCGGCGGCTTCCATGAGAGATTCATGCGTGCCGGTGTCGAGCCAAGCAGTGCCACGGCCCAGTTGTTCGACTTGGAGGTTGCCTTCCTCCAAATAGAGGCGGTTCAGGTCGGTAATCTCGAGTTCGCCCCGGGCCGAGGGTTTCAGGTCGCGGGCAAGTCCCACCACTCGATCATCGTAGAAATAAAGGCCCGGCACGGCGAAGTTCGACTTCGGCTTGGCGGGCTTCTCCTCGATCGAGAGGACGCGTCCATCGGGCGCGAACTCCACTACGCCGTAGGCCGTCGGCTCCGCAACATGGTAACCAAAAATCGTGGCCCCCGCGCGACGCGCATCAGCCGCCTCGATGGCCTCAACGAAGTTCTGCCCGTAGAAAATATTGTCACCCAGCACAAGGGCGGATGGAGCATCGCCCACAAAGTCCGCTCCGATGTGGAACGCCTGTGCAAGCCCCTCCGGACGTGGTTGGGCGGCGTAGCTCAGCGAAATGCCAAACTGGCTGCCATCACCGAGCAAGCGCTCGAAGAGCGGCAAATCCTCCGGCGTGGAAATCAGCAGAATCTCTCGGATGCCCGCCAGCATGAGCACCGACAGCGGATAGTAAACCATCGGCTTGTCATACACAGGCATGAGCTGCTTGCTCACCGCGATGGTGAGTGGATACAACCGCGTGCCAGAACCTCCGGCGAGAATGATGCCTTTGCGTGAAATGGGATTTTGCATGTCGGTGATGGTTTGAGGAATGGGTAAAGATAGAATCCAGAAAGCGAAGTTTCAGTTTCATAAAGATTTGTTTATTGGGTGACAAGCTCGGTTCAGCTGGATCTTGTTTAAGATAAAATCTTATTGAATTGAGCCTTTTGCAAAACCCGAAAAACTGACTCCGTCAAAAAGGCCCCGATTTTGAAAACTCCTAAAATCGGCATGAATTTCGATTTAACCCGAATCCGGCGATTGAACGGAAATTGCTGCCTTGAATCTCTCCTAAATGGCGCACCCCCCGCATGCCAGAGCATCCAAAATCTCTCGCTCACCCGGTGGCTTGGGCAAAAGCGGCGCGATTAGATTTCTGGCATTCAATGCCCCTTTGATCAACGAGATGTGCTTTTTGAGACCACCCCAACTTTCAGAAAACCTCAACACCACATCCCGCCC
Source organism: Spartobacteria bacterium AMD-G4 (assembly GCA_002290555.1). GTDB lineage: Bacteria > Verrucomicrobiota > Verrucomicrobiia > Chthoniobacterales > Terrimicrobiaceae > UBA967. The sequence continues at coordinate 23,780 of NEUK01000004.1, forward strand.
CTTCCGGCCCAAAATCGCCCCCAGCCACACAAAAAACGAAGCCATCCCGGCAAACGGCGTCACCGCCTTCGGCGTCGTCTGCAATTTCAGCTCGTGAGAACCAAAAAGCGGGGTGAAATGGAATGTATCGTTTTGAGCGGCGTGGTTGGTTTCGTCTGCAAGGTCGCGTTGATGATCGCATCCCGACAGGCTTGGTCGTAATGCGCTTTGCGTCCACGGCCAGGTGCAATTTCCCATACCTGCCCGATCCCCAAGTCACG
>NEUK01000040.1 GCA_002290555.1 Spartobacteria bacterium AMD-G4
GCGAACGAAAATAATCTACCGCATCGGAAGGCTCGATTTTGTTTAGCCTCAGAGACAGCAAGTCGAGAAGCATGTTCTCGGACCAATAGACATCACTGCAAAAGGTATTCATCGATACCATCGGAGTGGGCCATCCCTGCGATTCATACAGGTCATGAATCGCGTTGTAGGCCTTCACATGCGCAGCCAGAAGACGGTTGTAAGCGCGCAGGCCCACAGGGATTCCCGCCTCGGGACCACCCGGAAAATGCCGGTTCAAGTAGGTGTTTAAAACGAGCATGTTTGGCTCGTTGAGGGTCACATACCACTTTACCGGCGACTGGCCCAGCGTATCGCACAGCCTGCGGTTCAGGCGCGCAACAGTATATTGAACGAATTTCTGAAATGCCTCGGGCGTGGTGTCATACAGCCACGCATCCACACCCAACCATGCTGGATGAGTGAAATGCTGTAGCGTGAGCACAGGCTCCATGCCCGCTTCACGACAAGCCGCCACGCGATCTGCATAGGCATCCACCGCAGCCCCATCAAATGCAGGAGCGGGTCCGGGCCTGTTTGTGTAGGAGGGCTGCACACGCGCCCACTCGATACTCAGACGAAAGGCATTGAGGCCCATGCCCCGAGCCAGATCAAAGTCGGAGCGATACCTGTGCCAGAAATCTGCGGCGAGACCGGTGCGATCCACGCGGCCAGATTGCTCGCAGGCGCCCCAATTGTTGTGGGGTTCTCCAGGCCCATTGTATCCGCCCTCGCTCTGGTATCCCGAAGTGGCGACTCCGATCAGAAATGGTGTGGTATTTTCCATATCCCTATCCCGCAGCGGCGATGCGTTTACGCAGGGCCTTCTCGCGAAGTTTTGAAATGATCACCGGGCGCCTGTCGGGTTCCTCGAGAACGATGCGGGCAATGTCCGCCGCCGCATTCGGCCGGCCAAGCTTGCGGGCGTTTTCGGACATTTGTTTGAGCCGGTCCGGTTCGTCGAACAAGCGGCGGAGCTTGTGGGCGACGAGGGTGACCTCTGTGCATTTCACAGCAGCGCCAGCCTCGAGAAGGACATCGGCATTCCTTTCCTCCTGACCACCAATCGGGTCGAGAATCATCATCGGCAAGCCGCAGGCCAGAGCCTCTGCAGTGGTCATACCACCGGGTTTGCTCAGCAAAATCGTGGCCACAGACATGAAATCGGACATCTCGGTGGTAAAGCCGAGAACGCGGAAATCCGCCGGACGATCTTTGAGCAAATCGATGATTTCGTTTTGCATTTCCTGATTTTTTCCGCAGACGATGATCGCTTGAAAATCCCGCTCCAGCTGGAGCAACTGCCTCACAACAGCCGTGGCAGGGCTCATTCCCAGTGTGCCGCCCGCCACAAGGATCGTTGGCCTGCCGGGCTGCAGACCATGACGCTCAAGCACGGCATCCACATTGACAGCTTTTCCAAACTCAGGCTCCACAGGAATGCCGGTGACCTGAATGCGGTCGCCAGGCACACCGAGCGCCTCCATGTGGATTTTATCATCCTCTTGCGCCACAAAATACCAGTTGAACGCGCGGGTGATCCAGAAAGCGTGAAAGTGAAAATCGGTAATCACTACCCCCAAGCGCGCATCGAGTTTCCCGTTTGAAATGAGCCACGAGATGACACCGGCCGGCATAAAATGCGTGCACAGGATCACATCGGGCCGAAATTCCTTCACCAAGTTGATGAGCGGCCAAGCTTGAGGCAAATCGATGAGCAATCGCCCTTTGTCTGCCACCCAGGGGTCATCGCTCGTTTCATACCACCAGCCCAGAAACTCCGGCAACATGGCAGAAAGTTTTTTATAAAGCGTGGAGTAAAATTGCTTATGAAGGACATTTGTGTGGTCGAGCGAGTCATCCGAGAAAACCTCGTCCACATCACTCCTGGCCCGCATCGCACGCGCCAAGGCATCGGCTGCTTTGACATGCCCAGAACCCACGGAAGCCGATAAAATCAAGACTCGCTTTCCCATATCCCTGCAGCCTGCCCTAGATATCGCAAAATGCCAAGCTGGAGTCTTTCGTTGACTCTCCAGCGTTTCCAGAGAAGCTTCCGCACGATGGGAATTTTCACGAAACGAAGGGAGGTCCATGACCGGATGGGGGCTTTAGTTGATTCTATTGATCAACTTTTAAAAGCCTGCATCCTTCTTGTTCTGTTTGTCCCTTTCGCCCAGGCACAGGCCGAGCAGGTTATTCGTGTCGGATTTTTCCCGAATATCACTCATGCTCAAGCACTCGTGGCATCCAATATGTCACGCGGGGGCTCAGGCTGGTTCGAGTCCCGTATGGGGCAACCCGTGAAAATCGAGTGGTCAATTTATAATGCGGGCCCCTCTGCAATGGAGGCTTTCTTTACCAAAGCGATCGACATGACATATGTGGGACCAAGCCCCGTGGTGAACGCACATGCTCGCGCCAACGGTAAGGAGGTCCGCGTCATGTCCGGATCGATGCGCGGCGGCGAGGCGCTCGTCGTCCGCAGCAACACCATCACCTCAGCAGATGATCTCAGGGGAAAAACCATCGCCACTCCGCAACTCGGAAATACGCAGGATGTGGAATGCCGGGCTTGGCTGCTCGCGCAGGGAATCAAAGTAACGCTCGTTGGCGGCGATGCCCGCGTCATTCCGACCACTAATCCCGACATGCTTCAGCTTTTTACCCAAAAAAAACTCGATGCCGCCTGGACAGTGGAGCCTTGGGTGACGCGACTGATCAACGAGGCGGATGGCAGCATCTTCCATTCCGATCCGAATGCCCTTACCACCGTGCTTGCGGGCCGTATGGGATTCCTGCAGGAGCATACCGACTTGGCCTCCAAATTCCTTGAGGCCCATCGAGGGCTCACAGATTGGATACAAGCGAACCCAGAGGAGGCCCGGCGCCGTGTGCGCGACGAACTGAGCGCAATCACGCGACGCGAGATGTCGCAGAAACTCATTGATGAGGCTTGGACGCGCCTGCATCCCAACACTTCCGTATCGATCGAGCCATTCAACGAATTCCTGCAACATGCGCGAGAAGTCGGCTTCATCAGGGCTCGCGTCGACCTGAAAAACCTCCTTTGGCAGCCATGAAAAAAGTCACTGTCAGCCTCCAAAGTGAACTCGCCAATACAAGTCCCGAGCGCATAGAGGCCAATAATGTTTCAAAATCCTTCACCACCGATCGCGGCAAGGTCCTTGCCCTCGACCGCGTGAGTGTGAAAGTGGGAGAAGGTGAGTTTCTCTGCTTTGTCGGCCCCAGCGGCTGCGGCAAATCCACGCTACTGAATCTCATCGCCGGCATCGACCAGCCTGACAGCGGGCAAATTCTGGCCAATGGAGAAAACATCACCGGCCCTGGACGCGACCGCATGGTCATGTTCCAAGAGCATGCGCTTTTTCCCTGGCTGGATGTCATGGGCAATGTCCTCTTCGGCCTTCGCCTCAAGCCAGGGCTCAATTCCAAGGAACGCCGCGAGGTTGCCAAATACTACCTCCACCTCGTCGGATTGGAAAAATCCGAACGCGCCAATATCCATGAACTCTCCGGCGGCATGAAGCAGCGCGTCGCACTGGCCCGCGCATTGGCTCCCAACCCCCGCGTGCTGCTCATGGACGAACCCTTTGCCGCCTTGGATGCCCTCACCCGCGAACACCTCTACGGCGACATCCAGCGCATCTGGGAGGCCCGCCGCAAGACCATCATTTTTGTGACCCACAATGTCCGCGAAGCCGCTTGCCTCGGCGACCGCGTGCTTCTTTTTTCACCAAATCCCGGCCGCATCCGCGCCGAATTCCGAATCGAGCTTCCACGCCCCCGCGACATCAACAGCGTGGAACTCGCGCGCTACTCGACAGAAATCACGACCGCGCTCAAAGGCTTCACCAGTGGTCAGGGTAAGGAGGTCTCCGAATGATTCACCGCATTTTCACAGTGGCATTTTTCCTCGTCCTTCTTGTTTCTTGGGAGGTCGCATCGCGCTCGGGCCTGTGGTCGCCCGTGTTACTCCCCTCCCCGCTCAATGTGCTTGAATACATGTGGCAGGCGACAATGGATGGCACACTCGTCACATCCACGATGGTCACAATGAAACGATTACTGCTGGGCTACGGCATCGGTCTTCTTTTTGGAGTTCCACTCGGCCTGCTCACCTCGCGCTTTCGGATTTTACAAGACACCCTTGGTCTCCTCGCGCTCGGCATCCAGACCCTGCCAAGCGTCTGTTGGGTGCCGCTTGCGCTTCTCTGGTTCGGCCAGACGGAGGCCGCCATGCTCTTTGTGGTGGTCATGGGAACCCTCTGGTCCGTCCTCATCGCCACAAGTGATGGCGTGCGCTCGATGCCGCCGATTTATCTCCGCGCTGCTCGCACGATGGGTTCAAAGGGTCTTCACACTTGGGTCAATGTCATCCTTCCCGCCTCGCTTCCCTACCTGATCGGCGGCATGAAGCAGGGCTGGGCCTTCGCGTGGCGCTCGCTCATGGCGGCGGAGATTTTTGTAACGATCCTCAGCGGTTTCGGTCTTGGACAGCTTCTCCAGTACGGACGAGAGCTTTTGGCCATGGACCAGGTCGTAGCCGTCATGGTCATTATTGTGGCGATAGGTCTCCTTGCGGATCGTATTCTCTTTTCACCATGGGAACGCTTCTTCCACAAACGCTGGGGCACGGGCTCGACGAATTGATATCCCGACTATGATCGAGGTCCGGCACCGCGGGGCCGTCCACCTCCCCCGCCCCGATCTGTGGCTGGATCCGCATTATTCCAAGCCGCTGGCCTTCGTTTCGCACGCCCACAGCGACCACACCGGACGCCACGAGCGCACCATCGCCACACCGGCGACCCTTCGTCTCATGGAGGCGCGAATGGGCACCCTGCACGGCGAGAAGATTCCCCTGCCTTTCGGAGAAATGCGCGACTTTGGGAAATTCCGCATGCGCCTACTGCCGGCCGGGCATGTTCTGGGATCCGCCCAGTGTTTTGTGGAGACCGACCAAGGAAGCCTTCTCTACACGGGCGACTTCAAACTCAGGCAGGGTGCCAGCGCCGAAACGACCGCCCACACTCACGCCGAAACCCTCATCATGGAGACCACCTACGGACTTCCCCGCTATGTGTTCCCGCCCTTTGAGAAGGTCATGGCGCAAATCCTGAAGTTTTGCATCGAAGGGCTCGAGGAGGGCGCGACGCCCATTCTGCTCGGATACTCTCTGGGGAAATCCCAGGAAATCCTGGCGAACCTGCGCGATGCCGGCTTGCGGGTTATGCTCCACTCCACCATTGCCAAACTCGTGCCGGTCTATGAATCCGAGGGCATCGTTTTTCCCGAGCACGCCACGTGGGACACAAAAACTGCGGCGGGCCATGTCCTCATCTGCCCACCCACCAGCGCCGGAAGCAAATCCATGGCCCTGGTGAAAAAGCGGCGCGTTGCGGCCATCACCGGCTGGGCGATGGATGCCGGCGCCATTCACCGCATGCGCTGCGATGCGGCCTTCCCTCTTTCCGACCATGCGGGCTATGACGACCTCCTGCGGCATGTGGAAAATGTCGCTCCCAAGCGAGTCCTCACCCTGCACGGCTTCGCGTCCGAATTCGCCGCCGATCTGCGCTTGCGCGGCATCGACGCTTGGGCGCTCACGGGACCGAACCAACTCGATCTCGCGATAGACCTTCCCCGCAAACAGACGGTCTCCAAGCCAAGCGCGCCTCCCGCATCGGCGTGCGGTTTTCTCAAGTTTTGTGCCGTCGGCGAGGAGATCGCGTCCCTCACAGGCAAGCAGGCGAAGATCGGACTTCTTTCAGCTTATTTTCGAGAGATTGAAGATGCCGACCTGCGCCTTGCCGCCCTCTGGCTCTCGGGCTCCGCATTTTCCTCGATGGACCCCGCGCCGCATCAGGCAGGCAGAACCATCATTCGTGCGGCACTCATCAAAGCCTCGGGAATGCCAGAAGCGGAATTCCGTCCCCTCGCCCGGGGCATCAACGAGAGCGGGCTCACGGCCGAAACCGTCATGGCCACAGGCTCGGGTTCGGCAAATCCCACACTGCGCGAGGTTGCGACCTTGCTGGAAGACCTGCGTTCAGCCTCCTCGGGAGTCGCAAAGATCGATATCCTGACGCGTTTCTTTCAATCCACACCGCCCGTTGCGGCAAAGTTTCTCGTGAAGATCCTCTCCGGCGACCTGCGCATCGGCCTCAAGGAGGGCTTGCTGGAGGAATGCATCGCCGAGGCCTTCGAAGCCGATCCCGCTGAGGTGCGCGAGGCAAATATGTTCTGCGCAGACTTGGGACTTGTGGCACTCATGGCGCGTGAACGCCGCCTCCACGAACGGGCGATGCGGCTCTTTCAGCCCGTGAAGTGCATGCTGGCCTCGCCCGAACCGGATGCCGCCGCCGTGCAAGCCCGCTTTGCCAATGCTGCCATGCTCTGGATCGAGCCGAAGTTCGACGGCATACGGGCTCAAATCCACACCGACACAAAGCGCACGGAGATTTTCACCCGCGACCTCAAGGTGGTCACCTCCAGTTTTCCCGAGATCGCAAGGGCGGCCTCAGCACTCGGGCGTGAAGCCATTCTCGATGCCGAGATTCTGGCTTGGCGTGATGGACGCCCCCTGCCTTTTCAAGATCTCCAAAAGCGCCTCGGGCGCCAAGAGTCCGACCTCTTTTTTGAAAATGAAATCCCCGTCGCTTGCATTGTTTTCGACATCCTGCAACTCGACGGCACCAGCCTGCTGAAGGAACCCCTCCGCCGCCGTCGCGAACTCCTGCGTGCCCTCGCCCTTCCCGAGCCCCTTCGCCATGCGGAAATCCTTCACGCCGCCAGCGCGGAGGAAATCGACGCCCACTTCCGCGACATCCGCTCCGCAGGACACGAGGGCCTCCTGATCAAAGACCCCGCCAGCCACTACCAACCCGGCCGCCGGGGTCTCGCCTGGATCAAACTCAAGAAACGCCTCGCCACTCTCGATGTCGTCGTCACCGCCGTGGAATACGGCCACGGCAAACGGCGCGGCGTCCTGAGCGACTACACCTTCGCCGTGCGCAATGAAAAAACGGGCGCCCTCGCCACCATCGGCAAAGCCTACACCGGCCTCACCGACCTCGAGATCGCCGCCCTCACCGATGAATTCCTCTCCACCGCCCTCTCACAAACCGGCAACCGCATCGAAGTCGAACCCCTCGTCGTCCTCGAAATCGCCTTCGACTCCATCCGCGAAAGCCCCCGCCACCCCTCCGGCCTCGCCCTCCGCTTCCCGCGCATCACCCGCATCCGCCGCGACAAGTCCGCCGCGGACATCGACACCATCGCCCTGGCCAGACGACTCGTGGCCTGACTTCTCCGCCTTCCTTCTTCTCCCCTTCCACCAAACGAGCTACCCACAGGAGGCAAATGTGACGCGATTGTTACAAAGTAGACAATGCCTCCGCAGCGACACCGCATAGATTTTTTAGGAGAGCAATGTCCTCCGGAGTCAATCCACAGTCCCTCGCGTCGCGCTACCAGTTCAAGACACTTCTTGGGGAGGGCGGAGCAGGCCAAGTTTATACGGCTTGGGACACACATCTGCGCCGGACTGTTGCAATCAAGCAAATCAAAGTCGGGAACCTCGAGGGAAATGATGTTCGCGACACTTGGCAGGAGGCCATGTGCTTGGCCACGCTAAAGCACTCTAACATCGTTACCATTTATGATTTGGGAATCGATGGGGATGTCCCCTACATTGTGATGGAGTATATTCAGGGCGAGACGCTCGAGCAGACGGTCGGAGCAGCGCCTCTCGATACCGCTACTTTTAGTGATATTGCCAGACAATGTCTTGAGGGAATCTGCTGCGCACACCACGCAGGATTGGTCCATAGAGACATCAAACCCGCAAATATCATGCTCTGCCGGTTGCCAACGGGTTCCTACCAAGTCAAAGTTTTAGACTTCGGAATTGCGTCGTTCGCCGGAGACGAGAGCCCAGAGGAACAGAAGGCCGATGGATCGATCTCCGGATCGATCCACTGGATTGCTCCCGAACAAATCGAGGGCGCTCCAGCCAGTGAACGCACCGATCTCTACTCCCTAGGTTGTGTGTTTTACTTTACCCTCACGGGATTTCCTCCCTTCACTGCAAAGACAAGAGAGGAAATTCTGGACGCCCACCTTACACACGCGGTGAGGCACCTCTCGGAGGTTCGAAGCGACCTGCCTCCCTCAATGGCCGACTGGATTATGTCTTTGATGGCCAGGTGCCCTTCCGACCGCCCGGCCAATGCCACAAAGGCTCTTGAGGAGTTCGAAATCATCACTGGAAGACGACAGATTTCCACCCGCGGTATCACTGTCCCGGCGCGCATCCTCAAGCCTACGAATCAGCCGACTGGAGATGAAACAGGCTCTTTTCACTTCGACGAAATGGAGCTCCCGTCCCTTGAGCGGCATCAGACAGGGACGCTGCCCGAAGTTCCGATGGCCCCCACCCCTTCACCTGTGTCTGCGAAACCCAAATTCTGGAGGCTTTTGTTAATGGCAGGTTCAGCGTTGTTGGTGCTCCTCGGCACACTTTGGGTTTTTGCGCGTGGGCAAGCTACAAGCCCGCCTGGTGCGGGAGGGCCAGTTTTGCGAATCCATGGATCCAACACGATCGGCTCGAAATTGGCACCAGCGCTCGTTGAGGGGTTTCTCCAAAAGAAAGGGGCCTCTGTGGTCTCCATCGACCAAGGTAACACACCGCTTGAGAAGCGCCTTGTTTTTCAAATGACGAAAAACACAAATTCCGGCGCCGTGGAAATTCATTCCCATGGTTCAAAGACAGGCTTCATCAGTCTTGCAAAGGCCACTTGCGACCTCGCCATGTCCTCAAACGAGGTGAAGGAGGAGGTTCATGCCGATTTGCTGAGCAAAGGCCTAGGCGACTTGCGGACGCCGAGCTGCGAGCATGTCATTGGGCTCGACGGCCTCGCTGTGATCGTCCACTCGGGCAACCCGGTTTCACGCCTCAATAAAGACCAGATCGCCGAAATCTTCTCGGGATCGGTTCGCGATTGGTCCGAACTCGGGCGCGAAAAGGGAGGAGCAATCCGCTTGTATGCACGGGATGCCAATTCAGGCACTTTCGAGTCGTTCCAAGCCATGGTAATGGGAAAAAAGTCTCTCAGCCCAGATGCAAAGCGCATCGAGGATAGCATGGACCTCTCGCAGAGTGTTTCAAACGACCCCGATGCAATCGGTTTCGTCGGGTTGCCATATATCAAAAATTGCAAAGCCCTCGCAGTCGGCGACGGCGAGTGCGCGCCGCTCATGCCCACGGCATTCACAGTGGCCACGGAGGACTATGTGCTCTCGCGCCGCTTGTATTTTTATTCCTCCCCGATCCCTTCCGCCGCTTGGGCGAGGGAATTCGTGGAGTTTTGTTTGGGTAACGAGGGCCAAGAAATCGTCAGCCGATCCGGGTTCATCAAACAAGCCATCGACCCGCATGGCATCAAGGTGCCACCCGCAGCGCCTCAGGCCTATGTTGAACTTGCCAAAGACGCGGAGCGACTCAGCTTGAGCCTGCGCTTCCACCCGAACGAATCCCGGCTCGATACCAAGGCCTCAAGGGATTTGGATCGCCTTGTTGGCGCCCTAAGCCGGCCAGAGCTTGAAAAGGCCCAGATTATCCTCATCGGTTTCTCCGACGCCTCGGGGGATACGAACATCGATCTCGAGCGCTCCCGAAAATTTGCTGAGTTGGTCTCGAGCGAGTTGGAAGTGCGCGGTGTGAACCCCAAGGCTATCGAGGGCGTGGGATCCATTTTGCCAATAGCCAGCAACTCTAACTTAGTGGGCCGCACCAAAAATCGCCGTGTCGAGGTGTGGATCAAATCGACAGCGAAGTAAGCCGCCAGGCCCGCACGCAAGGCTGCAGAGGCGACGGCATTGAGACTGCTTCCACGCTCCTCCGCCTTCAACGCCAAGGCCTCATGGAGACCAGGATCAACCCGCACAACAAACTTGCCGCTGTATTTTTTTTGCTCCGAGTGGGAAGTTTCCGCCCATCCGCCAGCATGATTTCTACGACCTCCTCGGCCACTTGGCAGATTTCAGAAAACACCGCAGTCCGCTCACATCCATGCACTCCGCCGTAGGAAAGCGCGGGAACCCGGCCAATGTAGCAGGCATCCTCATCGCTCCAGTCGGCGATTTTCGCGTAACGATCCGCAATCTGTTTGATATTATTTTTCGTGGATTTTCGTCCAAGGGTTTTGCAATCCGAAATCTTATCTCAACCAGACCTTAACCCAAGCGCAAGCCCTGCCATCAGCACCCTGTGCTTGCTCACCATCTGCCCCGATTGCATCATGGGCGCACTGTGATTCAACCACTCATTATCGCCGGCCGTTCGTTTTCATCCCGACTCCTTCTTGGCACGGGCAAGTTTTCTTCCAATGAAACCATGCGCGATGCGCTGGAGGCGAGTGGTTGCGAAATCGTCACTGTTGCGCTGCGCCGGGCCGATCTGAGCGGGAATAAGGACCCTTTTGCAAACATCCTCGATTTCATTGATCCCAAGAAATACCTGCTCCTTCCGAATACCAGCGGGGCTATGAATGCCGAGGAGGCCGTCCGCCTGGCGCGTCTTGCCGCAGCCGCCGGTCTGCCCCAGTGGGTGAAACTCGAGATCCACCCCGACCCGCACTACCTCCTTCCGGATCCCATCGAAACGCTCGCGGCCGCTGAGATTCTCGTTAAGGAGGGCTTCACGGTTCTGCCCTACATCAATGCGGACCCCGTCCTTGCCCGCCGACTTCAGGATGTGGGCACCGCCACAGTCATGCCTCTCGGCTCGCCGATTGGAAGCAACCGGGGCCTCGATACCCGCTCGCAGATTGAAATTATCATCAAGCAAGCGACAGTCCCGGTGATTGTGGATGCGGGAATCGGAGCTCCCAGCCATGCCGCCGAGGCCCTGGAGATGGGAGCCGACGCTGTGCTTGTGAATACTGCCGTCGCGGCCGCAGAAGATCCGGTCCGTATGGCAAGAGCCTTCCGAGCCACTGTGAAAGCTGCCCGCGAGGCCCACGAGGCGGGTCTCCCCATGCGACTCGACCACGCGTCCGCGACGAGCCCTCTCGCCGCATTTTTGAAACTGTCCTGAGAACTTGCCCACGACCCTGCTCTCCGCAGCGGTCTTGGAGAAAGTCGAATACTACACCGTCATTCCCACCATCTCCTTGAACGAGGCGGCGGTGAATTCGCGGTTCATGCGACCAATGAACGCAGCGGGGACTCCAGCGGGGCAAACAGCTTCGCAGGCATAGTAGTTGGAGCAATTACCGAATCCCTCCTTGTCCATTTGGCGAACCATGCCGAGGACACGGCGGTCGGCTTCGGGCTTGCCTTGGGGCAGGAGACCGAGATGGGTGACCTTGGCGCTCACGAAGAGCATGGCAGAGCCGTTTGGGCAGGCGGCGGCACAGGCACCGCAGCCGATGCAGGCGGCGGCATCCATCGCTTTGTCGGCGATGGTTTTTGAAATGGGAACGGCGTTGGCATCCGGCGCGGACCCGCCGCGCTCGCTGATGTATCCACCGGCCTGAATGATTCGGTCGAAGGCGGAGCGGTCTACCACCACATCGCGCCGAACGGGGAACGCGTCAGCGCGGAAGGGTTCGATGGTAATGGTGTCGCCATCGTGGAAACTGCGCATGTAGAGCTGGCAGGTCGTTCCGCGGCCTGGACCATGGGGAACGCCGTTGATCGTGAGCGAGCAAGTGCCGCAGATGCCCTCGCGGCAATCGGATTCAAACTGGATCGGCTGCACATCCTTGCCCGTAAGGCTGTTATTCACAATGTCGAGCATCTCGAGAAATGAAGCATTGGCGGGTATGTTTTCGGCCGTGTAATCCTCGAGGGTTCCTTCGGAGTTGGAATCTTTCTGCCGCCAAACTTTGAGATGGAATTTCATGGTTGCGGATTATTTGTAGCTGCGTGTGGAAGGTTTGACCTGTTCGTAAACAAGGGGTTCTTTGACAAGCGTGGAGGTGTTTCCCTCCCCCTCGTATTTCCAGGCGGAAACGAAGGAGAATTGTTCGTCGTTGCGGAGCGCTTCGCCTTCGGGGGTCTGATGCTCAGTGCGGAAGTGACCGCCACAGGATTCGTCGCGCGTGAGGGCGTCGAGACACATGAGTTCGCCAAACTCCAGGAAATCGGCAACGCGACCGGCGCGCTCGAGTTCCATATTGATACCATCGGCGCCGCCAATGAGCTTGAGGTCGCTCCAGAACTCCTTGCGAAGTTTTTGAATTTTTCCAATCGCCTCGGTGAGACCTTCCGCCGAGCGGGCCATGCCACAGTAGTCCCAAATGATGAGGCCCAACTCGCGGTGGAAGCTATCCACTGGGCGCGTGCCTTTGATGTCGATGAGGCGCTGCACATGGGCCTTGGCTTCCTTGAGAGCCTGCTCGAAGGCTGGATGGTTGGCATCGACTTTCTTGCCGAACTGGGTGGTGAGGTAGTTGCCGAGAGTATAGGGAATCACAAAATAACCGTCGGCCAGACCTTGCATGAGGGCGCTAGCTCCGAGGCGGTTTGCGCCGTGATCCGAGAAATTCGCCTCCCCGAGCACATGCAGACCGGGGATGTTGCTCATGAGGTTGTAGTCCACCCAGAGACCGCCCATCGTATAGTGGACGGCGGGGTAGATGCGCATCGGGCGTTCGTAGGCGTTCTCGCCAGTGATGTTTCGATACATCTCAAAGAGGTTGCCGTAGCGTTCCTCGATAGTTTTTTGCCCAAGACGCTTGATGGCATCCGCAAAATCCAGATAGACGCCGAGTCCGCCAGGGCCGACTCCCCTGCCCTCGTCGCAGGCTTCCTTGGCCGAGCGGGACGAAATGTCGCGAGGGGCGAGATTGCCGTAGCTCGGGTATTTGCGCTCGAGGAAATAATCGCGGTCCGCCTCGGGGATGGATGAGGGGTCTTTTCCGCAATCCTCCTTGCGCTTGGGAACCCAGATGCGGCCATCATTGCGGAGCGACTCGCTCATGAGCGTGAGCTTGGATTGGTAGTCGCCACTCACAGGGATACAGGTCGGGTGGATTTGAGTGAAGCAAGGATTGGCGAACAACGCGCCACGCTTGTGCGCGCGGAAGGTGGCTGTGACATTGCTGCCTCGGGCGTTTGTCGAAAGGTAGAAAACATTGCCGTAGCCGCCAGTGCAGAGCAGAACGGCATCTGCCGAGTGACTAGTAATTTCACCCGTATTCAGATCGCGGACGACGATACCTTTCGCGTGGCCGTCAACCAATACGAGGTCGAGCATTTCGGTGCGGGGAAACATTTTCACCGCGCCTGTGGCAATCTGGTGACTGAGGCCGGCGTAGGCACCGAGAAGCAGCTGCTGGCCAGTCTGTCCACGGGCGTAGAAGGTGCGCGACACTTGAGCACCGCCGAACGAGCGGTTGTCGAGCAAGCCGCCGTATTCGCGGGCGAAGGGCACGCCTTGGGCAACGCACTGGTCGATGATATCTACACTGACTTCAGCCAAGCGATGCACATTGGCCTCACGGGAGCGGAAGTCACCGCCCTTGATGGTGTCGTAGAAAAGGCGGTAAACGCTGTCACCGTCATTTTGGTAATTTTTTGCGGCATTGATGCCACCTTGCGCGGCGATCGAGTGGGCACGGCGAGGGCTGTCCTGGAAGCAGAAGCATTTCACATTGTAACCCTGCTCGGCGAGGGTTGCCGCTGCCGAAGCACCGGCGAGGCCAGATCCGACAATGATGAGCTCGAATTTCCGCTTGTTGGCGGGACTGACGAGCTTCGCGTTATTTTTGTAATTGGTCCACTTCTTGTCGAGAGGACCGTCGGGAATGTTAGGGTCGAGTGTCATTGTGCGGCTCCTTTTCCAAGTCCGAAAACAAGAATTGCTATCGGGATTGAGGTGTAACCGAGGAACAACAGCCAGGCGATGGAGCGTCCGGCGAGTTCGTAGTTTTTGCGAATGCGAGTATTGGTGATGCCTATCGTCTGGAAAAGACTGCTGAGCCCGTGGCTCAAGTGGAAAGTGAGAAGAAAGAGGCCGACTACATAGATCGCCACCATAGGAGCGCTGCTGAAGCCCTTCACAACCATCCCATAGACATTGTGAACCTGATGCCCGGCGAGAGTGGTGGTCATGGACTGATAGGAGGTATCCACCACCCGCGCGGTGAAGTGGGCGAGGTGGAAGACGACAAAGGCCAGAACGATGAGGCCGCTCAGTCGCATCGTGCGGGCGAAAACTGTTGTGCCAATGGGGTTCGAGGCGATGTATTTTTTGGGCCGCGCCTTCTGGTTTTCTTTCCAGAGGAGCATGGTGAAAAAAATATGCAGACCGACCACAGCCAGCAAACCGATGCGCACCACCCACAAGATCGGCCCGAGGCTGTGGAGCTTCTCGGCATAGGCATTCAACGCATCCGGGCCGAGGAACACGGTCAGATTGCCGATTAAGTGACCGATTACAAAAAGAACGAGTAACATACCGGTGACGGCTACAACGGTTTTCTTTCCGAGGGATGAGAAAATCCACTGGTGCACGGCGCAGGGACCGGAACGAGTGGCAGAGGCGGATGACTTGATCATGAGTTAAAAACCATTTTCTTCTACTACGACAACGGAAGAAAAGTCGATGCAAACCTTGTGAAGAAAGAGTTTCCACAAGCGGAGGGAAGCCGCGTCAATTGCTCGGCCCCGCAGGAGTGGCAGTGGATGGCTCCCCTTGTGAGCCGCATACAATCGAGACGG
This sequence comes from Spartobacteria bacterium AMD-G4, assembly GCA_002290555.1. Taxonomy (GTDB): domain Bacteria; phylum Verrucomicrobiota; class Verrucomicrobiia; order Chthoniobacterales; family Terrimicrobiaceae; genus UBA967. The sequence continues at coordinate 14,773 of NEUK01000040.1, forward strand.
CAATATGGGGCCACCACCAACTGCGAATAAAAGATTTACACATTTTGTATGCTGCGCCAGCAGATGAACACCCCATCCGAAGCGGGAGAAAGC
>NEUK01000041.1 GCA_002290555.1 Spartobacteria bacterium AMD-G4
TGGCGGGAGTCTGCTCCCCATGCTGGATCTTGCCCCTCGGCAACGATGCGGGATGCGCCGGAGGCGAGGTCCATTACGGCAATAGCAAATCCACCTTGACGGACTGTGAAGGCAATCTTTTTTCCGTCAGGTGACCAGCTGGGTTCGGTGCAGTATCCATAGCCCGTGGAGACAAGCCGAGCTACACCACCGGCTGCACTGATGCGGTAGAGTTGCGGCCCGCCGCGTTCATCGGAAGAGTAAATAATCTCGGCGCCATCGGGCGACCATGAGGGGGATGACTCCACGCCCCGGGTGCGCGTGAGTCGGCGTGCGCCGCTTCCGTTTGCCGCAACGATGTAAAGCTCTGGGTTTCCATCCTTGCTCAACGAACAGGCGATGCGGCTGCCCTCCGGTGAAAAACAGGCTCCGGAATTTGTTCCAGGAAAGTTGAGGATTTTTGAGCGCGATCCGGATACGATGTCCACATTGTAAATATCCGCGTAGCCGCTCTGGTAGCCAGTGTAGGCCAACTTTGAGCCATCGGGAGAAATGGCCGGCGCGACGCTGATGGCGCCGTCTTGGGTGATCTGGCGTTGGTTGGCTCCGTCATAGTCTGCAGAGTAGATTTCCTTTGCCCCGCTGCGATTGCTCACGAAGACGATCTTCGAGCTCGCGATACCTTTTCCATCAACGAGCGTGGCAACAATGTCATCCGAAAACTGGTGGGCTGCGGTGCGGGTATTAGCCGAGTAGGTTTTTTGGAGCACGGCAGTGCCTCGGTTGTCGGTCACAAGGCCTTGGAGTGAACCGCCAGATGCCGTCGCACTGACAATGAAGTTTGCGCGCTCGGGGATTCCAATGGAAAAAAGCCCAGAGAGGTCGAGGTCATTGGCCACCACTTTGCCTGCAATCGCCGCATCAGGACCGGCGAAGGGTTTGATGGAGATGTTCAACATATCGCTCTTCTTGACCGTGATCGTGGCCTCCTCTTGCGCTTGCAGGAATGGGATGCAGAGGAAGACTGCGACAATCGACGAGAGGGTTCGGATGTATTTCATGAACATGGCGTTCTTTTGGCAAACGCAGCAGGTTTTGACAAGTCAGGATCGGAAGCGGCGGCCGAGCGGAAAACTCCCAAGCATTGAGATCGAGCGGGATTGGCGCTTCGCGGAGCCAAGGGCGAGTGCCACGCTTGGATCGGTTTCCGCACCCTCAACCTCGACATAAAAAACATAGGTCTGCGGTTGGCCGGGCACAGGGCGGGAAACAATGCGTGTGAGGCTGACTTTCTGCCGGGCAAACGGACCGAGGAATTTATGAAGGCTACCGCATTCGTTGAGCAGCGTTGCGACCAGCGCGGTCCGGCTGGCATTCTTTCGTGAGGTGCCAGGCTTGCGGGCGATGGTGAAAAAATTGGTCACATTGATCTCTTGGGCATCCGAAGGAGTCGCAAGAATGTCGAGATGGTAGAGTTCTGCCGCGCCGGGCGAAGCCAAGGCCGCCGCTTGAGGATTCGCCGCCGCCTGCTCGGCAGCTATGGCCGTGCTGGATACGGGAACCAGCGTGGCATCGGGGTGGTTGACCTTCAGCCAGTCGGCATGGTGTTTGATCTGGGTGAAGTGGGAATAAACCGTCTTCAATTTTTTTCCCTTTCGTCCCAGCAAGGCGATGCGGATATCCAGAGCAAGCTCCTCCAAGATGTAAATCGATCCGGTATTGCGAATGAACAGGTCGATGGTGTCGTAAACCGTCCCTCCTGATGAGTTCTCGACCGGCACAAGGCCCAAGGGGGTTTCCCCGCTGAGGACGGATTGGAACACCCCATCGATGGTGGCACAGGCGACCAGGTCGGATTTTTCTCCGAATCGTTGGCGGGCGAGGATTCCCGAAAAAGTTCCCTCGGGTCCGAGATAGGCGACTTGGCTCATGCGGTATCACCTAATCACAAAGTGATCCCTCCGAGCAAACCCAACGCGGCCCGCATGCGCAAAAAAGTCTTTCGCAGCGCGCATCGCCTGCTTTAGCTCATGCCATGGATACCCTGTCTTTGCGCTGCGTCGTGCCCAGTCTCCCCTGTCTTGCACTGGCTCTACTGACCTCCTGCAGCAGCATCAATCCTCTCGGTCACGACTCAAAGGGGCCGTTGCCACGCCCGCCGCGCCCGCTCCCCCATGCCGATACGAAGTTCGCTTGGGGCATTTCCACAGCCAGTTATCAATATGAGGACCCAGCTGTGAAACCTGGCGATAAGGAGTATTTTTCCACCGATTGGGACATCATGGTTTCCAAGGGTGGAGCTCCCAAAAAGGGGGACGCCCTCTCTTCCTGGACGCATTTTGAAAAAGACCTCGACGCGTTGAAAAAAACGGGCGTCACCCACTACCGGTTCAGTCTTGAGTGGGCCCGCATCGAACCGCGCATGGGCGAGTTCAACGAGGGGGCCCTCGACCGCTATGTCGCGATGGCCCGCCGCCTCAAAGCCGCCGGCATTGAACCGGTCGTCTGCCTCTGGCACTTCACATTCCCCGATTGGCTCTATGATCAAAAAAATCCTAAGGCTTCGAATTGGCTTCACCCCAAGGCTCGTGAGCGCTGGCTCGTGTATCTCGACAAGGTTCTGCCCCGCCTCGCGCCTTACACGAATTACTTCGCTCCACAAAACGAGCCGAATGGCCAGATCACCACAGCTTATCTCGTCGGCCAGTGGCCGCCGGCCATGACGCTTGCCCTCGGCACTTATTGGAAGGCGATCGATGCCAGCACCGGGATGTTCCGGGATGCCGCCGCGCGGATTAAAAAGGTGAAACCAACTGCCAAAGTCGTATCCGTCGAGGCCCTGCCTTGGTGGGAGCGCTCACCCCTCGATCCGGGCGGGCTTTTCTACAATACCATGATCCATGGAAATATCGACCACCTCGACCGCGTTTGGGATGTCTGCGACATCATCGGCATCAATTACTACTACTCGCAGGTTGCCAGCCCCACATCGTTCATCTCCGAAGCCTGGAGGAGGGGGCACAACTACACGATGATGGGCTGGCGCATCGACCCAGCCGGCCTCTACAAGGAAATCCGGCGTGTCGGCGACCGCTACGGCAAGCCCATGATGATCACGGAAAATGGCATCGCCACACCGAACGACTCCAAGCGCGTTTGGTATATGAAAAACCACCTGGCTGCTATCGGGCGCGCCATCCGCGATGGCTACGATGTGCGTGGATATTTCAGCTGGTCGCTCGCCGACAACTACGAGTGGCACTACGGCTACAAAGCCAAGTTCGGCCTCGCTACGATGGATTCTCAGACTTGCGACCGCATTCTCAAACCCTCCGCTTACAAATTCCGCGACACCATCCGCTCCACAAAAACCAGCGGCGATGTCGGCAAGCTTCAGCCCTCGGATGGCTTCAAAAAAATGCCCCTCAAACCATGAATAAAAGCCGCGCCATCTATCCCGGGAGCTTCGACCCCGTTCACTTCGGTCACCTCGATGTCATCAGGCGCTCCACGCATTTATTTTCGGACCTCATCATCGCCGTTGCCGCCAGCAACTCCAAGGGGCCGCTATTCACCGTCGAGGAGCGCATGGCCATGCTGCGCGAAACTCTTGGAGACGACCCTGCCATTACCATTCTTCCGCTCGAGGGATTATTGGTGGATTTTGCCCGCGAGCATGGAGTTTTCACTGTCATTCGTGGCCTCCGCGCCGTCTCGGATTTCGAGTTTGAATTTCAAATGGCGCTCATGAATCGAAAACTCGAGCCTCGTTTGGAGACGGTCTATTTGACTCCCAAGGAAGACTACACCTACCTTAGCTCACGAATCATGAAGGAGGTCGCCCGGTTCGGTGGCGATGTGAGTCAGCTCGCCCCACGCCAGGTCATTCAGGGTTTTGAACGACTCCGAGGCCAGAACCGCGAGATTCTTTAGCCCCATCGTTCCCGGTCTTTCCCAAGGTTGGTCTTGCCTGTCTCTGTTTGGGCCGTCTTTCAACTTTTCGTGGCGTCTTTTCAAGGGTTGCGGTGTCCTTTTTAAAGGCTTAAATGCGACTATGAAATCCTCTCTGTGCCGCAGGCTCCTTGTTTCCACAAGAAATGCCCACAAGGTTGGCGAGATTCGGGAAATTCTGGGCTCCGACTTTGAAGTCCTCGATCTTTCAACACTCAGCGGAGTGGGGGAGGTGGAGGAAACGGGGATCACATTTGAGGAAAATGCCACCCTGAAAGCCTTGGCTGTGTCCGAGCACTTCGGGGGATGGGTCATTGCAGACGATTCCGGACTGGAAGTGGATCGGCTTGGAGGTGCCCCAGGGGTTTGGTCCGCGAGATTTTCCGGCGTAGGAGCCACGGATACCTCGAACCGTGCTCTGCTTTTGGAGAAACTCGCCGGCGCGCGTGGCAAGGAGCGCTCGGCCCGTTTCCGTTGCGTGATTGTGCTGGCGCGCGGAGGTCAGAAACTCGCGGCATTTAGCGGATCGATCGAGGGAGTGATCATTAATCAGGAGAAGGGCGCGGGCGGTTTCGGTTACGATTCGCTTTTTGTGCCAGAGGGGCACTGTGAAACATTTGCCGAACTCGGAGCGGAGGTCAAAAACACATTGAGCCATCGATCCCGTGCGCTCGAGGGTTTGCGCTCCTGGAGCGGATGGAGCGCCTAAAAGTCTAAGCGCTTGTCGCAGCGCAGGAGCCGCATTAGTTTTCTTCACGTAAGTATGCACCAAGGTTCGCTCGCCCTTCTACTCCACGCCCATCTTCCATGGGTCAGGCATCCCGAACACGAGGAGTTTCTCGAGGAGGACTGGTTGTTCGAAGCCATCGTCGAATGCTACATCCCGCTTCTGAAAATGCTGCGGCGTCTTGTGAGCGACAAGGCGCCGGTGAAGCTCACCTTCACACTCACCCCACCGCTCTGCGCCATGCTACGGGATCCACTCCTGCAGTCACGGGCTGAGCGTTACATCGCCCGTGGACTTGAGTTGGCCGGGAAGGAAATTGACCGCACCGCGCCTGATGCCGCGATGCGGGATGTTGCGAGGCACTACCACTACCGTCTCTCGGAGGCGCTTGAATTTTATGTGCGGGAAATCAACCGCGACATCGTGGGAGCTTTTGCCCAACTGCAGGCGGATGGCATCATTGAAATCATAACCTGTGGGGCGACCCATGGATTTCTGCCGCTCATGGAGGTCGTGCCCGAGGCGATGCGGGCGCAGATTCTGATCGCCTGCGACTACCATCGCGAGTGTTTCGGCAAGTCTCCTGAGGGCATCTGGCTTCCCGAGTGTGGCTATGTGCCGCGTGTCGACACGCTCTTGCAGGAGGCCAACCTTCGCTGGTTCGTTGTCGATGCCCATGGCCTCATGTATGGCGAGCCAAGGCCTCGCTTCGCGATTTATTCCCCCTATTTCACGCCTGCCGGGCCGGCTGTTTTTGGACGAGACCGCGAGTCGAGCAAGCAGGTCTGGAGCGCTCGCGAGGGGTATCCGGGGGATCCAGCCTACAGGGATTTCTATCGCGACATCGGCATGGAGCTGCCGGAAGATTACCTGCGCTCCGTGCTACCGGACACCGGCTGTCGCCGCAATACGGGTTTCAAATACCATCGTATCACTGGTTCGCCCGACAAGCAGATCTACAACCGGGCTTGGGCAATGGCGGCGGCTGACCACCATGCGGGGGATTTTATGCACGCCCGCATTCGGCAGTTTGAGAACCTGAAATCGATGCTGCCGATCGAGCCAGTGATCCTCAGCCCGTTTGATGCCGAGCTTTTTGGGCACTGGTGGTATGAGGGGCCCGAGTTTCTCGAACTCTTCCTGCGCAAGGCCGCCTACGATCAGAAGACCTTTCGTCTCACGACGCCAGGTGACTATCTCAGAGGAAATACCACTCAGCAGATGCTCAGCCCGTCGCCTTCGAGTTGGGGGAACAAGGGCTATTGGGAGGTCTGGCTCGACCGTTGCAACTCGTGGATCTACCCGCACCTCCATGCGGCGGCCCGCCGGATGACCGCCGCCGCACGGAAGCATAGCCGCGCGCCATCGGATTCAACCCAACGCTACCTGCGGCAACTCGCCCGTGAGTTACTCCTCGCCCAATCGAGCGACTGGGCGTTCCTCATGAAAACCGGCACGGCGGTGGAATACGCCACCAAGCGCACCCAGGATCACATCCTTCGCTTCAACAAACTTCACGAACTGCTGGAAACTGGGCAAGCCAACGATGAGTTCCTCTCCGCCTGTGAGGAGCGCGACAATATTTTCCCGAATCTCGATTGGAGGCATTATCTCTGATGCGTGGTTTTTCATTCGCCACAGTCGCTGTCGCTTTGATCGCTGTATCAACTCTCGTCGCCGCACCATCCAGCACACAGGACATCGCTTTCGCCGTTCCAGGCGAAGGGCTGATATCCCTCGGCGTCTTCAACAAAGCGGGAAAACTCGTGCGGATCCTGCATGCCCTCGACGGTGAAGAGGCCTTTCGCGTTGGACTGAACGGCTACATCACTCGCTGGGACGGGCTCGATAGTGCCGGGCAAAAAGTCCCCGCGGGCCGATATTTTGTCCGCGGATATCTTGTCGGCGATGTCTTGGTCGAGGGCGTGGCTTTTCACTTCAACGACTGGGTTTCCTCGGGGGAGACGCCCGCTCCCCGCCGCATCGAGGACTTTGCCCTGCTGCCAGGCGGAGATGTCTTGCTCGTCGGATCCACAACGCCTGGTCAAGGACTCTGCGCCCGCTATTCCCATGACAGGGGCTTCTTGTGGAGCAGGGAAATTTCAAACCCATCTGCTGCCAGCCTTCTGCTCGCCGCAACCGACCTCGCCGCTGTGATCCACTCCAGCGAAGGTTGGCACATCTATTCTCTCGAGGATGGGAGCGAAATGCCCAACGCACAGCTTCCCGCCAGCGCCCAACCGAGGTCTCTTGCCGGAGCAGGTGGCCGTGTTTGTTTTTCAGAGAACGCGACTGTTACCTTCGTCGTGCTGGATGGGAGCCAGCCACCTGCTCAACTCTCCGCTCCGTTCGTATGGGATGCCTTATCCGCCTCTGAAAATGATCTGGCGGGCATCTCGGAAGGCACGGTCTGGTTGGCGGCCGCAGGCAGCGAATTTGCTAAGCTTCCGATTCCTGCGATGGCCGAGTCGCTCTCCTTTGGAGAGGGAAGGACGCTGTGGTTCACCGGCAAATCGATGGACCCCGCAGCCACTCCTGTCGTCGCCCAAACAAATGGGGAGGGCGTTATCCTGAGAGCCCTCGTTCCCGATGCTGCCGATCCCCAGCCAGTCAGGGTCAGGGCATCTCGCGTGAGTGATGTTTTTGCTGTGCTTGAGGAGGCTCCGGGTCTTCAGCGCTTTCGCGTTCTTTCCCGAAATCCCGAGGGGGGGTGGTCGATTGAATGGGAGCGTTCCATCCAGGATGCCCCCGATTTTGGCTTTGTAGGTGGTCAAGTGATGCCCCAAGCCACCTCCGCTCAGCAGCCAGATTCGTTCAGGGTTCGGCTGGAGGAAAATCCCCTCACCGGCGAGCATCAGGAAATCACCCTCCAAGCTCGATTCGGTGGGGATGGAGTCCGCCTGGAGACTCTTGATGGACTGCCCGTCGTGAGCGTCAGTCAGAACTCTCGGATTCGCCGTGTCGTCACCCAGCGGGGAACGACGCCAGACAGTCTGCGCCTGCTCCAGGGGGGCGAGGCCTCAGTGGAGGAATTCTTGATCCAAGACCTGAGGCACATCACTCCGCTCAGTGCTGGGAGCTTGGAAGTCGGCAAATAAAATGGGTTCCTCCAGAGGCGGCGTGCTGTTGTCTTTATCCGATTGCTCCGGAAAAGCCGGTTTCCCAAGCGCGGGCGCTTTGATACTGTTTTCGGAATGCCCAAGCCTTCCACAGTCCCCAATCCTGCCGAGTTGCTGGCTTATTGTTTCGAAGCCTGGCCGGACTTGAAGAAGAAGCAGATTCGCACTTGGTTGAAATTTCAGGCTATCACGGTGAATGGGCGTCCGATCTCGCAATTCAACCATCCTCTGCAGCCCGGGGATGTCGTCGCGGTAAGGAACGACCGCTACGCCGCACCGCGCTCGTTGGTCGGCTCGGGAATACGCGTGTTTTTTGAAGATGCGGATATCGTGGTCATCGATAAACCACCCAATCTTTTGAGCATCGCCAGCGAGGCTGAGCAGGAAAAAACGGCCTACCATCAGCTCACAGACCATGTGCGCGGCGGGAATCCCATGGCGCGTGCGCGTGTCTGGATCGTGCACCGCTTGGACAAGGAAACTTCGGGGCTCATGGTTTTCGCAAAAACTCCCGAGTCCAAGGAAATCCTGCAATCGCGCTGGGATGAGGCTGAAAAACGCTACGAGGCCGTCATCGAGGGGCGTCTGCGAGAGAGGACCGGCATTTTCGAGTCGGATCTCGATGAGACAAATCCCTACAAGGTTTTCAGTGTCGCGCGCAGCGAGATCACACGCCATGCCGTGACCCATTTCCGCGTGCTGGCATCGACTCCTCACCGCTCGCTGGTTGAGTTGACCTTGGAGACCGGGCGCCGACACCAGATCCGCGTGCAGCTTTCGGAAGTGGGATGCCCGATCATCGGAGATAAAAAATACGGCGCGAAGAGCGATCCCTCCAAGCGCCTGGGCTTGCACTCGAGCGCGCTGCGGTTTCCACATCCCGTCAGCGGGAAGGATATGGTCTTCACCTGTCCCTTGCCCAAGGAACTCGCCCGGTTGGTGTAAAAAACTTAAATTTCTGATTATCCTCAAACTCCTTGGTCTGCAACGCTTCTCGCTGGAAAAAAGGTCGTCGCAGCAGCAGTTGGGTCGGGCTGGTCTGTGAGCTTGGATGGGAAAGCCATTCCGGTGTCCGCACAAACACCAATCCAAGGGAAATCGGGCTTCTAAAAAAACCACCGGGCAAGACCTCCTCAGTCGCGTGCGGGCCACACCACCAAAACGGGTCGCTGGCATTTTTGGAGCACGCCGAGGGTCACCGAGCCCATCACGCGAGCCGCTGCGCCTGGTCTTTTGTTCCCGCCGACGCAGACGATGTCGGCGTTGAAGGCCTCCGCAGCCTGGCAGATTGCTTCGATGACGTTGGGATTTTCCACAACCCGGATTTCGGATTTGACAGCATGTTCCGCCGCCTCTGCGGGGATTTGTGTTTGTAGCTGCTCTGTGTAATCGGCGATGTGCCGAGCACTTTGCTTCCCGGTGGGGGCCTTGTCTCCCCTACTTGATGCCGCAGGGTTGCACACATGGGCGAGGCAAACTGTGCCGCCGTGATCGACCAGAGAGTAAGCGTAGGCAAGGGCACGCGTGCCGCTTTCCTCTAAGTCCATAGCAGCGAGAACTCGCCGGCAGGGAGGCACGGCGGATACCGCGCAAGAGGATCTTGGCACGCAGGCCACGCTCATGGGAGCGTGTCGTAGGATGCCGCGAGACACCGATCCGCGAGCTAATTGAGTGAAACCTTGGCGTTGGTGCGTTCCAACGACGAGAAGATCGGCTTGGCCCTTTGTGGCAAGATTCACAATTTGGAAATCGACCTTGCCCGCGCCTGTGCGCACTAAAATCTCAAAAGGCTCGATACCCAGGATCTGGGTGGCTTTTTCCCGAAGATCCCGTTCAAGAATCGCACGAATGGAGGGCTGGTTTTCGTCTGCATCCTGTTTTTTGCTACTGCCAAGCCGCTTCTCTTCCTCGGACAGCGAAGCCACATAAACGAGCGTTACCTCACACGGGCCGAGATTTCTCAGTTCGCCGACCCAGCGCAAGGCGGCATCGGAATAATTGGAAAAATCCGACGCAACAAAAATCTTCAGTGCCCGCTCGCCGCGCACCCATGCCTCAAATGGCTTGGACGAACGCACCGTGAGAGTGGGCACTGGAGCGGTCTCTGCAATTTCTTCCGAGACACTCCCGATCGTCCAGTGGTCAAAAGCCGTTTTACTTACTGCGGAAACCACAAGCAAATCCACCGGATGTTTGGCTGCAAAGTCCACCAGGGCATCCTCTGCGAATTGGCCATGCAGAACCTCGCCGCTCACACCGGCAACGCTGGTGCAGCATTTTGCGATCTCTTGCTTGAGGCGCTCGCGTGCGGGACGCAGATTCCGATTCAATGCTACCGTATCATCGCCATAGGTATTGAATTGATCCGCCACATGCAGGAGTGCCAGAGCCTTTTGACTTTTTTGCGCCAGCGCAGCAGCAGTAGCTACGGCCTCTGCAGCATTTTCAGAAAAATCCGTTCCGCAGATGATTGTTCTCTTGATTTGAGGTGTCATGTTTTAGCATAGCACTTCTGAGGATAACTCTAACTGATTCTGCATGAGTAATTCACCTCATAATAGCAAAGACAGGATAATTCGCCGGATTTTTGAAATGTAGCGAGGGCATGCCGCTTTCCGAGTCGTAGGCTCCAAGCCGGAGGCCTGCGATGGAAAGCCGTCCGACGACAGGCGCGGCAGCGGCCCTACTCGAGTTTCTCTTAAAGTCAGCAATCTTGGAGACATTTCTGTAAGGCCGGTCTCTGTGGCGTCAGCGGATCCGGCAAGGCACGCTTCCGCAGGAGAGACCCCTGCCACAACGCAAGAAGGCGGGGCATTG
>NEUK01000042.1 GCA_002290555.1 Spartobacteria bacterium AMD-G4
TTGGAACGGTTGGAGCCGGGGTTTATAAAAACCTCCTTCGCAATGCCGCTCTTTTGGAACAACGGATCGGTGTTCAGTTCGAGGTGCGCAAGATTGCTGTGCGCGATCTCGCCAGGGCTCGCGATGTGCAGGCGCCTGCGGAGCTCTTCACCAGCTTCCCCGATGATCTTCTCGCCGATCCCTCGATTCACGTGGTCGTTGAACTCATGGGCGGCATCGATATCCCTCTTGCCTTTGTGAAAAAAGCCATCGCCGCTGGCAAGATCGTCATCACCGGCAACAAGGCGCTTCTGGCTGAGCATGGGCGTGAAATTTTTGAATTGGCTGCGGAAAAGCGCGTGCCCGTTTTCTACGAGGCGGCTGTGGCGGGGGGAATTCCCATCATTAAATCCGTGCGCGAGGCCTTCGTGGGAAACCGCTTTGAGGCGATCCACGGAATCCTCAACGGCACGAGCAACTACATCCTGAGCCGCATGACCGATGAGGGCTTGGATTTCGCTCCCGTGCTGGTGGAGGCTCAAAAGCTCGGCTATGCGGAAGCTGATCCCGCGCTGGATGTGAACGGCTGGGACGCCGCCCACAAGGCGATCATCCTCGCCTCGCTGGCTTACGGATTTTGGATCGATCCCAAGGATGTCCTTGTTGAAGGGATCGAAAAAGTCACCGCTGCCGACATCCAATTTGCCAACGAACTTGGCTACCGCATCAAGCTGCTTGCCTCCATCAAGGCCGACGAAAAGGGATTCATCGAAGTGCGCGTTGTGCCGACCCTTATTCCGAAGACGCATGTGCTCGCGTCGGTGAATGGCGTTTTCAACGCGGTGGCCGTGAAAGGCGATGTCGTGGGAGAAGCGCTTTTCTACGGGCGCGGTGCGGGTCAGGATCCGACATCCAGTTCCGTGCTCAGCGACCTTGCAGAGGCGGCGGCATTCATGCAATCACCCCGCCGCTGTATGGGCTTCACCTCCCATGATCTCTACGGGTGCTGCAAACCGGTGGACGACACCCTTTCAAAATACTACCTGCGCCTTGGCGTGGAGGACCGCCCGGGTGTGCTCGCGCAGATCGCCGGCACCTTGGCCAAGGCGGACATCGGCATCCTCTCGGTGATTCAGCCTGAGGGCTTGGTGGACGGCTCGGTGCCTCTCATCCTCACGCTCCATGATGCGCCCTACGGACCGATGAAGAAGACCGCCAACGAGATTGCATCCCTTCCTTGCGTCAAAGGAACACCTCTTCTTCTACACATGGAGACCTTCTCGTGAACGAACCTCTCAACGACAAGGGAGTCATCCACCGCTATCGCCAGTTTCTGCCAGTGAGCGATTCCACGCCGGTGATCTCGCTCAGCGAGGGCTCGACGCCGCTCATTCATTCACCTCGGCTGAGCGAAAAGGCCGGAGCCGAAGTTTACCTGAAATTCGAGGGGCTGAATCCCACCGGATCCTTCAAAGACCGGGGCATGACAGTTGCCATTTCCAAAGCGGTGGAAGACGGCGCCAAGACTGTGATCTGCGCCTCCACAGGAAACACCAGTGCCGCTGCTGCAGCCTACGCCGCCCGTGCGGGCATTCAGTGCGCCGTCATTCTACCCGCTGGTAAAATCGCCATTGGCAAACTGGCGCAGGCTTTTGTTTACGGTGCGAAGGTTGTGGCGATCCGTGGAAATTTCGACGACGCCCTGCGCATTGTGCGGGAGTTCGGCGGCATCGATGGTGTGGCGATAGTGAATTCGATCAATCCGCACCGCATCGAGGGTCAGAAGACCGCTTCGTTTGAAATCATCGAGGACCTTGGCGACGCGCCCGACATCCACATCCTGCCCGTCGGGAATGCCGGAAACATCACCGCCTACTGGAAAGGCTATCGCGAATTCCAAGCCGCTGGACGCTCGACCCGCCTGCCAAAAATGATCGGCTTTCAGGCCGCGGGATCGGCCCCGATTTTTCACAACCAGCCCATCGAAAAGCCCGACACCATTGCCACCGCCATTCGCATCGGCAATCCTGCGAGCTGGCAGGGAGCGAACAATGCCGTGAGCGAGTCCGGCGGTTGTATCGACATCGTCACCGATGAGGAAATCCTCGCCGCGCAGGCCTGGTTGGCCGCGAATGAAGGTGTCTTTGTGGAACCCGCCAGCGCCGCCAGTGTGGCTGGCTTTTTAAAATGCCACTCCAACATGCGATGCAGCGGATGTCCTTTTTCCTCGACCTTGCGCCCGGGTGCCAGAGTCGTCCTTACTGTCACTGGACATGGCCTCAAGGACACCGAGACCGCAGTGAACTTCGGGGGATTCACTCCCACCGAGGCGGATGCCAATCTGGCCTCCGTGCGGGCTGCTCTTGATAAAAGCTAATTTTTTCCAATGGCTCTCATTGTTCAAAAATACGGCGGCACTTCGGTTGGAAATCCCGAGCGTATTCTCAACGTCGCAAGGCGTGTTCTCGCGACCCAGCAGGCAGGAAACTCTGTGGTGGTCGTGGTTTCAGCCATGTCCGGCGTCACCGATGGGCTCATCAAACTCGCCAAGGAAGTCTCGTCATCACCCGCCGAGCGGGAAATGGACGTTCTCCTCGCCACTGGCGAGCAAACGACGATTGCGCTCACAGCCATGGCTATCCACGCTCTTGGCGGCAAGGCGATCTCACTCACTGGCGCGCAGGCGGGTATCATCACCAGCGGCGTTCACACCAAGGCCAAGATTGCCAATATCGCTCCCCGCCAAGTCCGCAAATTCCTCAATGAGGGAAATGTCTGCATCGTTGCGGGATTCCAGGGCCAGACCCTTGAAGGGCAGATCACCACGCTTGGGCGCGGAGGTTCCGACCTCACTGCCATCGCCATCGCGGCGGCCCTCAAGGCCGACATGTGTGAGATCTACACCGATGTCGACGGCGTTTACACCTGCGACCCACGGGTTGTGCCCGATGCTCGCAAGATCGATGTGATCGCCTACGACGAGCTTCTCGAAATGGCCAGCAGCGGCTCCAAGGTCATGCAATCCCGCTCGGTCGAATTCGCCAAAAAATTCAAAGTACCTTTCGAGGTGCGTAGCAGCTTCAACAACAACAGGGGAACCATCGTGAAAGAAGAATCCATCGGACTCGAAAACGTCGTCGTGCGCGGCATTAGCCTCGAACGCAAACAGGCCAAGGTCACAATCACCCAAGTTCCTGACAAACCCGGCACCGCCTCCCGTATTTTCACCGCCCTCTCCGAGGCGAATGTGATCATCGATGTCATCGTCCAAAATGTCTCGCTGAGCGGAACAACAGATATTTCATTCACTATGGGCGCGGATGAACTGGAAAAGCTTGGCCCTGTGATCGACAGCGTCTGCAAGGAAGTCGACGCAGGCCAGGTGATCAAAAAAAGCGGCATTGCCAAGCTCAGCGTCGTGGGCATCGGCATGCGCTCCCACTCGGGAGTCGCTGCCACGCTCTTTGAATGCTTGGGCAACGGCGGAGTGAACATCCAGATGATCTCCACATCGGAAATCAAAATCGCCGTCATCATCGATGAGGACCAGATCGAACACGCCGCCAAGCTCACACACGCCGCGTTCGGACTGGCGAAGTAGCCTGGCCCCTTCGCGGCGCCAACCTCCATGGATGTCTTGGAAAGTGTCGGGAAACTCAGCGGGCAGCTGGGACTCCCTGTTCTTCTGATAGGTGGCCATGCGGTGAATTTTTACGGTTACAACAGAACAACCCTCGAGGTGGATTTCCTGATCGCGGGGGATGCCCTCCCCGCTTGGCGCTCCTGAGCTTGCCCAAGCCTCTTCACCTGATCGCTCTGAAGCTGCATGCTATGAAGAATCCGGAGCGTTTGAGGCAAGGCAAGGACTTGCTCGACATTTTGAATCTTGTTTCCCTTTGCCAGATCGGTACCGAGGGCCAAGAGTTCCAGGGCATCCTCGACTGCTATGCCAACGAAGAGATCAAAAACCTCGTCCTCCGCTCCATCTCCTGAGCAATGCGGCAAGGATTTTTTTGAACTTCCCGTGATCACCGCAGCCGATGAGGCGTTTTTGAAAGGCCATCCCACACTGACTTTCGAGCAGCAGATCGCGCATGCACGCTGGTTGCTTGCTTGGAGCAGAAGCAGGGGACTTCCCGACGACTACCCTCCGCGCCAGTGCGAGCGGTTTGAGATGTAAGCCGAGTCTGTTGCCAGAATCTCGTCGCCAAAGTGGGCCCATTCTGTTTGAAGACTTGAGCATTATGAGCGTTCCGCAGAATACGATCGCCATCGTTTACGACTACGACCAAACCCTCTCCCCGATCTATATGCAGGAGGAGGCGATCTTTCCGGTTTTTGGCATCGACCCCGCCCATTTTTGGAAGCGCTGCGGGGAGTTGGTTCAAGGTCAGGGCTACGATCATGAGCTGGCCTACATGAAAGTCCTTCTCGACTGCTTGGAGATCGATCGTCCCACGAATGCCCGCCTTCGCGAGCTTGGCGCTCGACTGACTTTCTATCCTGGTTTGCCAGAAATGTTTGAGGATTTGAAAAATACGCTCATCACTCCCGAGCATGCCGCCCATGGCATTCGCGTGGAGCATTACATTGTTTCATCGGGGATGAAGGAACTCATCGAAGGCAGTCGCCTCGCGCCTTATGTGCGCAAGATTTTTGGCTGTGAATTCGCTACTGATGAACACGACCGGATCACATTCCCTAAGCGGGCAATCAGCCATACCCAGAAGACCCAGTTCCTCTTCCGCATCAATAAGGGAATGCTGGAACTCGACCAGGATGTGAACGACCACATGGATCCCGCCCTGCGCCCGGTTCCTTTTCAGAATATGATCTATATCGGAGACGGTCCCACCGACGTGCCTTGCTTCACGGTCATGCGCCGCAATGGCGGACAGGCGATCGCCGTGTACAATCCTGAGGATTCCACACGCACGAGCTTTAAAAAATGCTACCAACTCTGCACACACGCGGACCGAGTCAAAAATATCGCCCCTTCAGATTTCCGCGCTGGCAGTCACCTGCGCCTGCTCCTCGAGGAAATGGTGCTTGAAATCGGCAACCGCATCATTCAGCGCCGCCGCGATGATCTTGAAGCGGGCACCGTGAAGGCGCCCAAGCACTGATCACTCAGAGCAACACCAGGAAAATCACCACGCAGATCACTGTGGGAATGAGGGCGGCGAGGAATAGCTTCAGCGCGTCGACGCCGTTAGACCCAAAGTAAGATTGCAAGATCGATTGGCCTGCGGGATTCGGCGCGTTGGCTATGACGGTGAGACCTCCGCCAGCCACGGCCCCTGCGACCACGGCAAGCTTGGCTTGATCTGAGAAACCCGGCACAAGCGACGCGAGGTAGGTGATTGCTGCGTTGTCGTTGAACGCCGTGAGAATGGTCGACCCGAGCAGGAGCTGTGTTGGGTTCAGGCTTGTGAGAACCGGTTCGATCCACCACTGCTGGCAGCCGCCGTGGATAACAAGGCCGGCAAGAAAAAAGCCGACCAGCACAGGGCCCCTTAAACTGATGGCATCTTGGTTGCGACCGGTCGCCGCGACAAAGGCAATGAAGAACATAAAAATCAAAACCACCACTGCGGCGTAGTGCGCCATGTAAACCACAAATCCGATGAAGAGGAGGTGGCAGACGATAATCGGTATGGGAACTTGGCTTCCCGACTTTCCCTCACCGGCCAAAGGCATCTTAAGAGAGAGGAGTTCGCGGCGGAATATCACGAATGCGAGAGTGTTTGAGATGAGAATGCTCATGGCGGCTTTCCAGCCGTAATGGTGAAGCATGAAGAGCGTGTCCCAGTTCCATTTGCCCGCAACCATCACCACAGGAGGCGCCGCAAAATGCGTGAGTGTTCCACCGATCGATATATGAACGAAAAGAAGCCC
This sequence comes from Spartobacteria bacterium AMD-G4, assembly GCA_002290555.1. Taxonomy (GTDB): domain Bacteria; phylum Verrucomicrobiota; class Verrucomicrobiia; order Chthoniobacterales; family Terrimicrobiaceae; genus UBA967. The sequence continues at coordinate 5,878 of NEUK01000042.1, forward strand.
CAGCGTGGCATAGCGAAGGTTCATCGAGGGATTGAGTTTGTAAAATTTCCCCGCCAGCAGGAGGGCGCAGATGGTCATGGCGGCGGGTTCTGTGATGAACGAACCCAGCAAGGGACCGATAGTTAGAATGGCAAACCACCATGCGGCCGGGGTGGCTCCGCCGAAGTCGGCGAACTTTTTCAAGGATCCCTCAGCAAATTGGAGGATCGGGCGTGAACTGGCTATGGCCATGATCACGACAACAAAAATCGGCTCGGTGAAGTTGACTCCGTTAATGTAGTGGGAGGCGACTCCGGGGCCTTTCATGATCAGGATCGTCGCACCGAGCGGAATGAGCCAGATGCCGAAGACGGCTTCCACTTCGCCAAGAAAGTGGAAAAACACCTCGAGAAACTTTTTGCGGTCCAGCTTGCGCTCGTCCAGCGCTCGGCCACTCTGGTCTTTGAGCATGCGATCATGCTCCCGTTCGAAGCGGTGGGATATCGCACGGAATTTGGCTGCGAGAAATGTGTGCAAAATAGCCGCAAGGAAAATGACAGTGGCCACGAGATTGAAGGGGTCTGCTTGAATTCGCCCCATGAGCTTCTGCGCGACTCCAGTCACATTTCCATCGGCATACTCTGCGAGGGGCGGGGGGAAATTTCCGACTGGTGGTTCGGTTGCTTCCATGTGTTGCAGGCAGACGCACAGAAGGGCGAGGAGGATGAAGCCGACTGAAAGAAGATGGCGGGCTGGGCGAATGGGATTGGGCATGAGTCTAAGTGGATTAACACAAAACCAGTCGCCGGCAAACTGGAACGATCCGCGCAACGGGGGCTGGAAATTGATTTGCCTGCAGTGTTTGCCACCACCGATAGTCGCCACCATGTTCACCGGACTTGTGGAGGAAATGGGGCTATGCGAATCGTTGAGAATCGAAAACGAGGGCGCTCGCTTGGCGATTCGAGCTCCTCTCATAGCCGGCACTGTCCGCATCGGGGACAGCGTGGCTGTGAATGGTTGCTGCCTCACAGTCACAAGCGCCACGGATGGAGTCATGCATTTTGACCTGCTCATGGAAACGCTCCGGCTCACAAATCTGGAATCCCTCACTGTGGGTGCGGGGGTCAACCTTGAGCGCTCGCTGGCGGCGGATGGTCGACTGGGAGGGCATTTTGTTCAGGGTCATATCGACACCACCACCAAGGTTCGCTCCGTCACACGGCAGGGCTCGGATCTTCGCTTGGATTTTGAAATGCCTCCGGAGTTCGCCTGCTACTTCGCTTACAAGGGCTCTGTCGCCATCAGTGGAGTGAGCCTCACTGTTGCCGAAGTGGGGAAGGATATGTTCACCGTTTGGATCATTCCGCACACGGCCAGCGCTACAAATCTCGGCACTCTGGCAGCGGGAAGCCTGGTGAATCTTGAATGCGACATGCTCGCAAAGTACACCGCCCGGATTCTCGACTGCCGCCGAGAGTGACCAGATTGGTTCCTACTCCAAGCCGCGATCGAACAGGTCCGACTCGTCAAAGCCGATATAGTGGCCGAGTTCGTGGAGAAAGGTGATGCGCACCTCTTCGAGATAGGCGGCCTCCTCCGCTTCACACATTTCCCAGAGGTTTCCGAGCCAGAGCACAATCCTCGCCAGCTGAGGATTCTGGGAGTCTGCGGCATCCGCTCCTTCGAAAAGACCAAGTTGGTCGCTCGATACCCCATCGGCCTCTTGCTCGCGTGAAGGAAATTCCTCCAAGACTACGGCCACGCCCTCCAGAGCCCTGCGAAGGGCCGGAGGAAGCTCCAAGCGGGTGGTCTCGATTTCCAAGGAAGCCAACTCCAGCAATCGCAAAAATGGGGCGTCGTAGTTTTTTTCAGAAGTCATTTTTTTCATGCCTGATCGCTTATTAAATACAAGGCATTCTTACCTCGAAAATGGCACTAAAGTTCTATTTTCACCTCAGGCGCTTTAGTATTAACTCGATTTCTTATGGGTTCCAAAGAAAAGGAAGCAGGGGAGAGCCTGCGACTCTGCAAGGAAGGCGATTTTCAAGAGCTCTCTCGGGTCTTCACCGAGCTTTTGCCTGCCTTGAAGAGCCAGCTTCAAACCCTGGGAGCCTCGGCGAGCGAGTCTGAATCCCTGGCTGCGGAGGTCCTCAGCGATTGTCTGGTCGGGACTCTCAAACGCCCGCCGCTCATTCGTCAATTCCAAGGGCGCAGTTCCATGACCACATGGATGGGGTCCGTCGCCAGAAACAGATACTATGATTTTATGCGTGGTCAAAAAATGGATCGATCTCTTGCAGCCGGCCTCCAAGACGCTTTGGAAGGCAATGAACACTGGATCGTCAACGATGTGCAAGACGAGCATGTTTTTGAAGCCTTGCGGGAAGCACTGACCAAGGCCTTTCAAGCGCTCTCGGCATCCGATGCTGTTCTTTTACAGCTCGTGCACGCCCACAAGGTCGATCAGCGTGTTCTCGCCCGATTTCTTGGCTGGTCCGACACCAAGATGAGTCGATATCTCTCCGCGCTGCGGACTGATGTGAAATTCCATGTCTACTCCACGCTTCGCCATACCGGCAACCCCGAGCTCCCGCGCTGGGGGGATTTGATGGAGGTTTTCGGGCGATTGACTGAACCACTTTAGAAAGAGTGAAGACGCATTTTTTGGTTTCCGAACCCGACGACTCCTCCTTCAGCCTGCTTTTGGATTTGTTTCTTGATGCCAACCGCATTCAGTGTTTTTCACAAGATTCCAATGCAGATCAAGTCAACGCCAGGATGGATGAGATGTTGGCTGGTCGACTCAAGCCATCTGAAGTGCAAGAGCTTTTAGGCAATATCCGCTCCGATCCCTCCGCTGTCGCACGCCTTGCCTTGTTGCTTCAAAAGGCCAAAGAGACCGCCAAGGAATAGTCACCTCATGACAGATTTATTTGTGGGATCACAGCAACCAAATATTCCCGTGGCTTTACCTGCGGGTATTCACCCGCCAGCGGGATTCGGTATTGTTTTTGAGGCTTGGATGGATTCCCAAGCCAGCGCGATATGCCGGGGCGAGTGGGAAGGGTGGCCCTGCCAGGAGAGCTTTGATTTGCTCCGCGAGGCTGTGCGCTTTGTGGGAGCCGATGAGGGCGCACTCTGGTTGGTCGATGATTTAAAACGCCAGCTCAGGCCTTGTTTCAGCACTGGATCCCGTCTTGAAATCTTCCTTAAGGAAATACGCCAACCGCTCAGTGCGGGCTTGATCAGCATGGTTTTTTTCACGGAAAATTCGATTTGCGAATCCGATGTCGGCGCGCGCAAGGAGTATTCTCCTCTTGTGGATCTGCAATTGGGAGCAGAGACCCGGGCTATGATCGCTATCCCTGTTTTTTTTGCCCAAAGGTGCCGCGGTATATTTTCGGCCGTTCTTTTTGATAAGGAGAATGAAAAAGAGATCAAGGATTCCTTCCGCCAAGTCGACTTTGACACGCTTTCCCGGGCAGCAGCCCTCTGGAGTGAATTAATGGATTCACAACTTGCGGGAATCGGGCTGAGATTCGGTGCGACGGGACACCAATCATGAATGAGGGGTTTCCGGCGATGGATGTCTCCAGCGCTGTTCGGACTGGAGATGGAAGCGGGGTGAGGGTCGCACTTCTTGACTCGGGCATCGAGAGGCTTCATCCCGAGTTCAAGGATGCTACTTTTGCCGATGATCTTTGCTTCACAATTGCTGGAAAGGGCAATGCCCCTGGCGATGCGGGCGGGGTTGATTTTTTTGGCCATGGAACTGCTGTCGCGGGCGTGCTCCTCGATATCGCGCCGGCCGCCACGATCGGCAGCTTCCGCGTCCTCGGCGGCGAAGCCTATGGTCGCGATGAAATCATCCGGCGAGCAGCAATGGAGGCGATAGCACGCGGATATCAAATCATCAACTGCAGTTTTGGTGCCAGTGGTTCTCCTTTTACAGTCATGTCATTCAAGTCATGGATTGATGCTGCTTATGTAGCCGGGGTGCATGTGGTGGCCGCCTGCAATAATGGGGGCCCCTCAATCCGCGTCTGGCCGGCGCATTTTTCCAGCGTTGTGGCGGTAGATTCCAGTCCAGATGCTCAAAACGATGGAATCCAAAGACGCAGGGGCTCGATTGTGGAGTTCACAGCCCAGGGGCAGCGTCCGCGTCCGCTCCCTTGGAGCAATCAATCCAAGCGAATGATAAGCGGCACGAGCTTTTCAGCTCCAGTGGTTACAGGCCTTATAGCCAGAATTCTCTCTGTTCATCCCGGTATCCACCCGGATGAGATGAAGATGGCTTTGCGTGCAATTGCTGAGTGCTCAGAGTCGTAAAGAACTTTGGACACCCACTCTAGACACCCACTCTATTTACTGAATCGAGGGTGGCACAGGGCCTGTTTTAGGAACAAGCCGAAGAACAACGGTACGGTTGCGGGCAGCCGCATTTGGCACATCACTTGAGAATGGCTGTGTCATTCCCCCTGTGGAACTCACGAGGAGGCGCTCGGATGGGAAATTGCCGTTCTCACGCAAAACTTCCGTGGCCGCGACGGCACGGCGAAGCCCGAGTGTGAAATTATCACGGAATGGAGATTGTTGCCGCATGGCGGTGCCATCGGTCTGGCCTTCAATAATGAGCCAGAAGTCTGGAGCCTTTTCCGCAAACATAGCACCGACACGAGCCAGTTGTTCGCGGCCTTTTTTATCAACCTTTAATCCGGAGGCGAAAATACCCTCCTCGAACTTGATGCGTATCTCATTTTTGTTGCTGGTAATAATGCAGCCGGGCATATCCATGAGGCTTGGGAGCAATCGGTTGATGGATTCCAGATTCTGATCCACGCTGGGCGCGGCTGCAACCGGCGCTGGGCGGGCGGGAGCCTCCGGCGTTAATGCCACTGTCTTTGAAATAGGAGCTTCCTCAAGAGCTACCGCGGGAGAAGCAGTTGGCGCAGGGATCGCCTCAGTGACTGCGGGAGGCATAGGGGCAGCGATCGGTGCAATAGCCACCGGTGCGGGGGCGGGGCTTTCCTTGACGATCTCATCGGCATCATTATGTTTATAAACAACTTGAAACTCTGGAAGAATGGGTAATGAGGGCTGCGGCTTGGCTGGGGCTAAAGGTGATGGGGCTGGCTCGTTGGGATTCAGGAGTTCTTTGATGCCGAACCCCGCGCCTCCCAGAACGACAAGGATCACCACCCAGTAGGCCAACTTGCGGAAAGCATTGAGACCACCCGATGGACGATCGCCATTGCGGCGTTGCAGTGTTGGTGGGATCGAGCCGGGCTTGTTGTAGGGGCGCGATATTTCTACGGCGTCACTGTCCGAAGAAGTGTCCCGCACGCTCTCGCGGAAGGTCTGCCTTGCCGTTGCTGCAGGTTGCACACCTTTGCGGAGTTTTGGTTCCCTTGCGGCGGGAGCTGGTTTGGAGCTTTTTTTACCTTGGGATTTTTCCGAGATCTCCGCCATGAGGTCCAGGGCCGAGGTGGAGCGGGGAGCAGGCTTGCGGGCGGTTCTCGCGTTGGCTTTGGTCGCAACGGGCTCGTCATCTTCCGACTGCTCGATCACTTCGCCGACTCCAGTAAATTCATCAATCTCACGCACATCTCCTACAGCGTCAAAATCATCGTCCCCGACCGATCCAACCATTTCCTCGACTACGGGCTTGATTTTTCTGGCCACCGTGGTTTCAGCCTTTTGAAGCTTTGCCGAGAAATCAACCGGCTCGCCGACTGATTCCTCTGGCAGGCTGGTGGCATCGCCATCGCGCTCGCGCATCCAATTTTCAAGGGCAAAGCGGTTGAAGCGCCATTGGCGACCGACCTTCACACCGGGCAACTGCCCTTCACTACAGAGCTTCAGAAGAGTGGATTTGGGCATCTTGAGGAACACCGCTGCCTCGTCGCCATTCATTACTTCGTTTTGTGGAGCTGTTTGATCGTTTGCCATGCCAGATTTGTGGGGGACAACCATGCAGTGAAAAACGAAAGGATGCAATCTCTGCTTTTGTGGGGTTTTCGTTGCCGGATGCAGTTTTTTTGGAGAATGGTTAGGAAATGAAAAGCGTTCGAGTGCGTGTGCCGGCCACAACGGCCAATTTGGGGCCTGGGTTTGATGCCATGGGCATTGCCCTGTGTTTATACAATACAACCACCGTTGCGCGGGGGCGGGGCGAGGTTCTGGGAGACATGGCCAGCGAGGCTGCGAAATTGTTTTTTCACACCTCGGGCGTGAAAGAATTTGATTTTCACTGGAGCGTGGAGGGGGATGTGCCGAGATCGCGAGGACTTGGCAGTAGCGTCACCGTGAGACTCGGCGTGCTCCATGGACTCAACGAGTTGGCCGGAAAACCGATCAGCCGCAAGGAGATTTTCAGGCTCTGTGCGGAGTTGGAAGGCCATCCCGACAATGCCGCTCCCGGTGCCTTCGGCGGCTTTTGTATAGCTCCTAAAACCGGACTCTTGCAGCGCTACCCGGTCCGTGAGGAACTTGCTTTTGTCCTGCTCATTCCCGATAGGGAGTTGGAAACCTCCAAGGCTCGTGCCGTGCTCCCCTCGAAGATTCCATTTTCCGACGCTGCTCTCTCGGCAGGTTATGCTGCCGCTATTGCCGGAGCATTTGCCAGCGGCGACTACCGCAGGCTGGCGGGATGTTTTGAAGACCGTTTACACCAACCCTACCGCGCGAAGCTCCTGCCTTTTCTTGGTGATGTGATTGCCGCCGGAGTTGCCGCCGGGGCGCTCGGGGGGTGGCTCAGCGGAGCGGGATCTACTGTGGCCTGTGCGGCCTTGCGCCGTCCAGACCGTGTGGCCAATGCCATGATCGAGGCTTGCGGACTGGAATCGGCCTACGCCATCGTGGTGCGCGCCGACAATGGCGGAGTCAAGATCGCATGAGACGCTGGATCGAGGGGCTGGAGTCCTTCGCAATGGATGTCATCTTGGACCGTCGCTCCGGGCGGCGAGCTGGTGCCTTGCGGTGGGTTCTCTCGGGCTTATCGAAGGTCTACCTCGTCATTGTGCAGACCCGCTTGGCACTTTACAGCGCCCGTATTCTTCGCAGCCACTCACACGGCTGTCTGGTCATAAGCGTCGGCAACCTCACTGTGGGGGGAACGGGAAAGACTCCCGTTGTGGAAATGCTCGCCAAAGAGCTTCAAAAGGGCGGGCGCCGTGTCGCCATTCTGAGCCGGGGCTACAAAAGCGTTCCGAGGCCATTCTTTTTGCGCTTGCTCGACAAACTCACTCGCAGGAAATCGCTCTTTGTGCCTCGGGTAGTTTCCGACGGAGTCTCCCTTCTACTGGATTCTCGGACTGCTGGCGACGAACCCTTCATGCTCGCCAACAATCTTCGTGGCGTCGTTGTGCTGGTGGACCGAGATCGTGTAAAAAGCGGGATTTACGCGATCAAGGAATATGGCGCCGATGTGCTCATACTCGACGATGGCTTCCAGTATGTAAGAATGCGGCACAGCCTCGAGGTGGTCCTCATTGACCGCCAATCCCCCTTTGGGAACGAACACATGTTGCCCCGTGGAACCCTGCGCGAACCTCCGAGAAACCTCAGCCGAGCCACACATATTTTTCTCACCAAATGCGATGGCGGCAACAATTCGGAGATTATCTCAAGAATCCGCCTTCACAACCGCACTGCCGAAATCATCGAGTGCACTCACCACCCAAAGCATCTGAAAAATTTTTCCACCGGCGAGGTGAAGCCGCTGGAGTTTCTGCGCGGCTTGAAAATCGGATCCCTCAGTGGCATCGCAGTGCCCGAGAGTTTTGAATCGGCCCTTCGTGGCCTCGGTGCGGAACTCGACCTGACGCAAACCTACGCGGACCACCACCGCTACTCGGTGAAAGAAGTTGATCGCTTCATCCGCCGCTGCGCTCGGCGGAATCTCGATGCCGTGATCACCACAGAAAAGGATGCCGTGCGCATCCCCAGGATTATGAATCTGGAAATCCCGGTCTTTTACATGCGTGTAGAAATAGAAATTTTGGCCGGCCAGGAAAGTTGGGAGCGCTTTGTTTCGAGGCTCACGCAGCAGCGTGAACAGCTTATTCCCGAGCGCTGCTATTGATGCCTGAAATACCGTCGTGTGGCCGCGTGGCGGGCACGGAACATGCCAGCGAAAACCAACGGGAGAATCCACCTCGAAACCAAGGAACCCACGAACCCACCCTTGAGCAGATACTCAACGCGATCCGTGAGCAGACCGCCTTGGGAATGCGTGTCGAAGCGATGGCTGTGCCTCCAGAAGGCAAAGGGAGAGCTGATCGCGGTATCCACCAGCATGTGCGGGGCATCTGCCTTCTCCCACTGGCCTGTCCAACGGATCGGCAGGCCAAATTGCCTGGCCTCGATGCGGAAGGTATCTCCCGGCTTGGCGTGTGGCGCGCACACGACCCGCTGCACGATCAGAGAACGCGGGGCGATGAGAGGGATGTTTTGTGGGTTCTCATGAAAGGCGTATAGAGCTTCAGGAGTGGCTGTGACGGTAGTCGATAGTTCAAAAATAATTGGTTTCATGGAAAAAATGCGCTTGACCTATTTTGAGCGTGAGCAAGTTTGCTCCCCGCTTCTTGGATTTGCCTCAAATTTCTTGTTGCCAAATCGCAGGCCGCTCATTACTCACAAACCGCAATCTAATTCAATCACATGTCTGAAAAATCCATCGAAGAAAAAGTTAAAGATATCATCGTCGAGCAACTCGGCGTCAACGCCGAGCAAGTTACACCCACAGCGTCCTTCATAGAAGACCTCGGCGCCGATTCGCTGGACACGGTAGAACTCGTTATGGCCTTCGAGGAAGAATTCTCCGTGGAAGTTCCCGATGAGGACGCTGAGAAACTTCAATCCGTCGGCGATGTGATCAAATACATCGAAGAAAAAACAGGCAAGTAATTCCCTGCTTCTTAATTTTCTGAAAACCCCGCTCCGGCGGGGTTTTTTGTTTTCAATCGACTTTAGGGGGGCTCGTTTTGCAGGATACACGAATGAAAATTCTGATTGCGGCAAGCGAGTTGGCTCCGTGCCTGAATTCCGGGGGACTTGCGGATTTCGTGGAAAGCTTGTCCAGTCATCTCGGAACTCATGGCCACGAGGTCACTGTGGTTCTCCCTTTTTTCCGAACCATCAAGGAAAACAAAGCCCTCGGCGCAAAGCGCACCAAGACGCGATTCTCCGTTCGCGTGGGCGGAGAAAACCTCTTATGCGAAGTGTGGGAGGCGGCGAGACCCCATGGAGTCAGATTGCAGTTTATCAAACGAGAGGAGTATTTTGATCGCTCTGGGCTCTATGGAAGCGATGAACGAGATTACCAAGACAACGCGGCAAGATTTATCTTCTTTTCCAAATGCATAACGGAGATCGCTCGCCTTCACTCGCCAGATGTCGCTCACCTCGTCGGTTGGCAATCCGCCATGGCCTCAGTTTTCATCCATGATCAAAAATTACCCGTGCCTACGGTCCTCTTCCCTTTTTCCCTCGAATATCAGGGGAATTTTTGGAGTCATGATTTCGCCCTGACAAACTTACCGGAGACCTATTTTTCGGCCGAGGGTTTGGAGTTTTTTGGCAGCATGAACTTTCTCAAGGCAGGCATCGTCTTCGCTGATGCTGTGGCACTCCCTGGCGGCCGCTTTGTCGCCGAGGCGCAAACTCCAGCCCATGGGTGTGGCCTTGAAAATGTCCTCCGCGAGCAGGCCTCCAAACTCGAGGGGATTGCATTTGGAATGGAAGATCAGGCTTTGCCTGTCGTGAAGTCCGATACCAAGTCGCATGCTGCCGCTTGCCGGGAATTCTTTCCAACAGCGAATCCCACCACAGCCCGTGTTTTTGTCGTAGATACCATTTCCACGGGTGGAGACGGAATCAACCTGCTGTTGCAGGCTTTGGATCTCCTCCCCTCACCCGACTTTTGCGTCGCTCTTCTTGGGCCAGTCGGGGAAAAATCCCTTGAGGGGTTGAATATTGCCATGCGTCGTCATGCCGGGCGTTTTGTTCATCTACCTGAGGTGGATGGCGCTCTATTCGCCCGCATTTTGTCGGCTGGAGATTTTATTCTTGTTCCTGGTCCGTTAGAACCTCACCGAATTTTTGCTGCGGCTTCGATGCGGAATGGCCTCATCCCGGTCATGGAGTTTTGTGTAGGGTTGTCGGATTTGGTGAGGGATTTTGACCCGGTGACCGGCTCTGGCAACGGACTTGTTTTTTACCGCCACTCGCTCGGGGCTTTGGCGGATGCTGTGAAACGCGCACTTTTCCTGCCTGCTGGAGAATCGGAAATTCTCTCCCAGCGGGCGCGAGAGACAGATTTTTCTTGGGCGCCAGCTGTCACGCGTCTGGAGGAACTCCACCGTCGCCTTTCACGGAAGACCGGAACCTCCGCCTAAAAGGGCCGTTTATGCAAAGGCGCTGGATATTTCCTTCGGCCGCGGATGCCGCTGGGATCTCACAAATGAAACAGGAAGCGGATATTCCGAGTTTCCTTGCCGAGTTGCTTCTGAAACGCGGCCTGTCGGATGCTCCCTCCGCCGAGGCCTACCTGAAGCCCCGCCTGCGCACTTTGAGTGCTCCCGAGTTATTGCCCGAAATGGATGTGGCCGTGGCGAGGATCTTGGCAGCGATGGACCGCCGTGAAAGGCTGGTTCTTTACGGAGACTACGATGTGGACGGAATCACTTCGCTGGCCATCTTGGCGCGTTTTTTTCAAGCCTGTGGAATCGCTGTTCCCTGCTTTCTTCCCCTGCGGGCCGAGGAAGGCTACGGTCTGAGCAAGCTCGGTATCGACCGCTGCATCGCAATGCATGCTCCGCAACTGCTGCTCGCGGTGGATTGTGGCACGACCTCGGTGCGGGAGATTGCCTCTCTGCGCCAGCAGGGGGTGGATGTGATTGTACTCGACCATCATGAGCCCGGGCCCGAACGCCCCGATTGCACCGCACTCGTGAATCCCAAGTGTGGCGCAAGTTTCCACTACCTCTGCAGCGCCGGCGTGGTGTTCAAACTGGCTCACGCTATTTTGAAGGCTCGCCCGGTGGAGGGTCTCGACCTCAAGGAATATCTCGACCTGGTTGCTCTGGCAACGGTTGCCGACATCGTTCCACTGGTGGACGAGAACAGGATTTTTGTGAGCCATGGCCTCCGGCAAATGGAGCGCACCCGCTGGGCGGGATTGGCCGCTCTGCGCCGGGTGGCGGATGTCCCGACTCCCGTCAAAGCCACAGATATCGGCTTTCGCATGGGGCCAAGGATCAATGCCGCAGGCCGTTTGGGGCCGGCCATGGAAGCCCTTCGGCTCTTGCTTGAGGACGATCCTGCCGCTGCCTTGCGCCTCGCGGAAGGGCTGGATGCTCATAATCGCGAGCGCCAGGGCGTCGAGCGTCATGTGGTGCGGGATGCCGAAGACTGGGTGGCCAGAAATTTCGATCCTGGCAATCAGGCCTCGATTGTCGCTGGCAGTCGCGACTGGCATATCGGCGTCCTCGGCGTGGTCGCCTCGCGCCTTATGCGGCAATATCACCGCCCGACTTTTGTTATTGGCTTTGACGGGGCCGGGGCCGGCAAAGGCAGCGGCCGCAGCATTGAGGGTCTCCCCCTGGTGGCCATGCTGCGCGATTGCTCCGGGCATTTGGAAAAATTCGGCGGCCACGACATGGCGGCCGGCATTTCCCTGAACGAGTCGAGCCTGTCTGCGTTTCGGGAGGCTTTTGAGACCGCTGCTCAGGCTCTTGCAAATGAGGAAATGCTCACGCCGCGCCTGCGCCTGGATTGCGAGTTGGATCTTGGAGATATCGATGCCTCGATGTTGGAGGCTCAGGACTTGCTCGAGCCTTTTGGAAATTCTAACCCGCAGCCGGTCATGTTTTCGCGTGCCGTTGCCCCGGCTGGTGAGCCTCGTGTGATGAAAGAAAAACATCTTCGCATCGAGTTGCAATGCGGTCGCCGTCGCGTTCCTGCCATTTTTTTTAATGCTCCCGTGAATGCTATGCCGCGGCCACCTTGGGACATCGCCTACACGCTGGACTGGAATGTCTGGCAGGGACGGGCTGAGCCTCAGGTGAGAATCATGGAATTGCGTCACGCCGAATGAGTCTCCTCCCTCCTCCAACGGCACTGGAGGGTCTGCCCTGGGTTCCCTCCAGCCGTGTGGCCGCTCTGCGGCGCCTCGGCCTGCTTACGCTTGAGGATTTGTTGCGCCACTTCCCAAGGCGCTACGAGGACCGCAGAAAATTCGATCGATTTCCAGACGGTCCCTCAGAGACGGCTGCCTGTCTTTTTGGTGTTGTCAAAAAGACGAGTTACAAACGATTCGGCCCACGCCGTATTTTTGAAGCGATTTTGGAGGATGAAAACGGCGGCCTCCTGAGTAATCCCATTACGCTGCGGTGGTATAACATGCCTTGGGTCCAAAAGATGATCCTCGGCGGTCATCGCCTCGTCGTCTATGGCAAGCCCCGCGAGCGTTCCAAGCGCTTGGTCATTGAGCACCCGGAGTTCGAAGTGATCGAGGACGAAGCAGGTGCCTCCTTGCATTTCGACCGTATCACGCCCGTCCACGGCGCGGCGGATGGACTGCCTGCGCACATCGCCCGCGAACTTATCCACCACGCGCTTGAGGAGACGGATCTCAGCGCCATACCGCGGCTGTGGCCGGAGGGGCGGACTGGAGCACCCTTGCTACCAGATGTCTGGAGGGCCGTGCATTTCCCCTTGGATATGGCGGAGTGCGAGGCGGCCAGACGCCAGCTCGTGAGGGATGTCTTTTTTGGAATCCAACTCATCCTTGCCTCCAGACATGCATCGGTGAAAAAAAACGGAGGTTTTGCGCGTCTGGGCACTGGGATTCTCTGGAAGCAAGTCGAAACGAACTTGCCCTTTGCTCTCACCGACTCCCAGCTCTTGGTCATGGAGGAGATTTCCATGGATATGGCTGCTCCCCATCGCATGAACCGCCTTCTGCAGGGCGATGTTGGCTCTGGTAAGACGATGGTTGCTCTGCGGGCGATGATTCAAGCGCATGAGTCGGGTTGGCAGGCGGCGCTCATGGCTCCCACACAAATTCTCGCCGAGCAGCATTATTTAAATTTCCGTCGCATTCTCGACCCACTCGAGATCCCGGTGGTCTTGAGGACCTCCTCACGGCGGGAGGATTCCATGGGTCGTGTGGATTTATTTGCAGCAAATCCAAGCAGTCCAGCGATCGTGGTTGGCACTCACGCCCTGCTCTACGAGGGGGCGGAATTTGAACGGCTTGGCCTTGTCGTGATCGATGAGCAACATAAATTTGGTGTCCTACAGCGCACGCGTTTGATTGAGCGTGCGGATGCCCCCGATGTGCTGGTGATGACCGCCACACCCATCCCTCGAACAATCACCCAAACCCTCTACGGCGATCTGGATGTTTCCGTTTTGAAGCATCGTCCCGCTGGCCGGGGGCGCATAGTCACGGCCGTGCGGGACGTTGAAAAGTTGCCTGCCATTGTTGACTTCCTGCGGGGCGAACTCACTGCTGGTCGGCAGGCCTACATCGTTTATCCACTCATCGAAGAGTCTGAGAAACTCGATGTGAAGGCTGCCACCGTCGAGTTTGAGAAATGGTGTGCCCTTCTAAATCCCCATGCCGTCGGAATCGTCCATGGAAGAATTGACCCCGAGTCCAAGGAGTCTGTGATGCGGGATTTCCGCGAGGGGAGACTCGCCGTGCTTGTCGCAACGACAGTCATTGAAGTGGGAGTGGATGTCCCAAATGCAACCATCATGATCATCGAGGAGGCCGCACGCTTTGGACTTTCCCAGCTGCACCAGCTTCGTGGTCGCATCGGACGCGGTCCTGAGAAGTCATGGTGCATTCTCCTCCATGACGGCGCCATCGGCTCGGGTCTTGAAAAATTAGAGGTTCTCGAAAAGACATCCGATGGTTTTGAGATCGCTGAAGCCGACCTCCTCCTGCGCGGTCCCGGAGATATTATAGGAACCGCCCAGACCGGCCTCCCCTCATTGGGTCTCGGGGATTTGATTCGAGATTCTGACATCATGACCGATGCGCGAAAGCTCGCTCTGAACATATTAGAGGAGGACCCAGAACTCCGGAACTCCTCCCATGTGAGCATGAGAAACTATGTCTTGAAAAATGCGATCCAGCAGGAACTCTCGGCAGGCTGATTTCGTGCCTTGTCAAAAGCTCGAGCAGGTTTATTGATAGACGCAATCTATATGCCCGCAGCCAATGATCTCCGCAAAGGGATGGCGATCCGCTACAACGGAAACCCAGCCATCGTTCTCGACATCCACCACCGCACACCCGGAAACCTTCGCGCTTTCGTTCAATGTATTATTCGTTACATCGGAACCGGAAAATCGGCCGACATCCGTTTTTCCTCCACGGAAAAAGTCGATGTGGTCGATGTCAACCGCCAACCCTTGGAGTTCAGCTATAGCGATCATCAGGGCTACCATTTCATGGATCCCTCGACCTATGAAACGATCACGCTCAACGAATCCCTCATCGGTGATTCCAAACAATATCTCGTGGAAAACCTCAAAGTAGAGGTTCTGAGTATCGAAGGGCGTCCAGCTCAGATCGAACTGCCCTCATCCGTTGTTCTCAAGGTCGTCGAATCTGCCGACGGTATTCGAGGTGATTCCGCAAACAATGTTCAAAAACCAGCTACTCTCCAGACCGGCAAGGTCATCAATGTGCCGCTCTTTATCAAGGAGGGGGAATTGATCAAAGTCAGCACCGTAGACGGCACCTACATGAGCCGCGCCTGAGAGTTTCGAAAAATTCCATTTGACTTCGCTTTTGATGCTGCGAATTTTCAAGCCTTATGATTAAAATCGCTCTCGCAGCAGTAGCAGTTGTCGCTCTCTCCTTCTCAGCCGTTATGGCCGAATCCTGCCCCGGTGGCAAATGTGGTGATAAGGACAAAGAAGGAACCAAAGATGGTGAGAAAAAGTCTCTCACTGTTGAAGTGGCTCTTTAAGGAATTTCAGAAAAATTTCCTTCCAACGAAAAACGCGGGTGGTCCTCGGACCTCCCGCGTTTTTGTTGTTCAGTGCCACTCGATGTGTATCCCAAAAAATCTCGTCCCGAATTTCTCACCGCTCGGCAGAGCCCCCTATGCGAGGCGAGAAGGCATCGCAAACCAGATTGATGAATTTCCCGTCGACCGATGAAAGTGTGAATTCGCAGAAATAGCCGCACTTTCGCACGATCAATCGACAACGATGAGAAATTTCGCAACGGCGGGCGCCACCTCGCGGGATTTTTCCACGAGGAGTTGATGTCCGGCGCTGGCCACGCTGTGGTGCTCCGCGCATTGGAAGGCCGACTGCATGCGCACGGCAGCGGAGGCGAACTTGGCATCGGCATCGCCACTGAGCAAAAGGGCGCGTCCGGGATATGCACACAAGGCAGACCATTGCGAAGGGAGTCTGCCAGCGCTCCAAGACTCCAAACACGCCGCCATGCGAAGCGGGTCGCGGCGTTGCCGGGAAGCTACAAACTCTGCCACTTGGTCATCATCGCGGGAAGGAGATGTAAAAACTGGTTGATGCCACCATTCCCGCAGAAACTCCGCGAAATTGACATTCGAGCGGAGACGCACGGCGAGGGCCGAATCGGAATCCGACCGACGGGCACGCTCCGCCACGTCCTCGATTCCAGCCGTGGTGGAGATTCCCACAAAAGCCGGAAAAGTCGCAGGAAAAGAAAGTGCCGCATGAAGTCCCAAGCGCCCACCCAAGGAGTATCCAGCAACAGCTGCAGTGCCCCACCCCCCATCCTGCACCAGTTTCTGCAAAGATTGAGCAAACTCATTCACACTGGGACAAATCCAGGCCATATCCTCCTCGCAATGGCCCGGCAGGTCGATCAGCGCGACCTGCCATTCCGGCGCGTGGGTGAGAAAGACATCCGCAAATTCCGTCCAATCACTCCCCTCACCCAGAAACCCGTGGAGGCAGAGCAGGAGTCGACTGCCGGTGCCAAGCGTGCGGAATTTCAGCCCCATGACAAAGGAAGCGAGCGGCAGGCTTCGGCTATGCGAAGGTGGAGAGCATGATTCTCAGCGCGGCCTGTGCGGCACTCGAGGATTCGCGGGCGAGCCGGACGCTCGGCCAGAAATGACCGCAAATCCGAAAGCGAGGCCACCTGGTGATATTCAATTCCAAACTGCTGCGCGGCTCCTCGGAATTCCCATGTGTGGGGTGTCTCGAGTAGTCGTTCTTCCACATCGATCGGTAGAAAACGAAAAATGCCGCCGCCACCGTTGTTGATGATCACAAGGGTGACAGGCGATCCATGCAGGAGCGGTAGGGAATTCAAATCGTGCAGGGCGGCGAGGTCACCCATCACAGCAAAAACAGGTGAGTTACAGCCCATGGCCAAACCGGCAACCGTGGCGATATTGCCATCGATCCCACTCGCTCCCCGGTTCGCAAAAACGGGGATGACATCCTGCGAAACCGCAGCCACACAGGAATCAAAATCGCGAATCGGCATCGAGTTTCCTAAAAACACCGGGCACGCCTTCTCCGTAGCAACTTGAGCCAAGGTGCGAAGGATAGCCGGTTCGCTGATCGCATCGCTACGACCGATCTCCGCCTCGATCACTGCGGCAACGGCGGCATCCGCTCGGCGCCAGGATTCCAACCACGATTCACCGGCCAGCGGCAGAGCGAAGGATTTCAGCGATTCACAGAACGCAGGGATTCCTGCACGGATCAACACAGGGTGCTGTTCCCAGGGATCGAGCCGCTCGGGAAACATCCGCACCTGCAGACAATTCTCGCCGCGAGAGGCGGACAGCCATTTGCCAAGGCGCTTGGAAACAAGCGCGCCGCCAAAATGCAATACCCTCTCGGGCATGGGCACATCGTTTCTTTGAAGGATCCAATCCGCATGGCGAACGATTCCCGGTCGCAAACGGGCCCCGGAAGCGGCATCCGCCATGACCGGCCATCCCAGTTTTTTTGCCAACTCAAGGATGTCATCCACCCGCCCCTGCTCGCCGAGGGGCAATCGACCGATCACCGCAACGCCGCGCCCGGATGCGAAACTCGGGAAATCGAAGTCGGTTGGCCAATCGAAAGAGAGCGGCTTCGCAGCCCTTGAGAGATCCATTTCCTCGTGCACCGCCCCTCCATTTTTTTCCAGCAAAGGCTCGCGAATCGGAACATTCAAATGCACTGGCCCCGGCTGGGAACCGACCGCTGCAGAAACAGCTTTGGAGAGTTCACGGGTAAGTTGTGCCATGGCGCCAACATCCTGCGCACAGGGCAAATCCACCGCATGACGGACAAAATCCCCGAAGAGTCCGGGTTGTTGAATCGTCTGGTTGGCTCCGCTGCCACGCAGCTCCGGGGGACGGTCGGCTGTCAGAAAAATGAGCGGCACATTGGAGTAGAAGGCCTCCACACAGGGGGGAAGGAGATTTGCCACGGCAGACCCGCTGGTGGTCACGCACACCGCGGGGCGCCCGGTTGCCATGGACCAGCCGAGTGCGGCAAATGCCATGCCGCGCTCGTCGTAATGGGTGGTCACATGGCGTCCCTTCAAGGCGGCAGCCAAGGGAGCGCTGCGCGCTCCGGGACTGAGAAAAAACCGCTCCGCGCCAAGGCTGCACAGACCATCCACCAACGCCTGCCCCCAAACGCGGTTGGAAGTGGGGTTACTCATGCCGAAAGCACATTCAAGACACCCGAGATTTTATCCTCCAGCTCGAACCACTCGCGCTCGGGGTCCGACCCAACCACAATTCCAGCTCCGGCAAAAACTTCGACTTGGGAGCCCTTGGCAAGCATCGAGCGAATCGCAACGGCAAACTCGGCGGAGTCCCGCGACACGCATCCGAAGGGACCTGCATACCAACCCCTGTCGAACTTCTCGTGTTGCGAGATGAACTGCCTCGCCTCGGCCACCGGCGAGCCGCATGTGGCGGGGGTCGGATGGAAGGCTTCGAGAATGGCGGCATCATCCACCGCACCTCGCAAGGTGCCGGAAACGGCGGTGCGGAGATGTTGCACCCGCGAGAGCTTCAGCACGCCGGGCTTCTCGTCACAGGCGTAATCGGCGCACAGTCCACGGAAGGTTTGCTCGAGGGCCTCCACGACAAGGCGGTGCTCCAGTTGTTCCTTGGAGAGTTTCAAGAGTTGGGATTCCAACCTTTCATCCTCGGCGGCATCGAGACTGCGCGGGCGGGTTCCCGCGACGGCCTCGCTTTCGAGGCGGTCTCCGATGCGGCGGTAGAGCATCTCCGGACTCGCCCCGAGAAAGGCGCCGGCCGAGGCGGAGGGTTGGAACGAAAAGTGAAAACAAGCCGGGGCGGCCGCCATGAGCACGGTCAGCAGAACATGAGGGGATACCTTTTCAACGAGATCGAGTGTGGAGCGCCGCGCGAGAACCACCTTGCGCAGCGGACCGGCGGCGAAGCCTGCCAGTGCGGCATCGACGGCCAAGGACCATTGATGGAAATTCGGCAAATCCCAGCGGGTCAGAACGGCCGGCTGGTGCGGGGGAGGAGACACTCCCAGGGCGGCAACCCAGTCCTCTACTTCATCAAGCGCCTGCCCGCCGCCGGCCAGATTGACAGCGAGGACACTTCGTCCACCGGCATGAATGATCTCGGCCCGGGGAATAAAAAAGTAGCGCTCGGGGAATTCCGCCCAACCGCCCGAGGGCGCTACCGATGCGGCAAAGCGTTCACCGCCGAAGAGGCGCACTCCCTCGTCCGCGCCATCGAGCAAAGGCAGCAAATCCCTTAGCCCCCCGCCGCAGAGTTCCCCGATCGCGAGCGTTTGCGCGGCCCCAGATCTCGATCTCCAAAAAAGCTTGGGGTAGATCGCAGCGGCATCGAGCCACAAGGGGGAAAAGGCCCCCAAATCCTCAAGGTCCCACTCGAAGCGGCGAATGCCGGAAAAGGAAATCCGCGCAGCACCCACAAGCCCGCGCAAGTCGGGGCGGGTTCCTGCACAGAGATTCGAGCTGTGATGAAAAACCATAGAATAAGGAATACTTCCAAAGACCGGCGCGGGATGCGATAGGGGAATTTCTTCCCGCTGGAAACTTCGGTGACTACTGAAGCTACGCACAGCACCACGCCAGCGTTGTGGATTCCTTTCCCTGCGGTATCAAAGCAGGTAGAGAATTTGATCCATGCCAGTCTCTCATTCTCATGTTTACAGGCGCTCCATCCGGTTTGCCGATACGGATGCCGCCGGAGTCGCGCACTTCTCGCGACTGCTTATCATCGTCGAGGAGGCGATTCATGATTTTTTCCATGCGCGGGGAATTCCGATTTTCGACAAGGCGACCGCCTGGCCTGTGGTTTCGATCCACGCCGACTACTCCGCCGCGTGCCGATTCCAGGATGAAATCTCCGTCGCCTTGAGCCTCGACAAGACCGGCAATTCTTCACTCGCGTTTTCGTTCAACGCGTCGAAGGCGGATGGCACCGTGTGCTTTGTTGGCCAAGCCACTCTGTGCCATATCGACCCTGCAAAAAATACTCCAGCGCCGATGCCCGCAAAAACAAGGGATGCGCTCGGCAAAGACGCAGTTTAATCCTTTCCCTCAAACCATGCCGAAAAGTTTCAGCCTTTTTCTCGCCCTGCGCTACCTCAAGCCGAAGCGCACCTTTCTTTCTATCATTACACTGGTTTCGGTTCTCGGAGTCACACTGGGGATCATGGTTTTGATTTTGGTCATCTCGGTGATGACAGGCTTCGAGCAGGAGCTCCGCCGCAAGGTCATCGGCTTCGATGCGCATGTGATCATAGCCAACGGCGGAGTTCTGGAAAACTGGGAGGCCACAGCAGCCGAGGCGATGAAAAGTCCACACGTCAAAGCTGCAGCGCCGTTTATCCAAGGACCGGTGATCGTGGAATATCAAAACCGCCGCCTGGCGCCAAAAATTCGAGGCGTGGACCCGGAACTCGAGCGCAAGGTCGTAAATGTCGCGGATTTTATTGTAGATGGGAGCTATGATCTCGCTGGCAGCAAGACGGTGATCGGCTCAGAACTCGCCCGCGAACTCGGTGTGGGCGTGGGTGAAAATGTGACAGTTTTTTCGCCGGGCAATTTCAACCAGATCCTGGAGGAACTCGACCGCATGCAGCGCTCGGGCGACAAATCCACCGATGTCTCCGCCTTGAAACAAATGATCCTGCCAACCGAACTCGAAGTGGCAGGCATCTTCGAAAGCGGGCGCTATCTTTACGACAGCGAGTTTCTGCTGGTGCCGCTTCACATCGGGCAGGAACTGTACAACCTCGGTGGCGGAGCCCATGGACTCGCGCTGGGCACTACGGATCCCTACCTCGCGAATACAGTGCGCGATGAACTAAATGCCACACTCCCGCCGCCGCAATTTGCCATGAGCTGGATCGATATGAATAAACAGATTTTCGACGCCATCCGCATGGAACGGAGCGTTATGTTTTTTCTTCTCATGTTCATTGTTTTGGTGGCGGCTTTTGGAATTATGAACACGCTCATTACAGTGACAGTGCAAAAAACCCGAGAGATCGGCGTGATGAAGGCGCTCGGGGCACAGACGCACCAAATCATCGGAGTTTTTGTCGCCCAGGGAATGGTCGTAGGTGTCTTTGGAACACTCACAGGGCTCGGCATGGGAATCGCCATGGTCCAATACCGCAACGAGGTGAGCCGCTTCCTTTCCTCGGCGCTGAACATAGAAATCTTCCCCGCCTCGGTTTATCAATTCAGTGAAATCCCCGCTGAGATCGTGCCCTCGGATGTCATCCTGATCTGCGTAAGCGCATTCATGATATGCTCCGTCGCCGCACTGATTCCAGCTTGGTTCGCTGCCCGACTCGACCCAGTGAAGGCGCTGCGCCACGAGTGATTTGACAAAATCCGCGCACTCCATTTGATTAGTCGCATGTCTGAACAATCCTCTGACCCTCAGGATCCAATCATCCGCCTCATTCTCGTGTCGACCGCCGTGGCAGTCGCTGGGGGCGTCCTCACCACCGCATTCGTCGTGGTTGCGATGATCTCCGCTAATTTCAATTTTCTGAACTGGATGGAGTAGTCTCGCCGCCGCCATCGGAAGCGCCGCTGAGGCTTCTTTCGAAGATCTTGCGTGGCGTTTTTCTCTTCGTGGCTCATGGCGTTGATGAGCCGAGGGCTGTTGTTTCCCAGGCATCGGCGCAGACTTGCTGATCCCACAGGGGCGGCGCTTTGCCCCACAAAAATCAGACGACACGGAGGTCGCCCCTCCAGGGTGGATGCTCTGCTGCGGGTTTTTACGCTGCGAGCGGGGGGTGCCTGTGCTGTGGAATGTGGCGTCAGCTGTTGGGATTTGAGTGGGGCGCGGATTCCAAACCGAGTGCCACGCCCGAGGGCGGAGAGAAGCAGCATGTCTGCGGGGTGCGCTGGCGGCGTTCTCGCGCCATTCGGTTCAGCAGCAAACTGCTGCTTGTAGCTTTGAGTCTCTGAGAACCATCTTTAAATCATCGAGGGCGCTGGCGCTCGAAGCTTAAATCTCTGCCGCGAAGGATTCGAGGTCGGCGCTGGTGATGGCGGCGCGGTGGAGGTGCGTGAGCTTTTTGAAGTCGATGATTGCTTCAATCTCTTCGCTCAAGCCCTCAGGAACTTGCTGAAAGCGGATTTCCAGCGCTTCGAGGATGTCTTGTTGCTTGGAGAAAATCAGACCTTCTTGACGACCTTCTTGGCGGAATTGTTCGGCGAGTGACATGGCGTTTTTACTGAGTTTTGAATTGCGCAGTGTTTGTAGTTTCCTGCGAAAGGCGGGCTTGTCA
>NEUK01000043.1 GCA_002290555.1 Spartobacteria bacterium AMD-G4
AACTTGCTGGAGGTCGATCGGCAGATTCGGCGAAGTCTTGGCGGTAGTTTTCACCGCCAAGAAGTTAAAAAATTCCGTTCAGATGTTCACTCATATCATCTATCTTGCTCTGATTTAGTTGTTTTTAGATGACTGGGCATTGGCCCTGACCCCGAGGAAAAAAACGGGAATCCAAATCAAGCGGACAGTTGTGAGCGTCACTTCGACAGCCTGTAGTTGGTGGCTGAAATGGTCAAGGTGTTCAAAAAAAGCTCCGCAGCCTGGAGCGTCGGTTTTTCCTCAACGCTCGCAGCCTCGCGCGCGGCGGTGTGTGGTTTTTTGCAAAATCGAGTGTGCGACGGCATCCTGCCCGCCTGATACCACGAGTCATCTTGCCTCTCGATACGGACGCCTTTCACGCAACGGTCAAACAGCGTGACAACCCAGAGTTGCTCGGCGAGCCGGTGATTCTTAGGGCCGGGAAAAAAGGGAAGTCAGATTAAAATTTGACGAAGGTCATCTCGGACTTTCCATCGTTGGATGCTGGTTGCCTCGACAGGCGTATTTTTCGAATTTCAATAATTTTCCAGAAACAAGATACGCGATTCTGGACAGACTCTTGATAATACGGTATAGAAAAACACAGTTCCCTCTATCCCCCCCTTGATCATACCGTTGATTTTCTAAAATGGGCTTTTGCTATGAGGCCAAAAATCACAAGTCAAAATCGCAAGAAGTTTCTATTTTTAATTTTGTTAATGCTATCTCAATATGATTTTTCGGTTCGCCCAGCGGCGAAGCGCTGCGCCTTCTCTCTTGTCGAGTTGCTGGTCGTGGTTGCGATCATTTCCATCATGGCTGGACTTCTTACCCTCGGGCTTCAGGGCGTGCGCGCGCCGGCGGTTCGAGGCGCCGCCTCGCAGGTTACCACTGGACTCAGCCTCGCACGGCAGGTTGCCATCACCAAGAATACCAAGGCGGCTCTCTTCATCGCCAATGACACCGGCAATGGGCGCATTCCCTACCGGCACTGGTCGGTTGGGTATTCGAATAAATCCTCAGGAAATTGGACTCTTTCCAAGAAGTGGGAGCCACTGCCCGAGGGTACCTTTTTCCTCGAGACACTGCTAAATTCCGGGTATAGCCCGATTACCAATATGTCCATTTCAAGGTCCCAAGGAGAGACGTTTTCGCCCGCCAATAACTTTGCCTGCACGGCCGGCTCTATCACAATTGATGGAAAATTATTTACAGCATTACCCTACATTATGTTCTCCAGCGATGGCGCGGCCATGAGCGGGAATGCCACCACCCCTCTCACACATGCTGCCATTCGCATTGCGAGTGGCTTGGCAAACACCAACAGCGAAGTGACTATAACCAGCTTAAAACAATACTTTTTTGTGGAAACAGACGGAATTGTGGGCCGCATTCGTATGAGGGCCCCAGAAAGTTACAGATGATGGCACACCACAATACCCCCAACGCCGGGTTCAGCTTGATTGAAGTGGTTATTGCATTGGGCATCTTTGCCTTTTGCATCGTAGCCATAGTTGGTCTCCTGCCGGTCGGGATGAATTCAGTGCGCAGCGTCTCTAATGAAAACAATGCCATCCATATCGCGTCGTCGATCGAGGGAATCTGGCAGGTTGCGCCGCTTGGGTCAACGATTACGATGCCTAACATCATTACCAATTTGCCAGTAAGCACCTCTCAAAATTCGACTTACTATTTTAATGAATTCGGGGAACCCTTGACAAACAGCACAGGAGCCAGCTTGAAGATGAGTTACACAACAGTGAATTATACTGCTGCTGGAACTGGCAATGCCACCACCGTCAATATGGCATTTTCGTGGCCGCCTGGCGCGGGTAACCCGAACAACCAAACCAAGCGCGAGTTTTCCTACACCATTTCCAAATGAAGCACCCTCGCTCGCATCTGGTTAGGTTTTTGAGGGGGTTCAGCCTTCTCGAGCTTTTAGTCGCCATGGCAATCCTCTCGATGCTCGCGACTATAATGTTTTCGGTGCTCGGGGGCACAATGTCGCTCTGGGAGATTGGAAACAAGCGTATCGAGGCGGCCCAGACCGCTCGGGTCGGACTCAATATCATAGCCAACGACCTGCGCCGCGCCATCTCGGACCAGAAGATCAGCTACACAACGAGCGGAGGCAACACGATCTGCACAATACCATTTGTTGCAACCTCGACCAACCTTTACGGCATTCTAGCCACTGGCAAATTAAACCAGCCTTTTGAGGAGTTTGGATACGCTTGCACCAATAATACTGACGCCAACTCCGTTATGATGACAGGTAGATACTACCTTGTTCGTAGCTATTCCGGAACCAATTCGGGACCTCAGACCCATTCGGATTTTTATCAGCGCGGCACGGCCAGTCCGAGTTTTACAAATGCCTTTGAAAGTCAGTTCCCGATCATCGAGAACTGCGTGAAATTGGCATTTAGTTATTTATCGGCCAACTACACCTACAGCGCAGGCAACTTTACGGAAACCCTCAGGCCCTTTTCCTCCACTTGGACTAATAATACCTTTGAAAACCCTTCCTCTGCCACGAGAAATGCAACGGATTCCTATGACAAGCTGGTCGGCATCCTTGTCAGCATCTGGGTTCTAGATTCCAAGACGGCAGAAAAGTTTAGCAGCCAGTCCCCTGACGATCTAACAAATCGCGCTGTGCGTATGCAGCGGTTTATTCCCCTCAACAAAAATTAGCGGTAAATACGGCATCGCATTTTACTGCCGCAAAACCACAAATCGAACTCATGAAGCTCTGGTATAGGCCCATTGCCAGATCTTCGAAAACGGAGGCGAAGCGTTGAGGAGATTTCGAGAGGACATCAAGCCTACTCCCGATCGCCAACTGTCCGGTCCAGCTTTGAGCTGCTTGAACGAGCAAATGGTAGTGCAACAATTCGTCTGTAAATTGCCAACATCACCGAATCATTCCTGACTTGCGGAAGACGGAGCGGAGCGGAGTTTTTCGCAAAGCGATCGTATGTCAGGAAAGAGAGGGGTTGAAGGCGTCCGGCCACGCCTGGATACTGAAGGTGCTTAAATCAAACAGAGCACACAACCATGACGATGGCCTGGATAGCACAGGAATTGAATGCCTGAGTTCTACAGACTCTCTGAAAAGCCTCATGGACAAAAAGCGCAAAAGGCGACGATACGCGGGAATGGTGACCCTTTCCCCTGGAGGGATGGTCTCTATGGCATCCCACTTCCGCGGCGCGGCCGCCCCTGTCCCCCTCAACGGCACTTTGCGCCTGAAGCTTGGGCGCCGACAGAGCAGCGCCCTTGCGTGGAACAACGGGTGGCGCCCATTTCATGCGGTTTCAAGAGGGAAAGACGGGC
This sequence comes from Spartobacteria bacterium AMD-G4, assembly GCA_002290555.1. Taxonomy (GTDB): domain Bacteria; phylum Verrucomicrobiota; class Verrucomicrobiia; order Chthoniobacterales; family Terrimicrobiaceae; genus UBA967. The sequence goes on from NEUK01000043.1 coordinate 3,361, forward strand.
GTGGGGGAATGGTGCGCGATACAGGGTTTGAACCTGTGACTTCTTGCGTGTGAAGCAAGCGCTCTACCGCTGAGCTAATCGCGCGGGTGGTATGCCGAACTTGATGTTGAGAAGTCCAGCTAACTTCCGCGCAGATTAGTTTTGACCGTGGCAGCGAGGCAAGCGGATTCGACGGATCAAGGTGCGATGACGAGCAATTTTTGGGATTCGATAGAAAAAACACAGGGCAGCATGCCGGCGATCTCGCCGTCGAGTTCGACCGGGACATCGCCCGAACTGGTTACTTTGAGGCTGCTGGTCTGGAAATATTCCACATCTGGCAACTCGGGATGTGTGCCGAAGGCTATGGCTTGAAAGTAGCGCACGACATCCCAGTGGCTCTGATTTTCAAAGACGAGCACATCCAGCAGTCCGTCTTGGAGGTTTGCTCGTTTGAAAACGGGAAAGGGTCCTCCATAGAGGCGGCCATTCCCGATAAGCGCGAATGAGCCTTTGCGGAGACGGCCACCCTCCGCCTCCAAAAGGATGTGGGGGGGCTTGTGGGCGGCGACCTGCACAAGTGTGAGAAGGTAACTGAGAGGACCGAGCGCCCTCTTGGAGTCGGCTGTGGTTTTGCGAACCACCTCGGCATCCAACCCGACTCCGGCGAGTTGGATGAAATGGGTGTCATTGGCTCGAGGCAAATCAACGGAAATGACCTTTCCCTGCTCGATGACCTTCCAAGCGGCCTCGAGATTTCCGAGTGGAATACCAATCTCAGTGGCAAAGACATTCATCGTGCCAACAGGAAGAATTCCAAGGCGCACGGGCGCGTGGCCGATTCCGTTGATGACTTCGTTAAGCGTGCCGTCGCCACCAGCGGCGATGATCACTTCCACCCCGTCGCGCACGGCTTGCGCGGCGATCTGGCGAGCGTCACCCGCCTCGGAGGTGAGGTGCATGGGCACACCGCCCGAGAGTGCATGGATGCGCTCGCGGAGCTTGATAGCTTTATCGCTACGGGCGGCAGGGTTGAGGATGGTGATCGTCTTATTCACACTTCACTTTCGAAGGAAGAGCGGTAGCTTCAGTTTGTGCGCTCGATTGCCAAGCCAATTCTCATCCTGACAGGAATAATACTCACCCTCTTTGCGGCGGCCATTCTCTGTCTAAACATCTATCTCCAGTCCGCGGGTGTGCAGGTCAAATTGCGGGAAGCCGTTTCCCGGGCGACGGGATTCGAGCCTGTGATCAGCCAGACCTACTACACTCCGTGGTCGGGCTTGACCGTGTCGGGAATTAAAATCCCCCAGCCTGACAATGCGAAGAAGCCCTTTCTGTCCGTGCGGGCCATGAAGTGCCACCTCCGTCTCACTTCGCTCTTGCAGGGCAAATTTGTGATCAATGATATGAGTTTTGAGCAACCCTCGATCATCCTTGTTCGCGGCCAGAGCGGGGTGTGGCCAAGCGGAGCCACCCTTCCCTTTCAGAAGCTTGGGAAAAAGCTCGAGGTGCCTGTTTCGAAAACCCCAGGCGCGGAGGCACCGAAAGAATCATCTGCCGACCTGCCGGCACCTGTGCAAAAAGCGCCCACACCGACAGAAGTCGTGAAACCTGCAAAGCCAGAGCGGGCGGGGTCGGTATTCGTTGAGGATATTCGCATCCTCCAAGGGCAGGCATTCCTTTACCCGGAACAAGGTGGGAGTCCGATCCGTCTCGAGGGCTGCTCCGCAGAGGGAAAGGTGCTGCCAGATGGATCGGCGACGGGAGTTTTTCGCATAAAAAATGCCGCCTTTGCAGAGATGGCACGCTGCACGGAGGTCTCTGGAATTTTTGAATATCGCGATGGCGCTCTGAGAATCACAGAGCTGCGGGCCGACTGGGCCAAAGGCAAGGTGATAGGATCTTTCGAGGTTTTGATGGGCGCTGGAGCCTTTTTTACGGGATCGCTCTCGACGGAAAATGTCTCTTTGTCGAAACTGGTCGAAGAAGCGGGATTCAACCCCGAGGGCACGCAGGGTTTTCTATTTGCAAAAGCGAATCTCGAAGGCATTCCCAGCAACCCGGAGTCCTTCACCGGTTCGGCTTCAGCGAGTCTTACCGAGGCGCGCATGCAGCCAATCGATCCCCTGCGCCAACTTGGAGAAATGCTCCGCATCAACGAACTTCGTGTTCTGGAACTCCAAACCGCAGAGACAGCACTCACGATCCGGGACGGAAAAATTCTCGTCGATCGTCTCGAACTCGAAACCGCCAATATCCTTATGGACGCGAAGGGCGAGGCACTCCTGGACGGTGCACTCGACCTTGATGCGCGCTTCCATGTTGGCAACAAGATGCTCAAAGATTCATTAGGCTTTATGGGCTCAAAGTTCAAACAATCTGAGCGCGAGGGCTACTCACACATGCCATTTTCGATCACGGGCACCCTCTCACGCCCGAAGACCGACTTGCTCGATAAGTTGGTAGGCATACGCCTCGGCGACGATGTGGGAGGGCTCTTGAAAAACCTCCTCCAAATGCCGAAGAAGGAGAAAAAGAAAAATAAAGCGTCCCCAACCCCGACGCCGACAAACTGAGTTTCCCACTTATGCGAATCATTGCCGGCAGCGCAGGCGGTCGTCCGCTCAAAGCCCCTCCCGATGGGCTCCGACCTACGATGGATCGTGTCCGAGGGGCCATTTTTTCCAGTCTGGGCGAAAGTGTTCCCGGTGCCCGCGTGCTCGACCTTTTCGCGGGCTCGGGTGGCATGGGTATCGAGGCTCTGAGCCGAGGGTCGGAGTCCGCCGTTTTCGTTGATGAAAACGAACGATGTGTCCGCTGCATCCGCGAGAATCTCCGCATGGCCAAAGTTGAAGGCATCGTGCAGACGATGGATGCCTACCGCTTCCTCGATCTCTATGCCGGGGAGTCCGCTTTCGACCTGATTTTTGCAGATCCTCCGTATTCCAAAAACCGAGGCGATATCGACCACTCGGCTGCATTGGCAGGATCGATGAAGCTTGCTGCCGCACTGAAACCGGGGGGGCTTTTTGTGCTCGAGAGGCAATCCAGAGGCGCAGACCTCGCCAACTCCGTCTTCGAAATCCTGCGCAGCAAACGCTACGGCGGCAGCGAAGTCCTTTACCTTGCCAGAAAATGATCAGTCCGGTCCGCTTTCTTTACAATGTTGTGTTCCCGATGGCGGTCCTGTTGATGCTTCCCAGCTTCCTGGTGCGAATGATTCGTAGAGGAAAATACCGCCACAAGTTCGGCCAGCGATTCGGCATTTACTCCCCTGGAGTTCGCGAGAAGATTGCCGGAACTGGCCGCGTGTGGTTGCATGCGGTGAGCGTCGGTGAGGTGAATATTGCCCTCAAGCTCATTCAGGCTTTGCGCGATGCCGACCCTTCCCTTGTCTTCATACTTTCTACGACAACCTCGACCGGCTTCAAGGTGGCCGCTTCGCGCAAGTCGCCTTGGCTCGAGCCCATCTACAATCCGCTTGATTTTCTGCCAGTGGTTCGCCGTGTGATGCAAACCATTCGCCCCCGGGCATTGATTCTTGTGGAAGCCGAAGTATGGCCGAATGTGGTGTGCGAGGCACGCCGCCTCGGAGCGAAGGCTGTTTTGGTGAATGCTCGTCTCTCTCCACGCTCGGAAAAGCGCTTTCGCGCCGCGCGAATGATCGCCGCTCCGCTCTTCAACCAACTCGACGCCCTCTACCTGCAGGAGCCGGAAGATATTGCGCGCTGGACCGCCCTGGGAGTGCGACAGGATAAATTGCATGTCACGGGCAGCATCAAATTCGACGACTCTGCGGCCGCAGCCCGCCCCATCCGCAATTTCCGCCCCGTGCTGGATGCGCTCGGTGTTCCAGTGGATGCACCGGTTCTGCTGGGAGGCAGCACCTTCGAGGGCGAGGAGGAAATTCTTGCGCGTGTGTTTTTGCAACTCCGCAAATCCCGGCCCGACTTGTTTCTTATTCTTGTTCCTCGCCACCACGAGCGCGGCGACGCCGTAGCACGCCAGATGGAGCGACTCGGACTCAAAGTCGCCCGCCGCACCCAATCGGAACAACGCACTAGGCCGGATGTCCTGCTCGTGGATACGACCGGCGAGCTTGTGAGCTGGTATCTCTGCGCCACTGTCGTCTTCATGGGAAAAAGCCTCTGCGGCCGTGGCGGTCAAAATCCGGCCGAGCCCCTTGCGGCGGGCGTTCCCGTTGTTTTCGGCCCTCATATGCGGAATTTCGCCTCGCTCGTCCAAGGGCTGCTCCGCAACCAAGCCGCTATGGAAATTTCCGACGAAGCCACTTTGCAAGTCGCCGTGGAGTCACTTCTCTCCTCGCCCGAAAAACGAAACGCCATGGTGCGGCGTGGCGTCAAGTGCCTCGAAATCCACCGCGGCGCGACCGATCGAACGGTGTCCTTGCTCCGCGAGAATGCTTTTTCTTGAAGCGAAGGCCCCGACCTCCCATAAATACCAGCCATGACCGATACAACCACGAGTCAGGCGGATGCCATCACGCCGGAGTTCGCCACTGAAGCGAAAGAACTTATTTCCCATTACCCTGTCTCAAAGCGCAGCGCTTCCCTGCCGCTCTTGCACCTCTGGCAAAACCACTTTGGATTCATTGATGACACTGGTATCGAGTGGATAGCCACCCAGCTCGATCTCACGCCTGTGAACATCCTTGAGCTGGTGACTTTCTACCCTTGGTTCCGCCGCGAGCAGGCTGGCAAGACCGTTATTCGCGTCTGCCGCACACTCGCCTGCGCACTTGCCGGGAGCTATGAAGTGAAGGATAAATTTTGCCAGGCCGTGGGACTTGATCCCCACGAAGAACACCATGGTTTCGGCTGTGCGCCACCAACGAGCGCCGACGGCAAATTCAGCGTCGAGTTTGTGGAGTGCCTCGCCAGCTGCGGCAGCGCCCCCGTGGCGCTCATCAACGACGACCTCGTCGAAAACATTTCGCCCACCGGCGTGTCGGCAATCGTAGAGAAATATAAATAATATGGCATCCCTTCTCCAACCTCCGCACCCGAAAGAGCGCCGGATCATTTTCGGAAATATCAGCAAGCCCGGATATGCACCGGACATTGAGACCTACCTCGCTCATGGGGGCTACGAGTCCCTCAAAAAAGCCATCACCATGAAACCCGGCGAGATCATTGACATGGTCAAAGCTGCCAACCTTCGCGGTCGTGGTGGAGCAGGCTTCCCCGCAGGTGCCAAGTGGAGCTTCATCAAATACGACGACGGCAAGGATCACTACATCGTTGTAAACGCAGACGAATCCGAACCCGGCACTTTCAAGGATCGCTACATCCTTCACGAGGATCCGCACCAGCTGATCGAAGGCCTCGCCATTGCCGCCTTCGCGACTAATGTCCACCTGTCCTACATCTACATCCGCTGCGAATTTCCTAAAGCGGCCAAGATCGTTTGGAATGCCATCAAGGAAGCCCATGCGAAGGGTTTCCTTGGAAAAAACATCCTCGGCTCCGGCTTCGACCTCGACATCTACGTCCACCAAGGTGCTGGCGCCTACATTTGCGGCGAGGAAACCAGCCTGCTCGAATCCCTCGAGGGCAAGCGGCCCTACCCCCGCATCAAGCCGCCGTATTTCCCAGCCGTGCTGGGCCTTTACATGAAGCCGACCATCGTTAACAACGTGGAGACGATCTGCCATGTGAAGCACATTTTGGCCATGGGTCCCGAGGAATACGCCAAAATGGGCACGCCGGGCGACGGTGGCACGCGCACCATGTGTGTGAGTGGCGATGTCGTTCGCCCCGGCTTCTACGAACTCCCATGCGGCGCTGTGACTCTCGGCGAACTCATCAACGATATCTGCGGCGGACTCAAGCCCGGCCGCACGCTCAAAGCCGTCATCCCCGGTGGCAGCTCGGCCAAGGTTCTCCGCGCGGGCGAGGTTTTCAAACTCAAGGTCAAGGGCCCGGATGGCCAGATGATCGACAAGGACACTCCCCTGTTGGATTTGACGATGGACGCCTCCACGCTCCAAGCCGCCGGAACGATGGTTGGAAGCGGAGGTGTGATGATCATGGATGACACCCGCGATATGGTCTGGGCTCTCAACAACCTGAACCAATTCTACGCGCACGAAAGCTGCGGCCAGTGCACGCCTTGCCGCGAAGGCAGCCTCTGGATGTCCAAGGTCACCACTCGCATCATCGACGAAGGCGCACGTCCTGACGATGCGAAGAACCTCAAAAATATTGCCGACAACATCGCCGGACGCACCATTTGCGCGTTTGGCGAGGCTTGCGCATGGCCGACCCAAAGTTTCCTCGCCAAATTCCCCGACGAGTTCGAAAAACGGGTTGTCTGATCGCGGGAGGACGCTGGGTGGATGATCGTTCGTTTGCTTGCCAGACGAGATGAGGGTTGGTGATTTTTTTAAAAGAAAGTCTTTGTCGTTCGTGAGAGTGATCTGTGTAATTTGAGCCCATGTTGAATAAGGATGCCGAACGGGGAACCTTGGGCAAAGCGCTCAAGGTGAATTTGGATAATGGATTCTACGGCACTTTCGCCGAAATAGGGGCTGGGCAGGAGGTGGCCCGCCATTTCTTCACAGCGGGTGGAGCTGCTGGAACAATTGCAAAGACCATGTCCGCCTACGACATGACATTCAGCGATGCCATCTACGGATCATCGCCCCGCTACGTGAGCCGCGAGCGCTTGGAGACGATGCTTGGACACGAGCAGAGACTCCTCATCGAGCGCCTCGGCGCCACAGTCGGCGACACACGGCGTTTCTTTGTTTTTGCCGATACGGTGGCCGCCCGAAGCTTTCGCAGGCATGATGAGTCGCATGGTTGGATGGGCCTCCGCTTCCAACACGCTCCCCATGCGGATTTCAGCGACATTATTGTTCATGTCCGCATGCTTGACGCCGAGAACCTTCTCCAGCAGGAAGCGCTGGGCATCACCGGCGTGAATCTCATTTATGGGGCAGCTTTCAATCACCAAGACCCCCGCAGGCTCATTGGCTCGCTGCTTGATGACCTGAAGCCCGGCCGCATCGAAGTGGATATGATCCGTTTCTCGGGGCCGGCGTTCCCGGGTGTGGACAACCGCATCATGAGCCTTGAGCTGGTCGTGCAAAAGCTGACCCGCGCCACACTGTTCCGCCCCGACGGCGAGGTCGTGCAGGCCTCGGACGCTTTCTACAAAAGACCCATTCTCGTCGAGCGCGGCAGTTTCCGTCCCGTCACCCATGTGACAAACGACATGTTGGATGGCGCCAAAAGACTCTTCGAGCGTGAGCAAGGCGTGGAGGGCGAGGAGCCCGCGATCCTCATGGAAATCACCATCAAAAACCTCCTCTCACACGGGCCTCTTGATCTCCACGATTTTCTCGACCGCATTGATCTCCTCGGCGCTTTGGGCCGCACCGTGCTCATCTCCAACTATGGCGAATACTACAAGCTGGTGAATTTTCTCACCCGCTATACGGAGAAACCGATCGGCCTCCCCATGGGCATTCCTGGCCTGAACGAGATTTTCAATTCCGGGCATTACAACGACCTCGAAGGCGGGATTCTCGAAGCCCTCGGCCGGCTCTTCAAAAGAAATGTCCGGCTCTATGTGTATCCCTTCCTCGCAACGAGCGGAGAACTGGTGACCTGTGAAAACTTTCGCACCCCGCACGGCTTGGAAAACCTCTACGAGCACCTGCGCGTGAATAATCTGATTCGCCCGATCGAGGACTACCGTCCGGACTACCTGCGAATCCACTCGCCGAAAGTTCTGAAAATGATCGCTGCCGGGGATGCCAACTGGGAAACGATGGTTCCCGAGGCTGCGAGGGATGTCATAAAAAAACGAGGCCTCTTCGGCGCGGCGAAACTTGCCTAAGCCGCACGGCATCGTCATCGTGGGCGTTAGACATGCTTTTCCGCCGACTCGTTCTCAATAGCTTCGCCAAACTCAAACTCGGCCGGCTCGAAGTCATCCTGCCCGATGGCTCCCGTGGCCTCTACGGAGGGCTTGGAGCTGGCATCCAGGCACGCATTGAGGTCACCGATGAGAATTTCTTCAAGCGCTGCGTTCTCAATGGTCCCATCGGCTTTTCTGAGGGCTACATGGCCGGCGAGTGGACGACCGACAGCCTCGTAAAAGTCATCTCTTGGTTTATCCTGAATGCGGACGACACCCAAGCCATGCAGACCCGCCGTTCGCGTGGAACCGGGTTTTTCAATCTCCTCAATGCCGCAAACCGCTTGTTCCACCTTCGCCGACCGAACAGCAAGGCGATCAGCAAAAAAAACATCAGCGAGCACTACGACCTCAGCAACGACTTCTTTCAGCTCTGGCTTGATGCCAGCATGACCTACTCCAGCGCGTATTTCGAAGCGCCCGACGAGTCGCTGGAAACGGCTCAAACGCGAAAATACGATAAACTCTGCAAACGCCTGCATCTTATCCCCACCGACAGCGTCCTAGAGATCGGAAGTGGATGGGGAGGCTTCAGCATGCATGCGGCCAAAAACTATGGCTGCAAAGTCACCACGGTTACCATCTCGCGCCAGCAATACGACGAAGCCTCGCGCCGCATCGAAGAGGCTGGCCTTGGCGACAGGATTCAACTTCTGCTCTGTGACTACCGGGACCTTCGCGGGAGCTTCGACAAGGTGGCTTCCATCGAAATGCTGGAGGCTGTCGGCGACCGTTATGTGGACGGCTATTTCGCCAAAATCGATGAACTCCTGCACCCTCGCGGCATCCTTGGCTTGCAAGCCATCCTCTGCCCGGACAACCAATATCCCATCCTCCGCGATGGCGTGGATTTCATCCAGAAGCACATCTTTCCCGGGTCGCTCCTCATGTGCAACGCCCGCATCGCTCAGGCCATGAAGGCCTGCGGCGACTTGAATCTCTTCGAATACGAGGACATGGCGCCCCACTACGCCCTCACCCTCCAGCGCTGGGCCGAGACCTTCGAGAGCAAGCTCCCGGAAGTCCGCGCCCTCGGCTTCGACGAGGCCTTCATCCGCAAATGGCGCTACTACCTCCGCTACTGCGAAGCCGCGTTCGGAACGCGCCATATCACCGTTGCCCAGATGGCTTACTCGCGCCCTGACAACCTTTCCATCCCCTCCCCAGTTTACAATCTCCAGACAGCCTGAGTTTTAGAGCTCAGAGCCCCACCCTACCTGATGCGGTAGGAGCCGTCGCCAACACTCAGGACTTCGATTCGCACTTGCGTGAGTCCCTGTTTGGTGAAGCCAAGGTCATCTGCGACGGGTTTTGTAACATCGAGCATACGGCCCCGAATGAATGGCCCTCGATCATTGACGCGGACTTTGGTAGAGCGTCCATTTTTAAGGTTTGTGACCTTGACCACGCAGGGAATCGGGAGAGTTTTGTGGGCTGCCACGCGCGTCCAGGGCCAGAGCTTCTCACCCGTGGCCGTCTTGCCCGGAAAGATCAGAAAATGCTCGGAGTAATGCGAGGCCACGCCAACCTCTCTGTGACCGAGGGCCTCGCGCGGAGTCATGGGATGATAGCGGATGCCGCGCAGCGTGTAGGGTTTGGTTTTGTAGCCCTTAATATTCGGGCCGATGCAGCCAGTAAGCGGCATGCAAACAAACGCAATGGCAGAAAGGAGGAGAGTCTGCTGAAAGATTCGTTTCACGGTGCGGAGCGGGGATTCAACAACTGCAACGCATCCATACGCGATGAGGGGATGCGACCGCAATATGTTTCGATGGCTGCCCTCGCACAGGTGGTGCCGTCATGCACTCCCAGAAGGCGGCAGAGTTCACCCTCGAAGAATTCCAGTGCCCGCATGCTGGCTGGCGAGTGTCCCAGATGCGTGGTGGCGCGGGCAAAGAGATCGTAGATTTCGGGAAATGGCTCGCCGGGCTGGGTGACGAGATCGGTGAGCTCAGCGAAGTAGCCGCAGAGGAAAAGATTCGCGGCCGAGCTTGCGGAAAAAATCTCGAGGAGTCGCACTTCGCGAAGCGTGTGCAAGGTTCCCCTCTTGGTCGTCGCAAAGGCAATCTCCGCCTTGTGGAAGAGGTCCAAGCGGCCAGCGAACGGACTGGCCGGGCGCCGAGCTGCGCGGGCCATGGCGGTGACTTTGCCATGCCCGCTGGTGAGCCATGTGGTGATGAGACTCGTGTCGCTCCACGCCTGCTTGCGGATGAGGATAGCCTCGGTTTGTTCCATGGCTGCCTCGCCCGCTTCCCCGAGTTTAGAGAGCGATGACCCGGGCGCTATAGATGTCAGCGTCGGCTGAGAGCCTCGCCATCACATCCGCACCAGGCATGCTGTCGAGGTTGAGAAGGGTGAGGGCGCGTCCGCCTTGCTCCGTGCGGGAAAGGCTCATGCTGGCGATGTTGATTTGCTCCGTGCCGAGGAGCGTGCCGATGTGACCAACGATGCCAGGACGGTCGCGATTTTCGAGCATGAGAACGACGCCAGAGGGGGTGACCTCTACCGAATTGCTGTTCACACGCACGATGCGCGGGTCGTTTTTCGCTCCAAAAAATGTGCCACCGAGAGAGACCTTGGTTTCGCCGCTGAAGACGGCGACATGAATCCATTCATTGAAATCGGTCTGCTCGCTGGAGCGCACTTCTTGGACATCGAGGCCGAGGGTGGCCGCCATGCTGCGCACATTGACACTGTTGACCTCCTCGCCTCCGGCGTGCTTGAGAAAACCGGTGAGAATGGCTCGGCTGATGGCATCGGTCGGCATTTCAACGGCCTTTCCACCGTAAGTGATAACAACGCGGTCGTTGCGTTTTGGTGCGAGTTGAGCCACGAAGCGCCCCATTTTATCACCGAGGGTGAGGTAGGGCTTCACGACGGCGGCTGTTTTTGCATCGATGCTCGGCATGTTCACCGCATTTCGGATTTCGCCATCGAGCAGAGCGGCACGGATGGCTTGGGCGATTTCGATACCCACATTTTCCTGGGCCTCGGCCGTGCTGGCTCCAAGGTGAGGCGTGAAGACGATATTCGGAAGATCGCGCAGCGGGAAGTCGGCTGGTGGAGGCTCGACCTCGAAGACATCAAGTGCAGCGGCACCGACATGGCCAGATTTCAGGGCGTCGTGCAGGGCGCTTTCGGAAACGAGACCACCACGGGCACAGTTGACGATACGGACGCCTTTTTTACAGAGGGCCAAACGCCGGGCGTCGAGCATGTGCCGAGTTTCGTCAGTGAGCGGCATGTGCATGCTAATGAAATCCGCCTGAGGAAGCAGGGTGTCGATATCCTCGACGAGTTCCACCTGCAGGCTGCGGGCGCGACTGATGGAGAGGTAGGGATCGTAGGCGAGCACGCGCATGCCGAAAGCCATGGCTCGACGCGCCAACTCGGTGCCGATGCGACCCATGCCAAGAATACCAAGCGTCTTGTTGTAGAGCTCGACGCCCTCGTATTTCTTACGATCCCAGCGTCCGGCCTTCATGCTGGCATCTGCCTGCGGGATGTTCCGAGCGATGCTGACGAGGAGGGAAAAAGCGTGCTCTGCGGTGGAAATCGTATTTCCGCCAGGCGTATTCATGACAATGACACCACGGCGCGTGGCGGCGTCGACATCCACATTGTCCACACCCACCCCAGCGCGGCCGACGACTTTAAGATTCGTGGCCGCTTCAAGAACGGCCGCAGTCACTTTGGTCTGGCTACGGACGACAATTGCGGAAAACTCTGGGATGATCTTGATGATTTCGGCCTCGGGGAGTCCGGTTTGAACAACAACCTCGAGAGCGCCGCCAGAGGAGAGTTCATCGACTCCACTTTGGGATACGGGATCGGCCACGAGAACTTTGGGTATGGAAAGGGACATTTTCTTTTCTTTCGGAATGGTGGATTGTGATTTTTGAAACATGGGCGCCCTGAGGCGCTGAAGAAACGAGTTTATGGGAATTCACGCATCCGAAAATCAATTTTTATGAAATGGTCGTATCGCGCCGCCCGAGTCGCAGGCATTGATGTGCGAATTCATGTCACTTTTTTGCTGCTTCCGGCCTACTTTGGGTTCCTTGGGTGGCAAGAGGCGGGTCTCACCGGCGCGCTCAACGAACTCTCGTTTATCGGAGCCCTTTTTCTCTGCGTCCTGCTCCACGAATTCGGCCACGCGCTGGCGGGGAGGCGTTATGGCATTCGCACTCCAGACATCACCCTGCTGCCCATCGGCGGCGTGGCTCGCATGGAAAGCATCCCCGAAAAACCTTCGATGGAGCTTTTCATCGCGATTGCGGGACCGGCAGTAAATGTGGGGATTGCCCTTGCCTTGGCGGGGATATTAGCACTCACGGGCGGAATTCTCGACGGACCGGACAGCACCTTGCGCATCCAACTACACAATCTGCTTGTGGTGAATTGCGGGCTGGTTTTTTTCAATATGATCCCTGCATTTCCGATGGATGGCGGGCGTGTGCTGAGGGCACTTTTAGCGATGAGATTCAGCCACCTCACGGCCACCCGCTTTGCTGCGAGGACCGGCCAAACTTTAGCTTGTGGCTTTGCGGTGCTGGGTTTTTTTGCAAATCCAATGCTTATTTTGATTGCTCTGTTTGTGTTCAGCGGAGCACGGGAGGAGTTGCAGCATGCCATTCAGCGTCAGCAATACGAGGAACTGCTCCAGGAGATCGCCCGCAGACGGGGTTCTTTTGAATCGTAGAAGCGGAGCTCGATTCGCCGATCTCCTTGCGTTGGCCGACCAGCGTGACCACTATAGGGGGTATCTCGGAATTCTCATTCGAGGCCACAAGCATGCCTATTCAATTTTTTGTCACTCCGGAGCAGTCCGGTCAACGCCTGGATAAATTTCTCGGAGCCGAGTGTTCGGATTTTTCGCGAGCAAGGCTCCAAGGGTTCATCAAGGACGGTCATGCCCTGGTCAATCAAGTCAGCGCAAAGCCTTCGTATCCTCTCCGCGCGGGGGATGAAATCGTCTTTCAAGTTCCTCACGAGACTGCGCCCTCACCACTGGCTGCGCAGGATATTCCGATCAATTTCATCTTCGAGGATGACACGCTGATCGTTCTGAACAAGCCCGCGGGACTGGTGGTGCATCCAGGAGCGGGAAACCGGGAGGGCACGCTGGCAAATGGTCTTCTGCATCACTGCGGAGCACTGGAAATCGTCGGCGGAGAAGGCCGCCCCGGCATTGTCCATCGATTGGACAAGGAGACTTCCGGTTGTCTCGTCGTGGCGAAAACCGAGGCCGCACATAATTCGCTTTCCGCGCAGTTTGCCGCGCGCGAGGTGGAGAAATCTTATCTGGCACTCTGCGATGGAACCCCTCGCATGCCTCATGGCAAGATCGATGCAGCCATCGGCCGCCATGCGGTTCATCGCCAGAAAATGGCGGTTGTCGATCGGGGGCGCGACGCACTCACCCATTACCGCGTGCTTGGCAACCGCGATGGCAAGTCGCTCGTTGAATGCCGCCCTCGCACAGGAAGAACGCATCAAATCCGCGTGCATTTGAAGCACCTGGGACACCCTGTCACCGGCGACCCTCAATACGGCAGGCGCGGGACTTGTGAACGCCACTTTCTGCACGCGTGGAAGCTTGGATTCAAGCACCCGGCAACCGGAAAGCGTGTGCATTTCACTGCCACGCTCTCACCGGATTTTCCCGAGTGGGCGCTCGATGCCGCACGCGCCCGCGAGGCCGACCGCATGGAGAAATTTGCGTGATCCGGGAAGTCCGCCTCCACCATTTTCGATGCTTTGAAAATCTGGATTTTTTTCCGGATGAGCACCGCACCTGCATTGTGGGGCAAAACGCCCAAGGCAAGACATCCATCCTGGAAGCCGTGTGTGTCCTTCTTCGCTTGCAGTCGCCTCGCACCACGACGACTTCAGACTTGATTCAAAGCGGATCGGAATCTTTTGCGCTGGAAGGGCGCTTCGGCGACACACGCCTGCAATACCGCCAAACACCCGAGGGGCGCTCAATCACTCTCGACTCGAAAATCCAGCAAAAATCGGAAGACTACCTTTCCACCGCGCGAATCACCTGGTTTTCGAATTCCGATCTGGATCTGGTGAAGGGCTCGGGGTCTGTGAGGCGGAGGTATCTGGACTTCCTCGGCATGCAATCCGTGCCCGGCTACCGCAAGGCGCTCCGCGACTACGAGCGGGCGCTGCGCTCACGGAATGCCCTCCTCAAGGAAGGTCGCCCGCGCCGAGAGATCGCCGCCTTCGACCTACCGCTTCTGGACTCCGGCGAGGTATTGCTCGCAGCGAGATCCAAGCTCGTGGAAGCACTGGCTCCCCTCGCCGCTTCGGCCTGTCTGGAGATCAGCTCGGCGGCGGATATATTGGCAGTCCGGCACCGACCGGGCTGCAGTGTGCCATTTTCCGAAGCGCTCGCCACATCGCGCCCCGAGGAGGATCGCCTCCGGCAGACGGTCTGCGGTCCGCACCGCGACGACTTGGAATTGGAATTGAACACCCTCAAGGCCTCATCCTTTGCCTCCGAAGGGCAACAACGCACGATTGCCCTCGCCTTGAAGATCGCCCAAGCAAGGCACATCGAGGCCATACACGGGCATCCCCCCGTGCTTCTTCTGGATGACATTTTCGGGGAGCTCGACACAGCGCGCCGCAACAACCTTCTCGCCGCGCTGCCCAAGGACGCCCAGACGCTCATCACCACCACTTTTCTTGATTGGGCGGGGGATGCCGCCTCGATGGCCGTGCTCACTTTGGAGGGACGAAGGCTGAAAGCGGGAGGCCCGAAGTGAAGCGCATCGCAATCATTGGCGGCGGACCCGCCGGACTGCGTGCGGCGGAGGTGGCCAATCTTGGGAATGCGGATGTGACGCTCTTTGACGCGAAACCCTCCGTGGGGAGGAAGTTTCTCGTCGCGGGCAAGGGCGGCATGAACCTGACACACTCCGAACCGATCGAAGAATTTGCCAAAAGATACTCGGGAAAAGGAAGGGATACCAAATTTTGGGGCTCTCTCTTGGCGAGATTTTCCCCACAGGCTTTTCGCGACTGGGCGCATGGACTGGAAGCAGAGACTTTTGTCGCAGGTAGTGGCAGGGTTTACTTGAAGAATCTCAAGGCGGCCACCCTGCTTCGTGCATGGGTGGCCAGACTACGGAAGGCAGGGGTTCGCTTTGCCATGAATCACCGACTCGTTTCGATGTGCCAGGAAGATGGCATTCACATGGCGTTTTCAAATGGAGCCGCCTATCGATCAGATGCCGTCATCCTCGCACTCGGAGGGGCCTCGTGGCCACAAACGGGATCGGATGGCCGGTGGACTGGTCTTTTTGGCGAACTCGGCATTTCCACAGAGCCCTTCCTCGCAGCCAACTGCGGCTGGGAACACGATTGGAGCCCAGAATTCCTCGAATTGGCCGAGGGGAAGCCATTGAAGAATGTGACCGTGCGCGCTGGAGAATCCGTGATCACGGGGGAACTCCTGGTCACACGCTATGGGATTGAAGGCGGACCGGTTTATGCCTTGGGAAAAATCCTGCGAGGGATGCCCGATCCAACGATCGCGCTTGATTTCAAGCCCGCGCACACGCACAGGCAACTTGTTTCCAAAATGGAATCGGTGCGTCGGAATTTTGTGGGCGAAGCCCGTGTGCGCTGGAAGCTCGGCGATGCGGCTTTTGCACTTCTTATGC
This sequence comes from Spartobacteria bacterium AMD-G4, assembly GCA_002290555.1. Classification (GTDB taxonomy): domain Bacteria; phylum Verrucomicrobiota; class Verrucomicrobiia; order Chthoniobacterales; family Terrimicrobiaceae; genus UBA967. Next base: position 18,969 of record NEUK01000043.1, read on the forward strand.
GTCGAGAGTGGAAGGATGCCGAGTCCCTCGCAGCCGAAGCGAAAAACTGCGTCATATCACTCAAGGGCCCACGGAATGTCTCGGAAGCCATTTCGAGCGCTGGCGGAGTGTGTTGGAGCGAGGTCGATTCCGCCCTCATGGTGAGGAGATTTCCAGGGCTTTTCGTAGCGGGCGAGATGATCGACTGGGAGGCGCCGACGGGCGGATACCTGCTCCAAGGGTGCTTTGCCACGGGATCGCTGGCAGCGGAATCCGCGCTCGCTTTGATCAGGACGCCTGACGGCCCACGATGATGTTCTGACCATTCACTGCGAGAACGCGGATATTTGTTCCCGCCTCGAGGAACTCCCCATTTGTCACCACATCAAAGAGACTCCCGCTGATTTCCGCCCGTCCGGATGGTCGCAAAATCGAAACGGCGTGACCTGACTCGCCGATGGCCACTTTTGCCTCGGCACCAAGTTCCGTAACCACAGCCGCTATCGACGGACCGGTAGGCGATGCAGAGGAAAGGAACAGTCCCCGAAAGATGGGAATGCTGGGCAAAAAACGCGCCAGCAGAGCAACGCTGGCTGCGCTGGCGAAAATCGTGATGGTCAGATTCCTCATGGGAACTTGAAGCAACTCAAACGAAAATGTGAGCGGCTGCGCGGGGTAGAGATCAGCCATTGAGAAAAAGAGCGCCGCGAGAACCATGAGAGCACCGCCAAGAGCCAAGAAGAAAACGCCTGGAAAAAATATGAACTCCAGCAAGATACAAAGAACTCCCATAACAAAAAGCGCAACCATTTCGAGACCTGTGAGGCCCGCGATGTAGTGTCCTCCGAAGAAAATCAGGAAACAAACA
>NEUK01000044.1 GCA_002290555.1 Spartobacteria bacterium AMD-G4
TTTAAGGTTATTAAACCACAATCGAGCGCGGGGGCAGGCGCGAGGTGGAGCGACCGGAGGTCGGCCCAAAGGGCGAGACGAGAGGGATCGAGCGAGTCAAATCGTCACGAGTTTTCACGAACAGACAGCGGCTACGCCGGAGAATTTCTTTCTCGGCTTTATGCGTGTTTATTTGCGACATGACTCAGTCGCTCCCGATCTTTCGCCCTTCGGGCCAACAATAGATTGCTCCACCGCATGTCCGGCCAGACATTCGGTTGTGGTTCAAATGTGCAGCGCTTCTAAAGGGTCAGATATTGCGCTTCAAAAACCAGCCTGTGCGTTGGCATGGTTTTTCAACCCAGTAATCGATTTTTGGGCTGCCGGCAAATGTTTGCCTTGGCCTTCCGCAATTTACTTGGACTTACCTTGATTGGCCACGGCGTTCGTCGCGGCGGCAATGGCATCTTGGTCTCCCAAGTAGTAGCTCTTGATCGGCTTGAGATCGTCGTTGAGTTCGTAAACGAGAGGAATACCGGTCGGGATGTTCAGCTTGAGGACTTGTTCCTCGGTGAGGTTGTCGAGATACATCACAAGGGCGCGGAGGCTGTTGCCATGGGCTGCAATGATCACGCGCTGGCCGGACTTTACCGCAGGAGCGATTTTTTCGTGCCAGAGCGGCAGGAAGCGATCGACGGTGTCCTTGAGGCACTCGGTGAGCGGGAGTTGGGACTCGGAAATGCCAGCGTAGCGGGGGTCGTGACCGGGCCAGCGCTCGTCGGATTTCTCAAGGGGGGGCGGAGGAATGTCATAGCTGCGGCGCCAGACGAGCACTTGCTCGTCGCCGAACTTTGCGGCGGTCTCGGCCTTGTTGAGGCCTTGGAGCGCACCATAGTGGCGCTCGTTGAGGCGCCAGTCTTTTTCCATAGGAATCCAGAGCTGGTCGAGTTCCGTGAGCACTCCCCAGAGCGTGTTGAGGGCGCGTTTCAGAACCGAGACATAGGCGATGTCGAAGACGAAGCCCTCCTTTTTAAGAAGCTCACCTGCTGCCTTGGCTTCGGCTCGGCCTTTGTCACTGAGCTCTACGTCATGCCAGCCCGTGAATCGGTTTTCTTTGTTCCAAGTGCTTTCGCCGTGGCGGATGAGGACAAGTTTATGCATGAAAAAAATAATGAAGGCAGTTCTTATAAGTCGGCATTAAGGCCTTGGCAATTTTTACCGATAAATTCTCCGGTGCGCGCCGAAAGTGGAGGCGCCTGCGGAAACCACTATCAAGTTCTGTTCAAAATGCCCGTCGATGCCCGTGGCAGCAAATCCACGAGGGAAAATACCTCGCTTCGGCCCTGGAGATTCGCGGATAGGATTTTGAGGGATGGCTGGAACTCTGCCATCACTTGGCGGCATGCCCCGCAGGGACTGATCGGTGCATCGGTGTCGGCGACGATGGCCATGCAGCGGAAATCCCTCTTTCCCGCCACTACAGCCGCTCCGATTGCCACCCGCTCGGCGCACATCGTCAGCCCGAAACTCAAGTTCTCGACATTGCATCCTGTAAAAACTGTTCCATCGGAGCACTCGAGGGCCGCCCCGACGGCGAAGTGGGAATAGGGGGCATGTGCTGCGGAGCGAGCTGCAATGGCGGCATCGACGAGTCGTGGGCTTTCCATGTTTTAAGAAATCAGCGGTATCGCACGCTCTGTCGATGGTGTTTTTGCAATTTCAACAGACCTGAAAAAAAACTTCCGCATGGCATTAGGCGACCATGGTATTTCAATTTTCGATTTCGGGAATGTCACCGGGTCTTGAGAGTCGTGCCTCGAGCCCACTGTGGCGCCTCACCGCGCTGGCATTGCGCACCGCCGTTTGAAGGGCCTTCTTCTGTCCAACGAGCACGACGAGGCGGCGCCCTCGGGTGATCCCCGTGTAAACGAGGTTTCGCTGGAGGAGGAGAAATTGCTGCATGGCGAGTGGCATGACGACGACAGGAAACTCGGACCCCTGGCTTTTGTGGATGGTGATGGCGTAAGCGAGGGAAATTTCATCGAGTTCGTTGAAGTCGTAAACGACCTCCCGTCCATCGAAGGCGATGAGAGCCTCGCGCTCGAAGTCGTCGATTTTGAGAATCTCTCCGATGTCTCCATTGAAGACCTCTTTGTCGTAGTTGTTGCGCGTCTGAATGACCTTGTCGCGGATGCGGAATTCCCAACCGAACTTCTCCACCGAGGGATCGCCGCCGCGCTTGGGGTTCAGGCGTTCCTGGAGGAGGCGGTTCATCTGAACGGTGCCAAGCGAGCCTCGGTTCATCGGGCAGAGCACTTGGATGTCACGGCGGGGGTCGAGCTTCCATTTTTTCGGAATGCGCTCAGCGACGAGTTCGAGAATCGTGGCGGGGACGGACTCGGGCTCTTCGCGTTCGATGAAATAAAAATCCGAGTCCTTTTCTGACTCGGGCATCGCCCCGCTATTGACGCGGTGGGCATTGACGATGATGCGGCTGCTCGAAGCCTGGCGGAAGATTTCCACAAGGCGCACGACCGGCACTGTGCCGCTGCGGATAATGTCCCCCAGCACCGCGCCGGCGCCCACGCTCGGCAATTGATCCACATCACCCACTAAAATTAAATGCGCCTTGGAGGGGAGGGCCTGTAGGAGTTTGGACATGAGCTGCACATCCAGCATGGAGGTTTCGTCGGCCACCAAGAGATCGCAATCGAGAGGATTTGCGGGATTTCTGGAAAAACCAGAGTTCTGGTATTCAAGCAGGCGGTGAATCGTCTTGGCCTCGAGGCCGGTGGTTTCGGAGAGGCGCTTCGCGGCGCGACCCGTCGGGGCGCAGAGGAGGCACTTCACTTTTTTGGCGCGCAGGAGGGTGAGGATGGAATTCACCAATGTGGTTTTGCCGACGCCCGGCCCACCGGTGATCACCAGCACACGCGAGCAAAGGGACTGGCGTAGCGCTTCGGCTTGGCTGGGCGCCAGATCGATGGCCTTTTTTTCCTTCAACCACTCGATGGCCTTGTCGGCGTCGATATGCGGGTAGTCCGCCTTGAACCCCGCCATTCGAGTGAGGCGTGTGGCGATCTCCACCTCAGCCCGCCGGACAGCAGGGAGAAAAATCAAATCCTCACCGGTGATGGCGTCTTCGACCAATTCGCCCTCTGCAAGCATTTCAGACAATGCGCGCTGCAAGATGAGAAAATCCATTTCCAGGAGGCCCGCCGCATTTTTGAGGAGGGTTTCCTTGGGGAGAGCACAGTGGCCATTGCCTCCGGCCTCGAGGAGCGTGTGGGAGAGTCCCGCCCGGCCACGGAGGATCGAGTCCTCGGGAATGCCGAGCTTGCGGGCGATGTCATCAGCGGTTTTAAAGCCGATTCCCGAGATGTCGCGTGCGAGGAGATAGGGGTTGGCGCGCACTTTTTCCACCGCCTCATCTCCGTAGGTCTTGTAGATCCTCACCGCCCGGCTGGTGCTGACTCCATTGGAGTGCAGAAAAACCATGATCTCGCGCACGACCTTCTGCTCGGCCCACGCCATGCGGATCGTGCGTCTCCTCTCAGAGCCGATCCCTCTCACCTGTTCCAGCCTCGCGGACTCGCGGTCGATGATATCAAAGACACTCTCGCCGAATTTCTCCACGAGCTTCTTGGCATAGACAGGGCCAATGCCTTTGATGAGGCCGCTCGCGAGGTATTTTTCAATCCCTTCGCGCGATGTTGGAGCGCTTGTCTGAAGGATTTCCGCCTTGAGCTGGGGGCCGTGATCGCGGTCCTGTATCCAGGCGCCTTCGGCAGTGAGCCATTCGCCGGCATTGATGCTCGAGGCACGGCCGACAACGGTCGCCAGATCGCGTCGTCCATCGACCTTCACCCTCACCACACAAAATCCCGTCTCCTCGTTGTGGAAAGTGACCCGCTCAATCAGTCCAGTCACACTGCTCATGGGGTGCGGCGTTTTTTGAGAATATATCCACGCCAGATGTAGAGGAAAATTCCAAGTGGCATGAGGGCCACCACAGGCCACCATGTGAGCATCGGCGGCAGGGCGCGATCCACAGGAAGTTCGAAGGAAACAAAATCCGTGCGCCCTGCGCGTGAGATAGCCACCCCGAGTTCCCACAGGCCGGGCTCGGGAATTCCCAGCATGGCGGAATACAGGAGGCCGTTGCCAGAATGGCCCTGAGATGCGGGGACGGCCTGCCCGGGAGTCACGCATCCGATCCCCTTCCACGCCAACTCTGGCGTAGGACGGCTGAGTTTGATGAGACGGAAAGTGACCTCCGCATCGAGCACGGGCCCGCGCTTGCCCGAATCCTCCAAGAAGAGGCTGAAATCTGCCAAGCCTGTTCGCAGCGGGGTTGGATCTGCAAATAAAACCACGCGGTAAGCGCCAGCCTGCCTCTCAGCCAAAACGCGCCCGCCATCCGCGTGCAGGGTCGCGCAGGAAATGACCCAGAGGAGGATAGGAAACAGGCTTCGGCACATGGCAATAGCTGGCACGATGGTCACAGCGACATTTTATGGCCTGTGCGCCGCCATAAAAGCCCCGAAATGCATGGTTGCATTGAATGTTGTGAAAAACTCCACCAGCGGCATATTGGCAGCCTTTCCATCCTCAAATGAGAGTCGCCCGCTGGTTCATATACGGATTCCCTGTTTTCCTTCTACTGCTCATCGCTGCTTCCTTCTGGAACTCAGCGAGCCTGACCTCGGACAAAAAAAATGAGATGTCGCTCGGCGTTCTTGGCGAGCCGTCGACACTCAATCCGATCCAGCAGGCCGACAGCGCCGCCTCGCAGGTTGCGGGATCCCTTTTCAATGGCCTGCTGAAATACAACCCGGATCTGGAGATCATCGGCGATCTGGCCGAATCATGGTCGCTCGACCAGACTACGACACTGGTCTTTCGAAACGAGGAGTCCGCCTCCACAGCGAAAGCTCAACTTGAGTCGCTGCGATCCGAATGGAGCGCTTGGACACTCGTTGGTGTGAAACAATCCGCTCGGCAGCTTTTCCTTCACTTCGCAGAGCCTGGCCTTGAGTCTTCCGAAAAAATCGTCTCCCTTCTGCCTGCGGAATCCTTGGCACCGCTGGCCACACTGCGGGTGGAGGTGAAAGAAAACTCCTCCGACACGCTGCAGCGGCTTGGTAAAGCCTTGCCCAATGGCTCCATCCTCCGCATGTGGGTGGACAGCGGCGCGGCTTTTGAAATCACAGCCGACCCAGATCTCAAGGTGGAGGTCGAAAAATGGCTTGCTGCCAACGGAGGCGGCACAGTGAAGCTCGGAGAAGTACTGACCTTCCTCGCCGAGCCGCAGGTGATTTTCCATCTTCGCAAAAATGTCCGCTGGCACGATGGCGCGCCCTTCACCTCGCGCGATGCCGCCTTCACCTACCGGGCGATCATGGACGACGCCACGGCATCCCCTCGCAAACCCGACTTTGATTTGATTCTCAATGTCGAGACACCGGACGATTTCACATTTCGCGTGACCTATCGAAAGCCCTACTCTCCTGCGCTGGAGAGCTGGATGATTTCGCTCCTCCCCGCGCATCTTCTCGAGGGAAAGCCCACGAACTGGTGGACGCAAAACTTCAACCGCACGCCGATTGGAACGGGCGCGTTCCGCTTCGCAGAGTGGAAGACCAATGAATTCATCCGCGTGGAGCGGAATCCGGATTACTTCGATGCCCCCGGCCCTTGGATGGATGGGATCGTTTACCGGTTCATGCCCGACCAACTCACGCTGCGTCTCGCCTTTGAAACCAGACAGGTGGACTTTTGGAGTGCTGAGCCTTGGACAGTGAATGCCTTCGTGAACGACCCGCGCTTCAATGTCTTCACGACCCCGACGAGCAGCTACACCTACATCGGGTGGAACCTCAAACGCCCGCTCTTCCAAGACCCTCTCGTGCGTCGAGCCCTCGCGCATGCTGTCGATGTGCCATCCATGGTGCGCTTCATCCTCTATGGCCATGGACTCCAGAGCACCGGACTTTTCACCCCGCAGATGTGGTTTTTCAATCCCGAGATCAAACCCTTCGCCCACGACCTTGAAAAGGCCCGAGCGCTGCTTGCCGAGGCGGGGTGGAAGCTAGGTGCGGATGGGATTCTCCAGAAAAACGGGGAGCGGTTCTCGTTCAATCTCATTACGAACAACGGAAATGAAGTCCGCCGCGACATTGCCACGCTCACGCAGGATGGGCTCAAGCAGCTTGGCATTGAAGTAAAGGTGGAGCTTTACGAGTGGGCAGTCTTTTTAAAAAACCACATCAACAAGGGCGATTTCGACGCCATGGTGCTCGGCTGGTCCCTTGGCAATGGCTATGACCAGTATCAAATCTGGCACTCGTCGCAGGCCAATCCCGAACAACTCAATGTCGTCGGTTACAAAAGCGAAAAAGCCGACCGCCTTCTCGATGCAATCCGCCAAGAATACAACCGCGAAAGAATCATCCGCATGGCAGGGGAACTTCAGCGCACCATCTACGAAGACCAGCCCTATCTCTTTCTCTATGTCCCCGAGGGCACCAGCGTGATGTGGAAGGACGCCTATCGCATTCGGCGGCCGGACGGGAAGGGTGGCTGGATCGACTCACCCGTGGAAATGACCAAGGCCGGCTGGGCTTATTGGTCGGACTGGTTCTACAGACCTGAATTTGTGGGCCGTCTTCCTAAGAATACGGAGCCTTGAAGATGTTTGTGAAAAAATAAAGCAAAGCAAAAACCAGGAGTCCCAATCCAACGGCAATCGGGAAAAGCAGAGCCACCCACCTCATTTCCTTGCTTTCGACATCCAGGTTTCGAAGTTGGGCAGATGCTTTTTTCGAGGGAGTCAACTGTGTCTCCTTGGCCTTACCCAATGCGAAAGAAAGATGGTCGATCAAATCGTCGTAGGATTGATACCGATCTTCTGGTTTCTTCGACATCATGCGGTTGATGACATAAGCGGTCTCATTCGAAATGTCCGGTGCGAAGGTTTGGAGACTCACCGTCGTAGGGAGGCCGTCCGGCCATGGCATGGAAAAGTGTGCCGCCAAGACTATAGATGTCGCTCCGAAAATCCTCCGGCAATTCATCGAGCTTCTCAGGTGCTACATAGTAGGGAGTCCCCCAAATCTCTGTTGGCGATGTTGCTTCGCCACTAGCCACCACGGCCAAGCCGAAATCTACCAACTTCACCGTGCCGCGATCTGAAAACAGAATATTCGCAGGTTTGATGTCTCTGTGAATGAGATCAAATTCCATAGCGGCCTTGAGCCCCTGCGCGACTTGTATCCCGACCTCCAGAGCCAAAATCTCGGGGATCATGCCGCGTTGCTGCATGAGATCGTCGAGTGACCCCCCGCCGATCAGCTCCATGGCGATGTAGAACTTCCCGTGCGCTTGACCAAAATCAAAAATTCGGACGATGTTCGGGTGGTTGACCTGTGCGGTCAAGCGCGCTTCACGTGCCAGATGCTCGGCCTCCTTGGGTTTCTCACCAATTTGAAATTTGAGGACCTTCAGAGCCACCTCGCGCTCGAGCGAAAGGTCTATAGCTCGATACGCCGAGCCCATGCCTCCCTCGCCGAGAAGAGAGGTAATCTGGTATTGGTTGAACACGGCACAGGCCTTGAAAACATGTTCGCACACGGGACAGGTGACATCCGAAAATGTGCTGCACCCCGTTAAGTCCAAGACAGTCTGACAGCTTAAACACACCTCGGTATGTTTTGGTTTTTGTGGAATGGCATCATCCATCGGGTGCGGAAGATTAGACTTGAAGCGAGCAGATAGGAACCTTTCGTTTGCGTACTGCTTTGGCGCTCCGTTAGCAATCAAAAAATGGGTGTCGCAGGGCCAAGTTGCCGCTCCATTCCACCGAGTGCTTCACAGCGTCGCCAAGCACGGCAAGCTGCGGAATTTGCTGTAGGGAACCAGCCATCTAATACCGAAAGCATCGTGGACAAACCGCAGATCCGGCGGCAGGCTGGGCATGTCCTCCGTATTGGACTGATCCAAGTCCCGCATCACCAAAAAAACATCGCATCGAGCTATGAACCCCAAGGAACTGAATCAGCTCGGCGTCCCTCGAGGGAATCCCATGGGCGAGGTTTTTAAGTTTCTCCAAGCTTACCGAGGCCAAGGAGGTGATGCCGAGCAGTTGGCCGATGAGGTTTCAGCAGTCCTGTCTCAGCCATCGCGATTCGTGGATGATCCCCTGCGGAGTGGTTTCGCCAGGTCCCTCTTGCAGCCCGACCTCTACGGGTCGGGCAAGCCAGCCGCACCATGGCGCCAGTGGGGTGCGGAGATCGATGCCGAGGCTCAGTTGCAACTCGAATTGGCCTGTAGCCTACCGATATCTGTCGCTGGAGCGCTCATGCCCGATGCCCATGTGGGCTATGGGCTGCCAATCGGGGGGGTGCTTGCCACTGAAAACGCAGTCATTCCTTATGCGGTCGGCGTGGACATCGCCTGTCGCATGAAGATGACCGTGTGGGATCTTCCCGTGAATTGGCTGGAGGCGAAGCGCGATAGGCTGGCAGAGGCCATTGAGGCCGAGACGATTTTCGGTGTTGGAGGGATTTTCAAGACACGCCGTTCGCACGGCGTGCTTGATGAGGATTGGTCGGTAAGTCCAGTCACCGAAAAAAACAAGGAGCGCGCATGGGCACAACTGGGAACGAGTGGCAGCGGGAACCACTTTGTGGAGTTCGGACAACTGGTGGTGGAAGACCCATCGTGCGGCTTACCCAGTGGCGTCTATGTGGCGCTGCTCACCCATAGCGGAAGTCGGGGAACTGGTGCCGCAGTGTGTGAGCACTACAGCAAACTCGCCACAAAGCTCCACCACAACCTGCCACGGGAACTCTCACGCCTTGCATGGCTCTCGCTTGATACTTCCGAGGGGCGGGAATACTGGGCCGCAATGGAACTCATGGGGAAATATGCAGCCGCCAACCATGCGCTCATTCATCGCCACATCGCCAAAAATCTTGGAGCGAGTGTGATTCTGGACATTGAAAACCACCACAACTTTGCGTGGAAGGAGCAGCACTTGGGGCAGGAGGTTATCGTCCACAGAAAGGGAGCCACCCCGGCGGCGGCCGGTGTCTTGGGAATCATCCCCGGCTCGATGGGCACCCCAGGTTTCCTTGTGAGGGGCAAGGGCCACAAGGATTCGCTCGATTCGGCATCTCACGGCGCGGGAAGGCGGATGAGCCGTAGGCGGGCCTCGGAAACCCTCTCTTGGGCGGATGCAAACAAGAAGCTGAAAGATAGCGGCGTCACTCTTCTTTCCGCCGGCCTCGACGAGGTGCCCGATTGCTACAAGGATATACATACTGTGATGGCGGAACAATCTGACCTTGTAGAAGTCCTCGCCCGGTTCGACCCCAAGCTCGTGAAGATGGCTGCAAGCGGAGAGAGGCCCGAGGATTGATGCGCTCGCCATCCGCGATTACGCGGCTGCGTGGAGTTAAATAAACCTCGACGGAGCACGGGTGCGGTGCTAACGACTTAACTCGTTCACCGCCTCCGCGCCTGAGAACCGAACCGCCAAGTTCAACAATGAAAGCGGTGGTTGTACCAACCCATCAACAAACCAATCCAAAAACCAATGCCTACAGAGACCACACCCAAGCGCAAAGCCAATCCCGCCCTTCTTAAACCTGTCCAACCCGACGCAATCCTCGCAGCTGTCGTGGGATCCGCTCCGGCATCCCGTGGCGAGATCACCAAAAGGCTCTGGGACTACATTAAGAAGCACAAACTTCAAGACGAAAAAAACAAGCGTAACATCAACGCCGATGCTGCACTGAAGGCTGTCTTCGGCGGCAAGGCCCAAGTGACCATGTTTGAGATGACCAAGCTGGTTTCTCCGCACATGAAGTAGTCGGGCTCGGATTTTATCTTCATCAAACTCCGCCTGTGAAAACGCAGGTGGAGTTTTTTGTTTTCAGAACTTCTACACAAGTGAGCGGCGCTCACACCCCTTCCAGGCAATCACAAGCCCGGCCGCGACATGTGCGACGAGCACGAGAATACACAGGGCTCCCGGGGCGAGTGGGCTCTGGACCACGGTCTGAACGATATCGTAGTAGCGTTCTGATTTCAGCGTCTTCAGAATTCCCGACCAGCTCCAGTAGGCTGATATAAAGGGTCTCACTAAGGTTCCGAGCCATTCTGGCAGGGCGAGGACGGCTCCCGAAAGCGGCAGCTGAAAACCCACCAGATAAATGGAAACCAGTGACGCCTGCTCGGGCGATGACATGAGGCTTGAAATGGCGAGGCAGATCGAGGTCATGGCAGCGTTTACCAGCACAAGCAGGAGGAGTTGCCCGCCCAGGTCGCCGGGAAAACCGCACACCTTGTGGACGAAAAATCCCATCCACAGCGACTGGGCCAGCACAAGAAAGAATAAAAAAGCCCCCTTGGAGGCGACATAGGCGAGGGGATCAAGGCCGGAGAGTTTTTCCTTCTCAAAAATACCCCGCTCCGAGGCAATCTCGCGACCCGCGTTGTTGGCTCCCATGAGTGTGAGGAGGATGACCTGAAACATCACAATTCCAGAGACCAAGCTGCCAATTTTGCTGGATTGGATGAGGAAATCCCGCGCTTCCTTGAGTTGCGCGAGCATGTCTAAGTCCAAGCCCATACTGAGGTTTTTCACAGCCGGCAGACCGTTCCATGCAAAGACTGCAACGAGCAGGGGAAATCCCAAAACGAGGCCGATCTGGAGAAGGATCTGCGGTCGGCAGCGCGAAAAAATGAGGAGGCGACGCGCCAGTAAAGTGAAAAATTGACTCACTGCTCCGGGGAGTCCCGACTCCCCTTCCTCGCGATCTTCCTTCAACAGGTCGAGAGCGAAAAACTGGCCGCTATTTTCAGAATTGTCCGATGCGGCGGGGAGCGCTTGGGAAACGGGTTCTGTTTCTGTTTTATGGGAGTCGCTGATTGCCTCGTGGAGGGCGCTGCGGTGCTTGATCCATGAAGCGCTCCATTCTTGCGGTTCTCTTAATTCAAGTTGTGCGTAGACCTTCTCCGGTGAGTCGACCCTGAAGTAATGGGCCAGAAAATCCGGAGTCCCGTGGTAAACAAGAAATCCTCGGTAAAAAACTGTCACCGAATCGTAGAGTTCCAGATGCGAGAGGCTGTGAGTGACGCAGAGGACCAGTCGGCGATCCTTGCGCGAGAGGCCATAGAGTAGCCTGACGATGTCGTCCTCCGCCTGGGGATCCAGGCCGCTCGTGACCTCGTCGCAGAGGAGAATCTCCGGGCGACTTGTCAATTCGATCGCCAGCGCGAGGCGCCTACGCTGACCGCCAGAAAGCACGCCCACACGGCGATCCTCAAATTCCAGCATGCCGACCTCTCCAAGGATAATGTCCACATCCTCCTCAGCACCAACCGCACTCTTGCGCCGAAGTCTCATGGCGAATTCCACACATTCCCGCACGGTGAGTTCCTCGTGGGCGATGCTAAATTGCGGCACATAGCCTATCTCATTTGGCGAGAAATCCTCCTCCTCGAGGTCGCGTCCCTTCCAGGAAATCCGACCTTCCTCACTCCCGGGGGCAATGCCGGCAATAAGCTTCAAAAAAGTGGTTTTACCGCAACCCGACGGCCCGATGATCGCTCCAAAGTGGGCGGCAGGGTAGTTGGCTGTGACTCCCTCGAGAAGTATGGTAGGCCCCTGACGGGATTCGATGGTGAGGGTTGTATCGACGATATTTAACATGGTTTTTTGGAATGGGGGCGGACTCGAAATTATTAAATAGAGCAGCGTTTACAGGAGGCAATTCGCAAAATGAACTTTTGAGATTTTCTTTATAACGCACCTTGTGCACTGTCCGGACTCTTTTCAGATGAGGAATTGCGTTTCGTGGCACTCCGGAGTTTCCACTCGCTCCATCGATGCAAGGTTCCGAACGCGAAAAGAAGCACCCACCCACGCAATGATCGCGGGCACACGATCCAATCCCAGAGGCTCGATTGGTGCGTTGACATCTGGCGCTTGAAGTCCTGATCATTCTGCAAAAAATCGTAGTTTCCTCGTTTTTCGCTGAAGCATTTTTCCAGGGCGTGGAGCATCAAGAGGCGCCCGGGCGAAAAGGCCGCCAACTCTGGGTCGAATGCCGTTCCGTGCATGTAGTAACTCTGCTTTCCGAGAATCCCGATTTCGTAGGCCACAAGTTGGTCATCCACCGTGAGAATACCGAGCCGCAGTCGGCCTGCGGCAGCCAAGCCTTCCAGCAACAGATGGTAGAAGGCCCGGTGTGTCGCGCGGTTGAATGCACCTACGCCCTCCTCGCCTTTCCAACTCAGCTTTTCAAGCTGCATGGCTTTTGTTGTCCAGGCCGAGACCTCCTCAGGTGCTTCCAAATCTTGAAAGCGGACCACCCCTTTTTCAGCCAAGCGCCGCGATTTGCGCCTGAGGTTTTGGCGGGTCTTGGGTCCAAAAACCATTTGCAGGAAATCCTCAAAGTCTTTGAAGCGCTCCAGGCCGATCAAGAGGCGAATCGTGCGCTTGCGGAGGAGGTGCAGGGCGCTTTCGGATTTCACAATGGGCTGCAGCACATCGTCGGCGAAGCTCTGGGACAGCAAGGGGAGCCAAGCGAAGGCGTAGTTTTTGCACAGGTCACACAAGGCATCTGCGAGGAATGGCATGGCATCCTCTCTGGCCACGGGATCGAAGAGGTCAGCGGCTTGGGCGCCCACTGGAAAAAGAGCCGTCCCCATCAGTGGAATCCGATGCTCGAAAAAAGGCCACACACCAACGAGGAGGCCCTCATCTCGGCAGGTGACAATACAGACATCGTATTTTCTACCAAGACTGAGCAACCAAGAATAAACCCACTCTGGCGAGAGGAACGCATTCGGGTCGGGGAGGGACTCGAAGAGTTCGATATACTCTTTCTCGAGAGCAAAGGCAGCCTTGCGTCCGCGAATGATTTCAGTGGTCAAGCTTGGCACAGCGCGAGGTGATAGCTGGATATTCGATTCTTTTCACTATCAACCTTGGATTTATCATTCAGCTGGTCTCTCTCGGATCCAAAAACCATGAATGACATCGGACGCCTTGCCCCCACGCCCACGGGACATCTGCACCTCGGGCACGCCCTCACATTTTCAATGGCGCACCGCCGAGCTGTCGAAGCAGGTGGAAGGATTTTGCTTCGCATGGAGGACTTGGATCCCCAACGATGCACGCAAGGCTTCGCTCGCGATGCGGTCGACGACCTGCTTTGGATGGGGTTGGAATGGACCGGCGAACCTGTTTTCCAGAGCCAACGCCGCCACCTGTATCTTGCGGCTTGGCAGAGGCTGAAAGAAGCAGGTCTCATCTACCCCTGCTGCCGTTCGCGTAAAGAAATATCCTCCCTCGCCCCGCATGAGGAGGAGCCTGTCTTCCCCGTGGAATGGCGTGCTGATCCGCGAGAAGCCCGTTCGTTCAGCGAACCCTCCGGTATCAATTGGCGCTTCAGGGTTCCAGACGGCGAGTCTATTTCTTTTCTGGATCAAAACATCGGCCCCATCGAAAAAAAAGCCCTGCGCGATTTCGGAGACTTTTTGGTTTGGAACCGGGACGACATCCCCGCCTATGAGCTGGCCGTGGTTGTTGATGACATAGCCATGGGCATCACCGAGGTGGTGCGTGGCGCGGATCTTCTCACATCCACCGCCAGGCAAATCCTTCTTTACCGAGCACTCGATGCCGCGCCTCCCGCGTGGTTCCATTGCCCGCTCGTCTGCGATTCCGAAGGTCGCCGCCTTGCGAAACGCACGGGCGGGCTGAGTCTGCGTGAACTGCGCGCCAAGGGGCTCACGCCAGCGCAAGTCCTCGAACTCGCTACCAAATCTCTCGGCTGATCAACGCTTCCTTTTCGCTCCAAAACGCATTCCCTTGTGCGTTCGCACGCCCTTCGCTCCCTTGAGGGCGGCGAGGACGCTTTCTTCGTTGAAGAGGGCCGTGTAAGTATACTCGAAATTTTCGATTTTTAGGCGAGGCACTTTTTGGCCGATGAAGCGTTCGATATCCAGAATGTGTGGAAGCTCCTCGGCCGTCATGATGGTGAATGCCTCACCGACAGTCTGCGCGCGGCCCGTGCGGCCAATCCGGTGCACATAGTCCTCGGGGTGCTGCGGGACATCGTAATTGATGACATGGCTCACGCCGGCGATATCGATGCCCCGGGCGGCGATGTCCGTGGCGACCATTACTTCATAGCGTCCGCCCTTGAAGCCCTCGAGGGCATCCACACGCTCGGTCTGTGTGCGGTTCGAGTGGAGCGTGGCCACGGAGTGGTTGTTTTTTTTGAGCTGGCGCGAGATGCGGTCTGCTCCATCCTTCGTGCGGCTAAAAATGAGAACGCTGTCGTAGTTGGTGCGCTCGAGAAGCGTCAGCAGAAGGTCGAATTTCTGGTCTGCGGCGACAGGGTAGAGGGCGTGGGAAACAGTCTCGGCGGGCGAGCGGCGCGCGCCGATTTCGATGCGCTCGGGATCTCTGAGGCACCACGCGGAGAGGCGCTGGATTTCCTCTGGAATGGTTGCCGAAAAAAGCAGGGTCTGCCTTTCCTTGGGACAATGTTCCACGATGCGCCGCACATCGGGCAGGAAGCCCATGTCGAGCATCCGGTCCACCTCGTCGAGGATGAGAAATTGGAGCGAACTCAAATCCACCAACCCCTGCTGCATGTGGTCGAGCAAACGGCCCGGTGTGGCCACCACGACATCGCAGTGCCGCTTCAGATCGTCCCGTTGCTTTCCGTAGCCCACACCGCCGTGGATGAGGGTGACCTCTGTGTGCATGAAGCGCATGTAGTCGCGGAAGGCTGTTTCCACCTGCATGGCCAGCTCGCGCGTTGGCTCGAGGACCAGGCAGCGAATGCGTGGTTCGGGATGGTCGAGTTTGGCAAGCACCGGCAGTGCGAAGGCGGCTGTCTTGCCCGTGCCTGTTTGCGCCGAGGCGACGAGGTCTCTGCCAGAAAGAATCACTGGAATGGCGCGGAGCTGGATGGGCGTGGCATCCGAGTAACCCATGCGTTGCGCTCCGTGTAGAACGGGCTCCGGCAGCCCGAGATTTTGAAATGACATATCCACAACCTGCCCGTTTGCGCGGGATGCCGCAATGAAAAGCGCAGGGGCACGCCGGCGTTGTCGTTTTTAGAAAAACCAGTAGGCTCCTTCCACGACCCATGAAACAGGAAATTCTCAGCACATCCGACGCCGTTGCGGCCCGCGCCGCTCAAATCATCGCCTCCGACGCCCGCGCCGCCGTTGCCGCCCGGGGACGCTTTGTCATGGCCGTAAGCGGGGGACGAACCCCTTGGCAAATGCTTCGTGCCCTTGCCAACGAGCAGCTGCCTTGGGAAAATGTGCATGTCGTCCAGGTGGACGAACGCATCGCTCCCGCTGGTGACAAAGATCGCAATCTCACCCATCTGCGCGAGAGTCTCCTTTCCCATGCGCCGATTCCCGAAAATCAAATCCATGCCATGCCAGTGGAGGCCGCCGACTTGGATCAGGCCTGTCGCAGCTACTCGGACCTGCTGAATAGTCTCTGCGGCAATCCCGCCGTGATCGACCTCGTGCATCTCGGCTTGGGCCCTGATGGCCATACCGCATCCCTGATTCCTGGCGACCCCGTCTGTGAGATACGCGATGCAGAAGTCGCCCTCACGAATCCCTACCAAAACCGTCGCCGCATGACGCTCACTTACCCCATCATCGACCGCAGTCGCCATGTCCTCTGGGTCGTCACCGGCGCCGAAAAAGCACCAATGATTCCCCGGCTCCTTGCAGGCGATGCGGGAATCCCCGCCGGTCCCGTCGCACAGGCACATGCCACACTTCTGGCAGATGCCCCAGCAGCTATTCAAATCTCGACTCAATAGCCCCGCAATCCTGCGCAAGGCTTCGCCCTTCTTCCTCGCCGCGTTGCCCGATCTCCATTACGAGTGCAGCCTCCGAGCCGTATAACCGCCTAGCCGCAAGCCACTGGGGGAATGTGTGGGGAGGATGGGTCCATTTGGATCTCTCCGGCCCGCAAAGGCGCCTGCAACGAGGCTGCACAAAGGCTCCATTTTCGAGGCGCTTGCCGGAGTTTATCATCAGCGGGGCGATTCCCGCTTCCTGTAGGCGCTTGGTGTCATTTTAAAGCACTTCCCAAAGACCGTTGCGAAATACTGGCTGGAATTGAACCCGCAATCCAATGCGATCTCTGTAATCGGGCGCTCCGGATTTTCTCGGATTTCCCTCGCGGCGTGCTCGAGGCGGCACTGGTTGAGGTAGTCGATTCCCCCGGCGTTGACGAGCGATCGGCAGCAGGCGCTGAATGCTGTGACTCCCATGCCGCACTGGGCCGCCATCTGAGGCAGTGTCCATAGCTCACGGGCGCTCGCGTGGTTGTTTGCCAGATCGCGCAAAAAGAGTTCCACGGTGCGTCGGCGCGAGGTCAGGTGTTCGTTCTGGTGGGTTTGCTGCTCCCCGAGCGCAACGAGAATCTCGAGAAAAAGGCGGTTCAAAAGCGCGATCATGCGCGACTCAAGCTGGGGGGCAGGCCAGCGGGCGGTGCATTCGCCAAGGCTGCG
The DNA here is from genome assembly GCA_002290555.1 of Spartobacteria bacterium AMD-G4. Lineage (GTDB taxonomy): Bacteria > Verrucomicrobiota > Verrucomicrobiia > Chthoniobacterales > Terrimicrobiaceae > UBA967. The sequence continues at coordinate 16,551 of NEUK01000044.1, forward strand.
GAAGGCTTCGCCGATGGCCGGGGAGGCATCCCACACCGGATTTTCCGTGTGACGGAGCTTTTTGCTCAATTCGATGCGGTCGTCATCCGTCATCGCTAACCAACGCGGCCAGCGCCACTCCTGATTCGGCCTTCGCACGCCCACATCCAGGATCAGCCAGTGGAGCTTGCCAGGGCCGATGTCTGGAGCGCCCAGCTTGTGCAACTGCCAGGGGCGCGTGGTGGTAAAATGTCCCGGACGAAGTTCATAATTCTTCGACTC
>NEUK01000045.1 GCA_002290555.1 Spartobacteria bacterium AMD-G4
GACGCTGGGAGCCAAGCGGGCGCTCGTTTTATACGATCCCGCAGACGAATTTTCGAAGAGCCTTTCACTGGCTTTCGGGAAGCAATTCAAGCGCACTCCAGATGCCCGTATTGCCGGGGAGGCGTTTGCGACCGGCACCCTGGATTTCACCAAGCACCTGCGAACAATTCAAAAAAAGAACCCCGATGTGGTGTTCCTTCCACTCCCGGCCGACCAGGCCGCGTCGATACTGAGGAAAGCCCGCGAGCTGGAACTTACAATGCCGTTTCTCGGCACTGCCAATTGGGACTCCTTGGAGTTTCCTGCGCTCGTTGGCGAGTCCGGCAACAACACCTATTTTCCCGGACGCTTCAACCCGGATGGTGCCTCGGATGCGGTCCAGCTTTTCCTGGAGGTCTACGAGCGCAAGAATAAAAGCCCCGCTTCAGCATTGGCCGCAATGGGTTACGATGCGCTGGTGGTTTTGGCGGATGCCATTCGGAGAGCGAATTCCACGGAACCCGAGAAGCTTCGCGAGGCTCTGGCATCGACACGGGAGTTCCCAGGACTAACCGCACAAATCACAACCGATCCGGAACTCGCACGCACCGAAGCGCTGCCAATCCTAAAGCTGGAAGGCGGAAAAATCAGCTTTCTCGAGATGATCGAGACAAACTGAATCAGCCTCGCTTGCTCAGGGCGCGTGTTGGATCAACTCGATCTCGTAGCCTTCCGGCGCATCCACAAACGCAATCACAGAGCCGGAGGAGGCTTTATGCGGTCCATCGCTAAGCGGATACCCCAGCGCGGCAGAGTGCTTGGCGAAGGCATCCATATCCTCCACTTCAAAAGCGAGGTGGGTGAGATCGGGGCCGACGAGCACGGGCCCGCTGCCTTCGAATTTACAAATCTCGATCAATTCCTCGCTGCCAGGAGCCTTGAAAAAAACAAGCTCGGATCCCCGCCCGCTCTGGCTGCGGCGCACCTCCTCCAAGCCGAGGACTTGGCTGTAGAAGTGGATCGTTTTGTCCAGATCGCTCACGCGATACCGAGTGTGAAGGAGTTTTTTAACCATTTTTTTGAGAAGAGTAGGAATTATTGTTTTTTGAAAAATTCCGCAAATTGAGGATTTTTGGAATAAGTAGAAAAAGCTGGGTCCGCGAGAATCTGGGCAAAAACTTTAGGAGGCAAGGATTCCTTGGCTCGGGTCAAGTTGGAGACAGCCACCTCACGATTTTCGAGTCTCATGGCCGTGTAGGCGGTGCTGAATTGATTCAGGATACCCGCCTCGTTCTGGTCGCTCAACGGGGGGAGGTCGGCATCAAGCATCATCTCAAGTTCGAGAAGATTGATCGCCGCCTCGGTGACCATGGTGTCGGAGGCGGCACTTTGACGCAAACGCGATGACTGCAAAAAATCTAAAGCCTCGCGGGACTCACGGGCGGCGCGCTTCACGGCCGCCATGAGAATGTAAGGATCCGGCTCGAGTGGATCGGCAGCGATTGCCTTGTGGAGAAGGGTTTCTATCCGAGCCTTTGGATTTCCCATGCTCTTGTAGCTCTTGTCTTTTAATCGGCTCATGACGACGAGCGCCTGCACCATGAATGCATCCGATTCCGCCACTCTCCCGGCCAAGGAAGCCTCACTCTCGTCTTCGGCGGTTTGAAGGTCTTTTTCAATCAGTGCAGCGTTGGCGGCTAAAATGGAAGCGAATGAAAATTCAGGAGCCAAAGTTCGAAGTTGGCCTATTTTTTCAAGGGCCATCTGCCCTTTACGATCCTGCAAATCCGTAAAAATCCCGTCCAATACTCCCTGAATCTCGGGGGTGATTTCCAAGTAAACCTTGGGCTTTTCGACTTCCCCGGTGTTACGCGCCGCACTGATCCCGAGCATGAAAAAACTAAGGCCCACAACACAGGTTAAAACGAATGCCCAAACGAGGGCAGCCCGCAAAGAGATATTCCCTTTGAGGTTGGGAAACTTGGGTGCGTGGTTGGGTGTCTTTTTAGAATGCGAACGGCCTCGAGTTTTTGCCACTGGCTTGATCTTGACATCGACCTTGACGGACGCTGCCGGGGTAACCTCTCCAGAACTCGATGATGTGAAGAATTTTTTTGGACTGACTGGGGGGCGCGAAACATTTGACGACTCGGAAGGCTTCGGACCTACCTTCCCGGAGGGTGAATTGAGGGGAGAACTCCCCTCCCCTGCGCCCTCGGGAGCATCCACACCGTCCGCAGAGGAGTCGCTTGCAATATGGCGTCTCTGGGGTTTGACTGGTGAAGGCGTCGTGGGTTCTTGCATGAGATTAAAAATGTGCGCAATCCTTGCGGATTCCACAAGTTTCGAAAGCGGATTCATTTTCCTTGCAGAACAGGCAATGAAAAAATAAATTTCTAAAGTGCTCGCGGGCCTTTCGATTAGCCTGTGAGCCTATGGAAGGGTGGCTGAGTCCGGTTTAAGGCACTCGACTCGAAATCGAACGTAGGGAAACCTACCGCGGGTTCGAATCCCGCCCCTTCCGCCATTTTATAAATTGCAGTTTCAGGAGAGTCTGAGCTCACAAGAGGCACAGCGTAAGGTTTGTGTGGGCTGCTTTGGAAGAGTTTGTGAGAGCGGTGGCGAAAATTTTCAGCTCAGCGCGCAGACACTGGAGAAGTTGGGTGTGAAAGTTGTGCTCGAAACCATGCCAACGGCTGCCATGTTTTTATTGATGGCGGGGGCTCTCAGATGGGTGATCGTTGCCTCAAGACTGTTGGGCTTCCGCAATTCCTGACTGGAGTCAAGTTGTGACAAATCGATCCAAGGGTAGATGTCCGGTAGCGAGAAGGGTCTGGTCCCGACAAAAACGCATGGGGGAAAGAAATCGGGCCGGAGAGATTTGAACTCTCGACCTCTTGAACCCCATTCAAGCGCTCTACCAAGCTGAGCCACGGCCCGATCTACGGGTGAATCTGATTTGCTGGGCTGTCCTTTTCAAGAAAGAATATTTCGCAACATCTGAAAACGCAGTGCGGAGGCTTGATACGATAGGGCGACACGAGTTATGCCCTCCGGATGTCTTATCGCGCTATAAGAGACCGTTTGCCTGAAATCGCCATTCTTGCCGCAGCCATTTTCCTGCGCTGCTGGCTGGTCGAGATCAAGCCTCCGCATTTTGACGAAGGTATTAACGGATGGTTTGCAGATCAGATGACGGCGAACGGTTACTACCGCTACGATCCGACAAATTATCATGGGCCCCTTCACTTTTACGCGGTGTTTCTGTCGCAGACGCTTTTCGGTAGGGAGGTCTGGGCGCTGCGTCTTCCAGCCGTGCTCGCGAGCATCCTATCGGTATGGGCGATACTTCGCTTCCGTGAGTTTTTTGGCTTAGGCGTTTCGCGTCTTGCCGGACTGGCTATGGCCATCTCGCCGGCGTTTATTTTCTACGGAAGGTATTCGATTCACGAGTCGTGGCAGGTGCTTTTTTCCATCTTGCTCCTTCACGGTCTTCTGGGGTTGTGGCAGACGGGCACCCGCAGGCATCTTTTCATTCTGGCCACGGGAGTCACAGGCATGATCCTGACGAAGGAGACTTATGTTCTGCATATCGGTTGTATGGCGATCGCAGCGATGAGTCTCTGGATTTATCAAATGATTGTGCCTTCGCGTCCGATATGGCCGATTGCACGGCAACAATGGACGCGCGACGATGCGATTCTCGCGGGTGGGGCGTCGGTGCTGGCGATTGTGTTTTTCTATTCGGGCACATTCCGCGACTTCCGGTCTCTGAGCGGGCTCTACGAAACCTTCCGCGCATGGGTCGCGACGGGCGTGGACTCCGGCGGGCATGAGAAAACAAGCTACGATCTCGCAGGGCCGCTGAATTGGTATTGGGTCTATCTAATGGCGCGCTATGAATGGCCCGCGCTGGCCGGGCTTGTGGCTTGCCTGCGGTATGTTTTCCCATCGGATGCCCGCTACCGCTACACAGCCATCATGGCTGGCGGCACGCTGCTGGCTTACTCGATCATTCCCTACAAAACCCCGTGGTGCCTGATTTCGATGCTTTGGCCGTTTTATTTAATCCTCGGCGGAGTCGTGCGCGAGTGGGCGGGGCGTGCGGCTCGCGACCGCGTGTGGCTCACTGCCGCACCGTTGCTGACTGCATCGCTCTACATGGCGATCCAGCTGAATTTTTTCCGGTTCACGGATGACAGCGAGCCTTATGTCTATGTGCAGACCTACAAGGATATCGAGCGCCTCACCGTTCCCATCCTGAACCTCGCCAAAAGCGAACCCGACGGTTTTCAGCTCGAGGGCGTCATCATGCTCGACAGCTACTATCCCCTCCCCTGGATCTTCGGCGACTTCACGCGCATAGGATATTTCAAAAAGGATTCGCCGCCGGCGCAGTGGGATGCGGATTTCGTGGTCACCGAAGCCACCGACGCAGCCAAGGCTGAGAGCCAGTTCAAAGACTCCTACTACAAATTCCCCTTCCGTCTCCGAAGCGGCCAGGAGGAATGCGTGGCGTATCTTGCCGCGCGGAAATTCTCGCACATCCTCGGCGGCGAGCCAGACATCAAGCCAGCAACCGAGGCCGCGCAGTGACCGGCGACAAGCTTGCCGCTGGAATCCTTACCTCCGCCGGGGTGAGCGTGGTCGCCGCCATCGTTCTTGCGATGGCTTCGGGTGGCTTGAATTCCACGCTCGCAGGGTGTGCCTTGTCAGCAGGCTCTGTGGGGGGAGTGTGGATTTTCTATCGCACCGATTCGCGGATGCCACAGCGCCCAAACCCATGGGATTTTTTGCTCTTCGCACTCTTCACCATCGCCTCGTTAAGGGCTTTTTTATGGCTTATTTATTCCGTCGGCGACGAGTGGCGCATCCTCTCGCCATACAATCTCGGGGACATCTCGCTTCACATTCAATTCATCCGCTACTTTGCGAGCGGCGTTGATTTCTGGCCTGCGAGCCCGATTTTAACGGGCGTGCCGTTGAGCTATCCCCTCGGTGCAGATTTGTGGAACAGCCTGCTTCTGCTCGTCGGGGTTCCTGTGGAACGCGGCTTGATCTGGACGGCGCTTGCGGGAGCGGGACTCACAGCTTGGGCACTTTGGCGCTGGGGCGGCGCTTTTGCGATGGCCGCCCTTCTTTTCAACGGGGGGCTGGCTGGGTTTGCCATCCTGCGAACCGGGCAACTTCAAGATTTCCAGTCCGAACTCGCGTGGAAAAACATGTTCCTCACCATGGTTGTGACACAACGCGGGCTTCTCTACGCTCTGCCGTGCGGCCTGATTCTCTTGCGTGCATGGAGGGATGATTTTTTTCGTGATGGGTCGGGTCTGCCTCGGAGCCTCCAGTTTTTCCTCTATGCGACGATGCCATTTTTCAGCGTCCATGCCTTCCTTTTCCTCAGCCTGGCACTCGCGGCGATTTTTATTTTCACCCCGAGGGCCCGCATCCCGCTGGTGCTGTTCGTGGCATTGGCCGTGGTTCCGGCGACAGCCGCCATGTGGCTTGTGACAGGAGGATTTTCAGCCGCATCCGGTCTACGCTGGCTTCCCGGATGGATGCAGGCTGATGCGGGGTGGAAATTCTGGATCATCAATTTCGGGGTCAGCCTGCCCCTTCTTTTCTGGTTGTTTTGGAGATGCGCTTGGCGTGGGGATGCGGAATCACGCGCCTTCACCCTTCTCTCGCTCGGGGTGTTTCTCCTCTGTTTCCTCGTCGCCTTTGCGCCTTGGGAGTGGGACAATACGAAGCTGCTCATCTGGGCATGGCTGGCAGCGGCTCCTTTTCTGTGGACTCGTGTCCTTGGACCTCTGGCACCCATTCCTCGAGCCTCACTCTGCGCCGCCCTTTTCTTCTCCGGGGCTGTATCCCTCCTCGCTGGCCTTGATGCCAGCCACGGCTATCAATTGGCGAAAAGATCGGAACTCGCTGCTGCCGCCAAGGTGCTGCAAAATGTGCCAGCAGGGACACGGATCGCCGTCGAGCCCCGGTTCAACCACCCCGTCATCCTGCTCGGGTATCCCGTGGTCTGCGGGTATGACGGCCACCTTTGGAGCCACGGTCTGGCATACCAAGACTCTCTCGCAAAACTCCGCTCCGTGCTGCGCAAGGATTTGGGTTGGAGAGACACTGCAAAAGAACTCGGGGCGGAATGGATCTACCTACAGGGACAGACGCCACTGCTTCAGAAGATCGATGAGAGCGGAAGGCGGGACTAAGAGGGAATCGACCGCCACAGCATGAAAATGATCGTGGCGAGAATGATGCAAAGACCGAGAAACTTGATGCGTGCGCTATTGAATTCGCGTGCAGGCAGCTTCTTCATTTTTTGGGGTTGCTGGTAGCCGCTACGACCGGTGCGCGCAGCGCCGAGAGAGATTGCAGGGGCCGCCATGGTAGCGCGCATTTTAACCAACTCCCGATCCCGTGCTTTTTTCTCTTCGATCTGTTTGGGGTAAGCTTGCAGTTCCTTCTCAAGCTGGTCCATACGTGCTCGGGTGTCTTTTTGCTCCTTGGAAAGACGCTGTTCCTCCGCGCTGAACTTCGGAGATATATTTGGCTTACGGAGGCGCATGGATTACTTCGAGGCAGTGGCAGACCAGATGTAAAGAAGCAGCGCGATCACAGCTATAATTTGCAGAGGGAGTGTGAAGGCGAAGCCGCTGCGCAACCAATAAACAAAAGAGTGCTCTTCCTCGGAGGAGTAGTCGCTTTCCATCAAAGAAGACGAAGAGGTCATCTCGGAAGATGTATCCACCGCAAGCTTGGCTTGGGATTTGATGTATTCCGCACGCGCATCCTCCACAGAGCTGATGGCCTTGCTTAACTCGCGGGGCAAGTCTTGTGGGTTCCAAGTGCGGGCATTGATGTCCTCAAGTTGGCGAAGGTGGTGATTGAACGAGGCGTAGATGGCGTGCATCTGCTCAACCCGCTTCTGCGCTTCCTCGGTCTCGCGTTGCACGAGGACGAGAGAGCGGGTGAGTTTGTCGAGCATGTCCGAGCGACCTTGCTCGAGACTGTCCTGCCTTCGTTTGAGCTCCTCCAAGCGAGATTTCTCGCGTTCTATCTCCTCCTGTTTTTGCTTGAGGCTTTCGAGTTCCGCTCGAACTTGCTGCACTTTGTCACCGAGCTCACCATCCTCGTCGCTGGTTAGATTTAAAAACGGACTTTGATCTTTAGAGGAGTAGTCGGCAGGCATACAGGTCATCGAGAAGTAGCCTGTGCAAGTCCAGAACTCCAGATTTTTTAGAGTCGTTTTTTAGTTATCAGGCAGGAGAGTTCGAAACCAACCCGAGGGATCGCGGGAGAACTCCAGAAAATGTCGCGAGGCGCTGTCGCCACCTTTCAAGCGGGCGCGCAACGAGGGCGGCAAATTCGGCCCTCCCAAGAAGACATCCTTCACCTTACCCGAAGAATCCACAACCTGCTCCGGGGGCAGGGCGGTCTTCGCGTATTCGATATCGCCTACCCGTGCGGCTTTGAGCGTCTTTGGATTATAAAGACAAACCCACCACGCACCGTAGGCATCGGGTGCGGATGCAGGCGTGATGCGGATGCGAAAGTCGCCGGCGTTTTTTTCACCTCCGCTGAATGGAATCGAATAGATGGCCCCGACCTCTTCCCTCGAAGTTAAAAAACCGGCTAAGAAGCTGCGGAGCGTGCGGCGGAGTTTGTCGCTCGAGGAGAGCTTCCCGTAGACACCAAACTCGATGGCAGCGGGTTCATCCGGGTTCCCGTAGACATTCATCTCAGTGTAGTCGTTGATCCGGAAAGAAAGGTAGGGGACATTTTTCAAGTAGCCATTGTCGATGAGAGTCGGGGGAATCGGCACGAGGCTCTTGACCGCGTCGTTGTTGCGAATGTCGTTAACCATGACGCGCCAGGAAGGCAGGTCGCCCTTTTTTCCAGACTCGGTGAATTCCATACCGACATCAACGCCGTCGAGAATACGAACAATGTGGGATTTTAAAAATTCGGAAATCCCATAGCGCTGCTGCAAAAAAACCCTATCGGCTGTGTTTTTTACAATCACTCCTCTTTGGGTTGATCCATCCTTGAGCAAAATGGAATCCGGCTCTGCGTAACCCTCGTTATGGCCTTGTAGAAAAACAGGCGACAGAGAAAGAAGAAAAACCACACTCCATTTCAAAGTTGATGACAACATGCCCGAGAACTATAAGCCTGCGCCAATGACACTCAACACGATTCGAGCCATGCTTGCGCTCATCCCCTGCCTGGCGCTCGCTGGTTGTGTGATGCCCCCGAAGCCTTACAAGAGAACGTCTGCCGCCTTGGAGTCAGCTCCCGTCAAGACGGGCTCCTTCTGGTGGGGAACCTCAACCGCGAGCTTCCAAAACGAGGATCGCGGCGTGGCAATGGATTCGCCTTCTTATTTCAAGACAGACTGGGACATCTTTGCCGAAGAAGGTCACATTCCTCCGCGCGGTGAGGAGGCGACTTTCTCTTGGAGTCGTTTCGACAAAGACCTCGCCGCATTGAAAAAACTCGGTGTGAACCATTACCGCTTTGGCATCGAGTGGGGTCGGGTTGAACCCCAGCCAGGTGTTTTCAACGAAGACGCCATCGCCCAATACGCTGAGATGGCCCGCAAGCTCAAGGCCGCTGGCATCGAGCCGGTGGTCACCCTCTGGCACTTCACTTTTCCCTCCTGGCTCTACGACTCAAAGAAAAAATCCCAGTCCGGCTTCCTCAATCCCGATGTCGAGACCCGCTGGAAGGAATATGTGACGCGCATGGTGCGGGCGCTCTCGCCGACTGTAAAAGTGTGGGTGCCACAGAACGAGCCCAACGGAGCGCTCTACATCGGATATTTCGGCGGCCACTGGCCTCCCGGACTCCTCGTCACGCCGGGAGCCCTCAAGAAAGCCACCGATGTGTCCGTGGCGATGTTCCGCGAGGCGGCTGGCATCATCAAACGGCAGAACCCAAAGGCACTTGTCATGGGCATTTACTCGCTTCCCCATTGGACGCGCGAATTCGGTCAGGACCCCACATTCGCCGTTTACAACATGATGCAGCACCAGAATTACGACCACCTTGACCGCGTGGCGGACAGCATGGATTTGATCGGTGTGAACTACTACTATTCTCAGGTCGCCTCCGCCCGCAGATTCATCATTCGCCCCAAGGGAGAGCAGAGCTCGAACTACACGCAGAACGGCTGGCTCATCGCCCCGGAGGGCCTCCATGCAGTGCTCATGACCGTCTCCAAACGCTACGGCAAGCCGCTGGTCATCTCGGAAAATGGCATCGGCACCCAGAGCGAGCAGAAAAAAATACGCTATTTTCGCGAGCATGTGAACCAGATGCGTCGGGCGATGGAGGACGGCGCAGACATACGCGGCTACTTCCCCTGGACGCTCACCGACAACTATGAGTGGGCCGAGGGCTATGCTGCAAATTTCGGTCTCACCAGTTTCAATAAAAAGGATATGAAGCTCGAGCTGGAACCCGCCGGAAGGTGGTTCCGAAACTTCATCCAAGCCAACCCCGAACCCTGATCCCAAACATGTCCACACTTCTCGAATGCCAACTTCCCGGAATTAAAAAACTGCGCAGCGGCAAGGTGCGGGAGGTTTTCGACCTCGGGGAAAACCTTCTTGTCGTCGCCACAGACCGCATATCCGCCTTCGACTGCATCCTCCCGACGGGCATTCCCCGCAAGGGCGAGGTGCTCACGCAAATGACGCTCTTCTGGTATGGCGTGCTCGACTTCGTGCCGAACCATTTCATCACGGCACGCTTCGAAGCCTATCCCGAAGCCTTGCAGCCTTTCGGGGAGCAGCTGCGCGGCCGATCCATGATCGTCCGAAAGGCAAGCCCCCTGCCAGTGGAATGCGTCGCGCGCGGCTACATCTCGGGATCGGCGTGGAAAGAATATGCGGCCACAGGCAAGGCCTGTGGATTCCAACTCCCGACCGGACTCCTGCAATCCTCACGCCTGCCGGAAACCCTCTTCACGCCCGCCACCAAGGCGGAGACCGGGCATGATGAAAATATCACCTGGCACCAGTGCCGCGCAGTCCTCGGTGATGAACTCGCCCTGCAGGTTCGGCATCACACCGTCGAACTCTACGAACACGGGTGTGCCCACGCCTCCAAGGCCGGACTCCTGATCGCCGACACCAAATTCGAGTTCGGCATGGCAAACGGCGAGCTTATCCTCATTGACGAGTGCCTCACGCCCGACTCCTCCCGCTTCTGGCCGGCGGACGGCTGGAAACCCGGCAGCAATCCGCCAAGCTACGACAAGCAGTTCGTGCGGGATTACCTCGAGACCCTCGACTGGGACAAAACGCCTCCCGCTCCGCCCCTGCCAGAGGAAGTCGTTCGCAAAACCTCGGAAAAATACATCGAGGCCTACGAAAAATTGAGCGGCCTTAAACTGCCGGCGGCCTGAGCCGAGGTTCCCATGGAGGTTCTCAAAACACTTGCCGTCGCCCTCAGCCTGGGAACTTTGGCAGGTGTGAACCTCTACCTCACCGTGCTGGTGACGGGACTGGCTCTTCATTTTCATTGGGTCATCCTTCCCTCACCGCTTGCGGGGTTGGAGGTTCTTGGGCATCCCAGCATTATCACCATCGCAGCGGTGCTCTATGCCATCGAGTTTTTTGCCGACAAGATTCCTTGGGTGGATTCGGCATGGGATGCCCTACACACGCTCATCCGACCCATCGGTGCCGCCGCTCTCGCCATTGCCGCGATGGGTGACGCGCACCCAGCCTTTGAGGTCGTGGCCGCCCTGCTTGCCGGTGGCATGGCTTTTTCCTCCCACACGGCCAAAGCGGGAACCCGCCTTGCTGCCAATACATCTCCCGAGCCATTCACAAATATTGCCCTCAGCCTCGTCGAGGACGGCTTGGTGCTTGGAGGACTCGGCCTTCTGGCCTGGAGCCCATTTGTCGCCCTCCTTGTGGCAGTGATCGTCTGCACCACGATTCTTATTTTTTTGCCACGACTCCTCCGAAATATTTTTCGGGGAATCCGCATGCTTCTGAAAAAATGGAAATCTTCTTTTGGGTAAACCCAGCAGGTTGCCATGGAGCACCAGCGATGTATTTTGAGTCTTTATGAAAAAAGTCTGTTTCCTCTTGCTCGCCATCACCACATGGGTCCATGCCGCCGCTGAAGTCGGCGAGCCCGCTCCCGCATTTACTCTTCCGAGCTGCGAATCCAAACCCATCTCGCTCTCCGACTTTAAGGGCAAAGTCGTCGTCCTCGAGTGGACAAACCACTCCTGCCCCTTTGTGGTGAAGCACTACGGCACCGGCAACATGCAGAAGCTCCAGGCGGATGCCACCGCGAAGGGCGTCGTATGGCTTTCGATCTGCTCATCCGCACCGGGCAAGCAAGGCTACGCAGCCCCAGCTGAGGCCATGAAGGCGTGCACCGAAAAAAATTCCGCAGCCACAGCCTACCTCATCGACGAGTCCGGTGACACCGGTCGTGCCTATGGTGCCAAGCGCACACCCGAGATGTATGTGATCAATGCTGACGGCATTGTGGTTTATCAGGGTGCGATTGATGACATGAAATCCGCAGACCCTGCCGATGTTGTGAAGGCCAAAAACCTTGTTGCCGCCGCTATCGAGGAGACCCTCGCGGGGAAACCTGTGAGCACTCCTAAAACCGAAGCTTACGGCTGCTCCATTAAATACGGAAACTAACCTTTCCGCACAAGGCGCCACACTTTGGCTCCATTTTCGGCCTGTAACTCCGGCATGCCGGGCGCTCAGAGACTCAACGCTTGGACGAGTGCTTCGATTTCGGACGGGAGGTGGGTTGCGGTGAGCGTGACGCGGAGACGAGACGAGCCTTTTGCCACTGTCGGGAAGCGGATCGCAGGGATAAGGAATCCAGCGTGGAGGAGCCGCTTCGAGGTTTCAACCGCTTTCGATTCGTCGCCGATGAGGATGGGAAAGATGGCACTCGCGGCGTCTTTCCGTGAGAGGAGCGATTGCAGGTACCGAAGGTTGCTCCAGAGCTTCGCACGCAGCGCATCGCCCTCGGGCGATGCAGCAATTTCGATGGCCTTTCGAGAGGCCGCCGCCACAGGTGCCGGGGGTGAAGTCGAGAAAATGAAGCTGCGGGCCCGATTAATCAGGAAGTCGCGAAGTGGCGTGCTGCCCGCAATGTAGGCGCCGTGGCAACCGAGCGCCTTGCCGAGAGTTCCCATTTGAATTTCGATGTGGTCGGCAACGCCCTCCTCATCCGCCAATCCCCTGCCCTGCCGACCGATCACTCCGACGGCGTGGGCTTCATCGAGGAAGATCCATGCACCGTGGCGTTCCTTCAAGTCCACGATTTCGCGCAGCGGAGCGCGGTCGCCGTCCATACTGTAGATAGACTCGGCAATGATCAGTTTTTTCCCGTCGGGATATTTGCTCGCGGCCCACTTCAGGTGGCTCTCGAGTTTTCCAAGATCGTTGTGCGGAAAGACACGCAGCACCGCACCGCTCAAGCGGGCCGCATCCACCAGGCAGGCATGAGAAAGCTTGTCGAGAATGATGACATCCCCCGCCCCGCAGAGCGCGGGGATTGTGCCCATGGCGGCGGCATAGCCGCTGGAGAAGGAAAGGGCGGCTTCTGTTTGCTTGAATTCCGCAATGGCGTGATCGAGTTCCTCGTGCGCGGCGAGTGTGCCACAGATCAGGCGGGATGAGCCGGAGCCAAAGCCGGAACGCTCCCACTCGGCCATGGCGGCCAATTTCAACGCAGGATGTGCTGCGAGGCCGAGGTAGTCGTTTGAGGAAAAATTGAGCAGCTCACAGCCATTGCGAACAACCTTTGTTTGCTGTGGCCCCTCCAAAGCGGAGAGGCTCCGCGTAAGCCCTCTGGACTCGATTTCTTCAAGGCCGGAGAGCAGGAAACGGTTGAGGGGGCAGTCGCCTTCGGGATTCATCAGCCAGCTGCGATCAGGGAGGCCATCTCACGCACAGCGGTCTCCAGCCCGACAGTGACCGCTCGGGAAATGATGGAATGCCCGATATTGAGTTCCTCAAGGCCGGGCAGAGCGAGGATAGGCTTGGTGTTTTCGTAGTTGAGCCCGTGGCCCGCGTTCACGCGCAAGCCGAGAGAGAGGGCGAAGGCTGCACCACGGCGCAGTTTTTCCAACTCGGTAGCGCGCTCCTCGCCGAATTTGTTGGCGTAGGACCCTGTGTGGATTTCGATAAACTCGGCACCGAGCGAGGCAGCGGCTGCGATTTGTTTCTCCTCCGCATCGATGAAGAGGCTCACCCTCGCACCGACATCATGCAGGCGGGCAATGGCGCTCCGGAGAGTCTTGTCATGAGCCACACAGTCCAGCCCGCCCTCGGTCGTGACCTCTCGACGGTTTTCCGGAACGAGGCAGACGTCCTCGGGTCGGATTTGGAAGGCGATGTGTAAAATATCCTCCGAAATACCCATTTCGAGGTTGAGCTTGGTGGTGATTTTTTTACGAAGAAGAAAAATATCCCGATCCTGAATGTGGCGCCGATCCTCACGGAGGTGGGCTGTGATGCCAACAGCGCCAGCTTTCTCGGCAATGAGGGCGGCCGTCACGGGATCGGGCTCGGCATTGGGGTTATCCGGCGTTTCGCGATAGCGTGCCTGTCGCAGCGTGGCGACGTGGTCGATATTGACTCCAAGACTTGGCATAGGTGGATTTAGAGGGATTCGGCAGTGTGGGTGATTCGGATGCGGCAGGAAATTTCATCCGCCGCGCCCGGCGCGAGGGTGCGCAGGCCGAGACCGTTGTGAATCGCATTGGGGAATGCACTCCATGGCTCGACGCAGAAGAAATCGGAATCGGGCCTTTCCGTCCATGTCGTGAGGCAAGGCCAGTCGGCAGGAAGGCTCGATGGATTTTCGAAGGAAATCTTCTTCCCCGCTGTCGGGTTGGACAAGACGACTTGCGAGAGATCCGGGTTCGCATGGAAGCGGTCTATCCAGGAGGGATCTGATAGCGAAGCCAGCTCGTATGCTGGGGCCTGGAAGGAAATCGAGCCGTCGGCGAAGTTCTGACGACCCCACTTTTCACAAGGCATGGCGAGTTCCCACGAGGAGCGCTCGGCGGCGGGGATATGAAAATAGTAATGATGTCCTGCAGACCATGGCATTGGTTGATCCCCGCGATTGGTCACACGGAAGCTGGTCAGCAAGGAATGGGGTTGGATGTGATAAGTGACCTCCAAACGAAACGCGAACGGGTAGCAGGATGTGGTGGTTTCATTGGCATCCAGGCGCAGCGTGACGGAATCTGCCGAGGTATCCACGACCCGGAAGGGGGAATCTTTGGCGAAGCCGTGCATGGGTGCCGGGCGCTGCACACCCACTGCATCGATCCATGAGCCGATGCGGCCCTTTGCATAGGTGCGTGCGATGAAAGGGAAGAGCACCAGATCTCCACCGCGAACCTTTGGCACACGGTCCCAGTCGGCATCGGAGGGCCAACGGATAATGTCCCAACACGGCACGCTCCAAGCGAGAAGCCTCGCGCCGTGGGCGGGAGAAACAAGGGCTTGGGAATCTCCCGATTGGATTTTCAGGACAGCTTGATTTTCAAAATTCTCGAGGTTCATAGGTTTCTTTGAGCGATGACAAGCAGGCCCCGGAGTGTGAGCAGCGGGTCCACGACATCGAAGAGACCCACTCGGCCAGCTATGAGTTCAGCATCCCCGCCGGTGGCAATGATGAGCGGCCGCTTTTTTGGAAAGGCCTCGGAGCGGATTTGCGCAAGAATTTCCTTCACAAGTCCGCGGTATCCATGAATAGCACCGGAGAGCATCGCATCCCTCGTGGAGCGCCCGACCGCGCTGGTGGGTTCCCGGAGTTTGATATTCGGGAGCAGCGCCGTGCGGTCGTGTAGATAGCCGGTCATCGCATTCAAACCAGGGGCAATGACTCCTCCCATGTAGTCACCCGCATAGGAGATGACATCGAAGGTCACAGCCGTGCCAAAATCGACGACGATGCCGGGAAATCCATGCAGGGCGGCACAGGCGGCGGCATTCGCAAGGCGATCCGCACCTATCGTGCGCGGGGAGGGATAATCGATGCCGACGCCAAGATCCAACGAGGCGCTGACTTCGAGCGCACCGGGAAAGGCCCCGCGCACTTCGCGGTTTTTTTCGGGTACCACAGAGGCGAGGACGACACCGTCGAAAGTGTGGGAAGAATACAAAGCACAAAGTTGGGCGGCATCCAGCGATGGTGTGGGCAAGCGCTTGACGCGGGAAAGGGAGCCGCCAGCCGCGGTGCAAATTTTGGTGAAGGAATTACTGATGTCGATCAGAAGGATTTTTTTCATGCTCCGACATCGGGCGCCCCCTTCGCAACGACTGCGGCGATCACAAGATCGCCGGAAACATTTAGAGCTGTTCGGCACATGTCCAAAAACCGGTCGATTCCGAGTATGATGGCAATGGCATCCGGCGGAACATTGATCGAAAGAAGAACACCCACAACCAGGGGAAGAGAGCCCCCGGGCACACCGGCTGTGCCGATGCCTGCCATCACGCACATGAGAGCGACGACGATCTGTTGAGTGAGTGTGAGATCGACTCCGAAAACCTGGGCGAGAAAAAGCACGGTGACTCCTTCGTAGAGCGCAGTTCCATTCTGATTTGCACTGGCACCCAATGTGAGAACGAAGCGTGCGATGCGGGGCGGAATCGAGAGATTTTTTTCAGCGACACGAAGGGCGATGGGCAGGGTGGCATTGCTGGATGAGGTGCTGAAAGCGGTGATGATCGCCTCCTTGGCATCGATCAAGAAACGCAGGGGTGAACGGGAGGCAAAAAATCGGAGGGCGATCGGGTAAACAACAAATTGTTGGATGGCAAGCCCGAGGAGAACGACGCCCACATAAATTCCGAGTGTTCGAAAAAGATCCAATCCAAGACGGGCCGCAACCGCAAAAGCCAAGCAAGCGACTCCGAAAGGGGCCAGGCGCAGTGCGAATCCGATGATCACCATGGAGACCTCGAACATACCCTCGAAGAATCCCCGCAGTGTGGCGGTGCGCTCGCGGGGTGCGATGGTCAGTGCGACCCCGACGAACAGGCTGAAAACCATCACAGCCAGCAGACCCCCCCCTTTATTTTCGGGGTTGAAGGCATTCACCGCCTCGGCGAGCGGATTTTCGGGAATGAAGTTGAGGAGGGTCGTGGCAACAGATTGGGATTGGCTACCGCGCTCGATGCTTTTTTGTGAGGCTCCGGCGTAGGTTTGAACCAGCGACTGACGACTTTCCTCCGAAAGCGAATTTCCCGGCTCAATCAGGTTCACGAGACCGAGCGCGATACCGACACTTGTCACCGAGAGGGCAAATGTGGCGATGAGAGCGCGCCAACCGACTCGCCCCAGGGTTCGGACATCGCCCATTTCCATGGTGCCTATGACAATCGCCGAAAGAATCAACGGAATGACGACCATGAAAATAATTCGCAAAAAGATGCGACCTGCGGGTTGGATGACTTGGTCAATCCACCAGTTCAGCGAAGGCTGGGCCGACTCGGGAATACCTGCTCCAGCGGCGAGGCCAAGGACAAGTCCCAGCACGAGACCAGCAAGAATCCGAGCAGCCTGGGATCGTGAGGCCGCACTTTCAGACATGATCAGCGGGAAAGGTCGCCTTGGGTGAGAAGTTTGAAACTTTCGCCAAGAAGCACGGAAGTGGCGCACTCGATGTCATCGACATGGAGTGCAAGCACGGCACGCCCTCGGGGCCTGACAAGAAGAGGGTAGCTGAAGTGGACATTGACTTCAGCCATAAGCAGGGCAGCGAGCAACTTTGAAAGATCGCCAGGACCGTCTGCCAACTCAACGACCATGAGATCGCAAGAGCTATGTGGAATGCCGTTCTCGAGGAAGAGCTCTTGCGTGCGATCAGGATCACTCACAATGATCCGGCTGATCGCAGACTCGTAAGACTCCGCGATGCTGAGGGCGAGAACGATAATGTTGTTCTCGTCCAGAAGGCGCACGATCTCGAGGAGGGCACCAACTTTGTTTTGAAGAAAAACAGAAAATTGTCGCACTTGTGGGCTGTTCAGTTTCTCGGTGGTGGAAGCAACGGCCATAGTAAGTTTTACTTATAAGAATATACCATGCAGGTGTCGGCCTTGTCACCCTCCGACATGACAAGTTGAATGAAATACCTTCCACTCCGAAGCACGGAAATACCCGCGGCTGAGCAGGAGGAATCTCCCGAATACTGGTTACCTACTGGAAATCCCCACGAATCGAAAATTTTCAATCGGAGTTGGGAGTAAAAATCCACATTGGCGGCCGAAAATCGGTAGTCGTTTCCCGCAAAAAGGTAGACCTCAATGTGCACTGGCGCGTCTTTGGCGAGCGTTCCAGACCAGAATCCATCGTGAATTTGGTATCCCTCCCCCGCATTGCCGGCAGCCATCTCCAGCGCGAGTCGGCGAGGGCTTTGATCCGAAGAGTTCCAGTCCAAAGGCGAGGGATTGGGCAATCCGCTCGCTGTCTCAACGGCAGAAGAAATCAGGAGGCTGGCGAGGAGCGAAAAAAGAATGGAAATCCAAGCGGTCATTTTTTGGAGTCCGTTCCGCCCACCGCATAGGAAAACCCTGCCATGGTGGAGACCAGCTTGCTCACGGAAGTGGCAGAGAGGTCGGATTTGCTCTCGGACATCAAGGAAGATGCGGTCAACAAAACAGACAAGAGGCTCTGGACAAGGGGGCTTTTTTGGGAATTTTGGGGGAGGTTTTGCACGCGGGCGAGGATACGGGATGCGACATCAGGCTGGGTAAGGAGCTCGGTGGAGACAGATTTGTCACCAGAGGCCAGAATATTTGATCCCATTTCGATCTGGCGCACCCATGAACCGGCTGCAGCTAATACCACAAGCGGGCTGTCTTTCTGCTCCAGCAACGAAAGTCGAATATCGTTCTGCATGGCATCCAGTTCCTCTCGCAGCTCGCGCCACTGCGCAGTATCTGCGAAGTCCGATATACTCTGCCCACGGGCGACGATCTGTTGGCTGACATTCAGTTTTTTGGCGAGGATCAAGATGTCACGCGTTGTATTTTTAACGCTTTGGCCGTTCTGCGCCTCGATGGCCATAAAGCCATCGGCGACGAGCATCCCAAGTTGCATGGCGATTTGTTCGCGATCCGATGTTGCGACAGGCAGCGTGGGACGCAGAAGATGATTCCAGTTCGGTTGCGATTGTTTGCCAAGGGCAAGAAAAAATTCACCTGGTGTCGGCGTGGAGACCGTTTCGATAAAAATCGCATCGCCCATCTGCTTGGCGGTGAGGCGCTCCTGCTCGGCCCCCAACCAAGGTGTGACGGCGAAGAGAAACAGAAAGGTGCATCGGCATGGCGTCCATGACATAAATCACCCTACACCCCAATCCACCGGATTTCAAAGACTCAAAAGCCGCGCGGCATTAGTCCTCAAAGAGAACATCCCGCATGAGGGAGTAGATTTTTGTGTTATCAAAGTTTCCTTTGACTTGATCAGAGTCTTTACCAGCGGCACGGACGAGGATTCCTCCAGATGTATCGTTCAGCGTCCCCCAGGTGATGACGAAAGGGTGGGCCACGCCGGAGCGGTCGGGTTTTGAAAGGAAGGGCTGTCCATCGAGTGTGAGGCCGTAGGGAGCGCCATTCATGTCTTTCCCGCTTGCGGCCTTGGCGAGGAGATCAGGCCTGGGAGGGAATCCAAGAACATCCATGGCACCGGCCGAACTGTCCGCTGCCGTGATGAGCAAGGTCTCAGGGTGTTTATTGATAAACTCCAGCACGGTTCCGAAGGCTTCGTCAGCGCGCTTCAATCCATCGAGAACGCCAGGGGCATTGTTGAAATTCCCAAAGTTGTCGGCACCCTCCTCCTCCACCACGAGAAAGAACGGTCCTGGAGCCAAGAGACGAAGGGCCGCGGAGGTCATTTCCTGCAGCGTGGGAGCCTCCGGGGCGTAGGTCGGCAATCCGAGGACCTTCAATTGATCCACGGACATGTCGTTGAAGGTATCTTGAGCTGCAAAAATCCCGAGAAGCTTCTTGGTCTCGGGTGGCACGGACTG
>NEUK01000046.1 GCA_002290555.1 Spartobacteria bacterium AMD-G4
AGCTGAATTCCCGTTTTTCTTCCGGCAAGGGTGAGAATGCAGCAGGCGTAAATCTCAAATGAAGCGAGCTATTTCTCAAAAAAATCGCCCGCCCTGTTTCCCCTTCTGATCTCTTGAGGTCGATACTCACCGAGTTTTCACCCTGCTTGAAGTGCCGAGCTGCAACAAAGAGTGAGCCTTTGCGCCAACCGGCAAGAAAAAGTCGATCGTTCCAGTCTGTAACCAGCGAGGGATCATCCAAGGCGAAGGAGGGGAAGGAAATCTGGCCG
Organism: Spartobacteria bacterium AMD-G4; assembly: GCA_002290555.1. Taxonomy (GTDB): domain Bacteria; phylum Verrucomicrobiota; class Verrucomicrobiia; order Chthoniobacterales; family Terrimicrobiaceae; genus UBA967. The sequence goes on from NEUK01000046.1 coordinate 270, forward strand.
ACAGGCGTGCTATTCACCGAGACACGAAGCTCGGCCTCAGGGTCCAAGCCCAATGCTTCCAAGTGAATCACTGCACCCTCGACAGTCCCTTCCACCGGGGCAACAAATTCGATGGTTTGATCGAGCGGCTCCACGGCTGCTGACAACTCGGCCTCGACAATCGTGCCGACCCTCACATCTCCGGCCAGCGGCACAGGTCGTCCCCCGCTCACCTCACGGTCATCATAGACCTGAAAGGAATCGTCCACCAAAGCGGCTGTGCGCCTGCCCCCAAGCACAGCGGTCTCGTCGAGACGCGCGGGTCGCAGTGCAAGACTTAAAAGGGAGTCGAACTTTCCTTCACACGAGATGACCAGAGCTCCTCCATCTTTGGTGAGCACCTGCGGTAGCAGGACAGTTCGAGAGTTCAAACCCACCGGATTTCCGACTTCACCGAGCCCGTTGGATATAGTCGAGCGCTCATCGCCATTTCTCCATTCCAGCAAGGGGCCCCCATCCCCAGAGTCTTCGAAGACCACGGTGACGGCATACATTTCAACAGTGGACTCCTTCCAGAGTGGAGAGATGGGGATTTCTACGAGTCCGAGATCCGGCAAAATCGTTGCGGGGCCATCCATCCATGCAGGGAGGGGGCTCATCTGCAAACCGGGTTTCAAGGCCAGAAGAAAGGGGTCGAAGGTGCCGCCGGCAGGAATGGAAAACTCCAGCGAGTGCGCGGCCGTTGGCGTGCAGAGCAGGCATGCCAAGGCCAGCACGCGGAGCAGGCGCACTTCTTTTGTGCCTTTGGAATGGTTGCCGATTTCAATCATTGTGAAAACATGCTTTGCGTTTGCGCTGTGAGGTCGCAAGCCTAATCTCATCCGACACATTTCATGAAAGAAAAAGAAACCGACCCCCGCATCCGCGCACTCACCGGCGAAGTCGCCGAAGGCAAAGCCTCTCGATACATCGAGGAAATGATCGACACCGCCTTGGGATTTGGAAGGGATCGCGCCACCATCGCCGAACTCAAACTCATGAACCGCGCACTGCGCGAAATGCGCACCGCCGCCCGCGTCTTTGCGCGCTACAACCACACTCGCAAGGTGGCCGTCTTCGGTAGCGCTCGCACGAAACCCACCCAACCTGAATATGCTCAAGCACTCGCCTTCGGCAAAAAGATCGTGGAGTCCGGCTACATGCTCATTACAGGCGGCGGCGACGGCATCATGGGCGCTGCCCAAGCCGGGGCTGGCGCTGAAAAAAGCTTCGGACTCAATATCCGTCTTCCCTTCGAACAGGGAGCAAACCCAACCATCCATGGCGACCCGAAACTCATCGACTTCAATTATTTTTTCACCCGCAAACTGAACTTTGCCAAGGAGACCAGTGCTTTCGCCCTTTTCCCCGGCGGATTTGGAACCCACGACGAGGGATTTGAGATTCTCACGCTCATGCAAACCGGGAAAATGCCTATCGTTCCCATCGTGATGGTGGACCGCCCAAACGGCCACTACTGGGAGACTTGGCGCCGATTTATCACAAACGATCTCCTCGCAAACGGCCTTGTCTCCGAGACTGATTTTCACCTCATTTATTTCACTTATGATGTGGACGATGCCGTGAGGCACATCTCGGATTTCTACCGAAATTTCCATTCCTACCGCTGGGTGCGCGAAAAAATGGTTATCCGCATCAAACGCGCTCTCACCGAGGAAGCCATCGCCGACCTCAACAAGCGCTTCGACGGTATCCTCACCTCGGGCAGTATCGACCAAACCGCCGCCCTCGAGGAGGAGTCCGATGACCGCCACCTCCACCACATGCCCCGCATTGTCCTCGTGCCTCAGAAACGCGACTTCGGCACCCACCGACTTTTGCTCGACGCCATCAATGAGGCTGCATGCATGCCCGAAAGACCTTGATTCCAGTTCTCGGGTTTGTCGCGAGCGCTCAGGCGGCACTTTGAGGCACCTGGCGTTTTCTGCGCCCATTCGATGGACACTTCCAACGGCTCATGGCAGGGCTTGAAGGAGTGCGGCGCGCACCAAGCGAATTTCCGGAGTTCCCTCGACCAAGACGGGCAGCTCACCATCTTGCAGCGTGGGCCCTATGGACAGCCTCGCGATCACATACTCGCCGGCAATGGCCTCCGGTGTATTCTCGGACAACACGGAGAGAAAGGTGATCCGTTTGCTGGGCCGCAGGAGCGCGCACCTTTCGAGTTCGGATGGCGTGGCAGGAAGGCGTGCGCTGACTTTGGCGTTAGCGAGAGCCAATGCGATGTCTTCGACATTTCGAGCATTATCGGACCATCCTTCTCGGGTTCGCGCGATATCCCTTGTCGAACCGTTGTCTTCGACTCGGATAATATCGACCAAATCCATATTGATGCGGAGAAGTGCCGTGTCGCGCAGGGATTCGATGTCGGGCGCCAAGAGTGAGGTCGCATTGAGCGAAACGGGGCCGCTGATTTTTCTGGCGTCCAAGTGCGCGGTCGCCGATCCGGCTGAACCGGGCGCTGAAAGCCTTATGGAATAGGGGACCTCCGCGTTGCTTGTGAAAAACTGGGCCTCGGCCGGGGAGTCGAGACGGGAATCGTCCGCCGAGTCGAGCCTGCTACTGCTCTCAAAGCTCTCCAGTCGCAAGGCATGTATTTTCGAAAGCAAATCTTCCACTGCGGCATCATCCGCCGGAGCATTCAAGGGACGGAGGATTTTCCAACCTTTGGTATCGCGCTCCAGTTCCAAGCTGGAATTACCCTTGCGAAAAATCACGCGTTCAATCTGGGCGGGGTTGATCGGCAAGAGTCGGCGGTCGCGGAAATTTTCGATGGGCAAGGTGATCAATCGGGTGATGTCTTTTGGGATCAGATAAATGGCCTTGGAATTCTCAAATGAGACATACTGGCGGTTGCCGTCAGGACTTGTCTTTCCGATAAGCAGTGAGGAGGGCTTGTCGCCTTTGAAGTCAATTTGCAGGCTGCTTTTGAGCACGCCGTAGCCCGAGAGGCTCTTGTCATCCCGAAGCTCCGTCGCATCGATACGGTCGAGGACAAGTGTTTCCAGTGCTGTCTGGATGATCGCATTGACAGCCTCGGAGGAAGCGGTGTCCTCGATGCCCTTGGTGAGCCGCCAGCCATCCTCCGAGCGCTGGATGCGAAAGGACTGATCACCGTTTTTGATGCTGATGCCGGTAATTTCCTCGGGGTCGAATTGAAACAAAGCGCTGCCCGGCTGGATGACGCGTTCGGTGGAAAAACGCCAGCGGTGTGTCGTCCCCACAAAGACGACAAGTCCGGTTGCCGCGAGGACCAGAAGGAGGGTGGCAATGCGGCTCATGTGCGGCGTTTCAACCAGACGAAAATTCCCAACGCGGCGGCCAGCGAGGGGATGCCCAACACAATGAGTAGGGCGAGGCGCGACATCTGGGTGTCGGTGAGTTGCAAGGAAAAGCGTGTCGCATTTTTGGGAGTTATGCCGCTTACCGAGCCGCGATCGATGAGTGAATTCACGCAGCCGACAAGGAGATCGAGACCCGAACGGGTAAGACTGGTGTTGAAGGCAAACTGAGATGATCCCACGGCAATAAGCCGGGAGCTTTGAATGCCGACGCGGTCATTCTCGACAGCATCGCGGTCCGCAGAGGCTCCAATAATAAGGGGTTGGCCATTGTCGATGCCATCCTCGTAAGCCACGCCGCCGGGCTGGTTCGGCAGGTAGGCGGTTTCTCCCCAGAATTCTTCAGCGGCCTCCACAAGCGGTCGGATACGGATTTTCTCCTGCTGGGCGAGTGGTTGGTCAAACCCGAGGGACTGCGTGGCACCTGGGAAAAGGATATTCATTCCCTCGAGGCGGCGGGTGACTTCGACATTCGGCAAAACATGGGCCGTCACATCGCGCAGGATACCGGTGGCCAAGGGAAGCTGGATCAACCTCAGGACGCGGTCATCGCGGGGAACGATGCCGGAGTTCGCAAGCAATGAGTGCAGAACGGGAGTTGTGCTATTTGGGTCCAAAAGAACGAGCATTTTCCCGCCATTTCGCAGCCAGGAGCCGATGACAGCCCCCTCGCGCTCGTCGAGGTCGGATCTGGGTGCCACAAGGACCAGAGCAGAGGCATCCGCCGGTATGGCATCTGCGGATGAAAGAGAGAGGGATTTGACGACGGCATTTTGCTGGGCGATCGCCTCTGCAAAGTTGGAAAGTTCTTTTTCCGGGGAGGGCTCGCCATGGCCGGTGAGAAAATAAACACTCTCAGATTCCGGTTTAAGGAGGCCGAGAAGTGCGCTGGTGAGCACTTGCTCGCCACGGAAGGCGAGGAGAATGGGTTGGCCACCATGCGCAAGGGGGCTCAGGTCGAAGTCGCCCATCTCCGCGATGTTCAGAAGGCGTTGGCGTCCCTCGTAGTCAAGGATCATGAGGTTGTCCAAGCTGGTGAGTTTGTATTTCGCCTGCAGATCCTGAACTCGCGAGAGATTCCGTGTCGGGTCGACATACTCCACGCGCAATCCCGCACGCTTGTTGAAGAGAATCTCGTTCATGAGGCTCCGCAGGTCCCCGAAAATCTGGCTCACTGGTGAGAGAAAAGTGGGGGAGGATACTATGACGATCGTGAGGGGCTTTTTGAAATCTTTCAGAACGGCACGCGTCTGACCCGCAAGAGAAAACTTCTGTGAACGCGAAAAATCCCGACGCTCGTAGTGCAGAAAACCAAGGTAGTTCAGCAAAGCGTAAATAACCAACACCGCAATAATTTGCAGGCCGATGCTGATTTTTATTCCAGTGCGGGGCGGTTTCATGATTTCCAGCGCCGGTATTGAAAGACATGGTATGTCGCAAAAAGAAGCAAGAGCGACGAGCTGATGTAAAAGACCACAGGCCTCGTGTCAAAGAGCCCTTGTGAAAAATCCATCATGTGTTCGACAGGTGAGAGGTAGTAGGTCAACTCCCGCAGGAATGTGCCTGTGGAGGGCAAGAGAAACGAAAGAAGTCCCAGAAAAAAGAACCCCAAGATGGCCGCAAAGGAAATGATGGCGGCTACGATTTGATTATCCGTAAGCGCCGAGGCCAAACAACCGATTGCTGTAAAAAGAAGGCCCATAAGAACCAGCATGCCGTAGGCGCCCAGATAACTCCCGACGGCTTCTGCGGCCTTTACCCCGGTGATTTCCTGAAAAACAAGAAAGTAGACGAGGCTGGGAGCCCAGAGAATGAAGTAAAAAAACAGGCACCCTGCGTATTTGGCGAGAACAACTTGGATATCCCGCACCGGAGCCGTCATCAGCGTTTCGATGGTTCCCATTTTTGCCTCCTCGGCAAAGACCCTCATGGTGATAAGGGGAAACACAAGCACGAAGGGAAACCAGAAATAGACGGTGTTGAAAAACGCCTGCACCATCGTGACAGTGCCCGCTCCGGTGTTCAGCAGCGTGACGCCCGCTTGAAAATTGAAGCCCGTGACGATGAGGAAGAAAAACAGCACGACATAGGCCAGAGGCTGGTGAAAGGCGCTGGAGACTTCGCGTCCCAATAAGATCAAAAACTTTCTCATGGCGTCAGTTTTCCTCTGCTCCGGTAACTTCGGCAAAAACCTGCTCGAGGGAAACTGAGAGGGATTCCCTGGGATCCATGCCCGGTGCGGCGTGGATGGTGAAGACCGTCCAGTCCCCATCCGCGCGGTGCGATACGCTTTGCACGGACTCCAGCGTGCGCAGGGTCGAGGCCGCCGTGCGGGCGTCGGAAACAACGGCGTCGAAAAGAATGTATCCGGCTTGGCCGAGGTGGGCGCGGAGGTTTTGAGGAGTGTCGAGCGCTTCGATACGGCCTTTGTTGATAATGATGACCCGCGAGCAGAGCATTTCGACCTCTGGCAGGATGTGCGTCGAAAGAAGAATCGTGTGGTGGCGGCGCAAATTGCGGATCAGGTCACGAACGAGGCGGATTTGATTTGGGTCGAGTCCGATGGTGGGCTCGTCGAGAATGAGGAGGTCTGGTTCATGGCTCATGGCATCCGCCAATCCCACACGCTGGCGGTAGCCTTTCGAGAGGTTGCCGATGAGTTTTTTTTCGACATCCTTGAGTCCGCAGAGTTCCAGCACATCGCCGACGCGTTCCGTGAGGCGCCGGCCAGGAATTCCTTTGAGAGCGGCGCGATAGCGGAGGAACTCGCTCACCCGCATATCGGTGTAAAGTGGCACATTCTCCGGCATGTAGCCGATATGCTCGCGGGCGTGGAGGGAGTCCGCAAAAACATCAAACCCAGCCACCTCTGCTCTTCCCGATGTGGGAGGGAGGAATCCCGAGAGCATTCGCATCGTCGTGCTTTTCCCCGCGCCGTTGGGGCCCAGGAATCCAACGATCTCACCCTTCTGCACTTCAAAATCAATGCCATCCACAGCGGTAAATCCACCGAAGCGCTTTGTGAGTTTTTCGACCTTGATCATGAGAAACCCATCTTAGCCGGAGTCACCCGAGCGTGGAAGAAAAAGCCTCCGTCAAAGGATCACAAAACTGATGCCCGTCCACGCCCGGAGATGCTTCGAGCAAAGTGAGAGGCGGCAAGGAGACTGAAGAAAATCAACCCCGCGCTGGCAGCCATCATTCCAGCAGAGTTCAGAGAGCCCAGATCCTGCCGACCTGTCAGCCAGCCCAACCACTCTGGTGCGACTGAAATAGCCAGCAGGTGGCCCGCCAGCGCGCTGGCCAGGGCCACAACAAGGCTCCAAAAAAGAACCCCTGCGACACTTCGGCTAAGCAGCATGGCTGAGGCCCCCGGAACGATAAGCATGGCGATCACAAGAATGCTTCCCACACTTTCAAAAGCGACAACCGTAGTCAGTGCCGTAACGACTGTGAGCCCGTGATGGATTCCCCCGGAGGGAATTCCACTTGCCTTGGCAAATCGGGGGTCGAAGGCGGCCACTTGCAGCTCTTTAAAAAAGACGGCCGCTAATGTGAGGTTGAGAAGTAGGATGGCGGTAGATTGCCAGACGATGCGTGGCACGGCGGCCGAGTCTATCACCGCCAGTTCGAGCGCTCCATACAGCACACACCCGGGGTCCAGATCGACATGATCTGCCGCGATGCGGATCAAGATCAGGCCTAACGCGAAGAGGCTGCAAAATACCACGCCGAGGGAGGCTCCGGTCTCGACGCGTCCACGCCGCTCGATCACTCCACTCACAACCGCCGTGAAGAGTCCTGCGAGAACTGCACCAAGTAGCATCGGAAATGAATCCCGCGAGCCGGAGACAAGAAACCCGATTGCCAAGCCCGGGAGCACCGCGTGGCTGATAGCATCGCCAAGCATGCTTTGCTTGTTGAGCAGGAGAAAGACGCCCGGCACTGCGCAGGCCATAGCCGTCAAGGCTCCGGTGAGAACGATCCAGGTGTCGAGTTCGGTCCAGATCATGGCAGGTTTTTCTCGGGATTTCCCGGCACCAGACGCTCGCGCGCCTTTTCGTCGAGCAGATCCTCCAGTTCATCAACGAGCCGTTGGTCGAGCACATGCTCAATCAAGTCGGCATCACGATCCACTCGCGCAGGCGCCACATCCGCGTGATTCAGAAGATAGATTTCCCAGAGACGGTGGTTGCGAACCAATCTCCGCGCCTCACTGTCTCCTCGGCCGTTGAATTGAAAGCTCAAAGCCGAGGGGTCGGTCGTGAGAAGGCCGTCATCGGTGAGTTGAGCGATTTCAGAGACCACTTCATTTTTTTTCCACGGGCGCTTCGCCAGAACCTGCTCGAGGCTGACAACAGACCGGCCTTCCTCGGCGCACTCGAAGATGGCACGCAGGACATGTTCCCGCACGAGGCGCCGAGCTGCTTTCCGCTCGAGAAGATGGCGAATGATAATTCCTCGCTTTTGTCCAAGGAGCAGGCTCACGCCAAAAAACAGGGCGGCTGAAAGAACGATGAGAGCACCTGTCGGAAGACCAGGCAGTAGCGCGCTCACCACCACACCCACCATTGAACTCAGGGCACCGACACCGGCGGCAAAAAGGGCCATCACACGCAGGTCGTCGCTCCAGAAACGCGCGGCAGCGGGTGGTATGACAAGCAGGGCGACCACAAGAAGGATGCCGACTGTTTGGAGCCCAACAATCGTGACTAATACAACCAGCCCCATCAAAAGCACATCGAGGAGCCTCACTGGCCAACCCGCCGTCTGCGCATAGGATTCGTCAAAGCAGAGAAGTGTGAATTCCTTGAAAAGAAATCCACACACACCCGCTACCAGAAGCGATGCCACAAGCACGAACCAAGCGTCGCTGGATGTCATGGATGCCGGGTTCCCGTAAATCAACCGCTCAAGACCTGCCGCTTGGCCGCCTGGCAGTTGTTGGATTGCGCTGAGCATGGCAATGCCCGCCCCGAAAAAAACACTCAGCACAATAGCAAGTGCGGCGTCATCCTTCAGATGGCTGGTTTTTCGAATCAGCAAAACAGCCCCCATTCCAGCCACTCCGGAGAGTGCGGCGCCGGAGGCGAGCCACAGAAACGATCTGGAGGAAAAGCCGAAAGTCTCGGCCAGAAGAAATGCCAGAGTGATGCCAGGCAGCGTGGCATGGCCGAGGGTGTCGCCAAGCAACGAGCGTTTGCGGAGAAGCAAAAATGTCCCGGCAAGCCCTGCCGCCGCTCCAAACAAGCATGCCCCGGCGAGAACGACCCGCGTGTTGTGATCTTGAAGAAGGAGGACTCGCCAGAAGGATTCCATCGTCAGGATTCGCGCGGCGCTCCAGGGCGGGAAAGGTCGACGACGGCCTCGTCGAGAAGCGTCAACCGCGCGCCGTAAGTTTTACGGAGGTTCTCGGGTGTCAGCACCTCAGAGGCCGGTCCCTTGGCCACTACCCGCATGTTCAAGAGAATAACATCGTCGAAATACTCAGCAACGGTATCGAGGTCGTGGTGGACGCATACGACCGTGCCGCCTTCCAGTTTCAAGCGTTCGATGAGGGTGAGGATCGCTTGCTCAGTCGCGGCATCCACGCTCGCAAACGGTTCGTCCATCAGGTGCAAGTCGGCCTTCTGTGCCAGAGCACGGGCCAAGAATACCCGCTGCTGCTGGCCGCCCGAGAGTTGGCTGATCTGCCGCCCGGCAAAGTCCGCCAACCCGACATCCGCCAGTGCCTCGTCGGCCATGCGCCTGTGGCGGGCGCGAACCGGAAGACACCACCCGATTTTTTTATAGAGGCCCATCGCCACGACATCCCTCGCACTCACGGGAAAGTCCCAATCCACACTCTCGCGTTGCGGCACATAGGCGACGCGTGAGCGGACTTTTTTGAGAGGCTCTCCATAGAAAAGAACCTCGCCCGAAGCGGCTGGAATGAGGCCGAGCGAAGCTTTGAGTAAGGTGCTTTTCCCCGCACCGTTCGGGCCGACGATAGCTGTCGAGCGGCCAGGGCGGATCGAGAGGTCCGCGTCCCACAGGACCATCTTGCGGTGGTAGGCGACATTTAAGGAGCGGATTTCAAGGGGAAGTGTGCTCATGGGGCATTACCACCGAGGGCGTTTGTGATGGTGCGCGTGTTGTGTTTCAACATCCCCTCGCAAGTTGCCTCGGGCGTGCCCGCCGCGCCGAGCGAGTCGGAGTAAAGCATGCCGCCAAGGTTGACGGTATGACCTCGCGCAGCAGCCCCCTCGATAACAGCACGGATATTTTTTTCCGAGAGGGTGGACTCGAAAAACACAGCCGGTATCTGGCGTTTCACGATCTCATCGACGATGCGGTTGATATCCGCCACGCCGGCCTCGGACTCCGTGCTCAGGCCTTGCAACCCCATCACTTCAATCCCTGCCGAGTGGCCAAAATATTGAAAGGCATCGTGGGCTGTTATGAGGACGCGCTTCTCTGGTGGAATGGTGGCTGCGGCCGTGCGAATCCACTCGGAGAGCGCCTCAAGCCTGGCCTTGATACGGGTGGCATTGTCTTTGAAGGTCGCTCCTCCCTGGGAATCCGCCTGAGAGAGGGTTGCTTCGACAGCGCCGATGCACCCGGCCCATACCAGTGGATCCATCCACACATGCGGATCTTCGGCGTCGCCCTCCTTCAGCAATTGCTCCTCCGGAATCGAAGAAGTCACAGCACACACCTTGATCCCGCGTTGGCGCATCTTTTCAAAGCTTGCCTCCATGCGGCCCTCGAGGTGGAGGCCGCTGTAAAAAATGACATCGGCCTTCAGGAGTTTGGCGACATCATCGCGAGTCGGTTTGTAGAGGTGGGGGTCCACTCCATCGGAGATCAGTGCCGTCACCTTGGCCCGGTCACCAGCCACTTCGCGCACGAGATCCGCCACCATGCCGGTCGTGCAAACAACATCCAGACCTGCCCGGGCAGAGCCAACCATGAGCAGCAAACAAACAGCGGCCGCGCATACAAAGAATCTCATATCCTAAATTGGGGTTTCAGAGTCCCCTTTGCAAGGCAATGCTCAATCTGGAGACCCACCTGCGAATCAAAAAAATGAGCTCCCGAACTCAAATGGCCTTTTGCCAATACCGTGGTTTTCCCTTTTATCTCGAGGCGGGATGGGTAATAGGTCTTGGAGCATGCTCAGAAAGCTCGTTGTGTATTTCAGGTCCCTGGTTTCCAAATTACTGGACCTGCACGATGCACCGCACTCGTTGGCGGGTGGTGTGGCGATCGGGATGTTCATGGGGTTTACCCCGCTCTTTGGACTGAAAACACTGCTCTGCGTAGGAGCTGCCTACCTACTGCGGTGTAATCCGATAGCGGCAGTCGTGGCTGTCTCTTTGCATGATGTGGTGACGCCTTTCTGGCCTGTTTTGCTGGAAATCGAATACGCCATCGGCTCGCGGATTATTGGTTTCTTTAATGGGGTTGCCCATCCGGCCTCGGTCACAGATTTTGCCATTCACGACCTCATGAAGTGGACGACATTTTTTACGATTGGGCTGCCCATGCTCCTCGGCTCGCTCTTTCTCTCTGCACCTGCTGCAGCGATCAGCTATGTATTGATGCTGCCAGTCTTCAAAAGGCGCGAGCAGCGGCGCTCGGAGCAGCAGCAAGGGGAGGGGATATGAATACGGCCATCGCTTGGATCTGCGGACTGTGGACGGCCGCAGGTTTTTTTTACCTCTTTCAAGAATCGGCTTTGCATCCTTGGTGGGATATTGTGTGGGTTTTATCGCTGGCCCTTTCAGCCTACATCGGCCTTGTGCAGGTCGATGGTCTCTCGCGCGCGAGAATGTGCGCGGGGATCGTGCTCGTCGTCTTTGGGGGAATCGTTGTTCTGACCTCACTCAGTGGGTGGCCGCTCGGGCCGATTCGTTTCACGGGGCCTACGATTCTGCGTGTGGGAAACATGTTTCCGCTGCTTCCTCCCCTGCTGGCGTTCTCGCTCCTGACCCTGTGTCAGCGGGCGTTGGCCGTAGCCTGTCCGGGACTCGGAACCAATGGGCTTGCCGCCACAGTGGCTGGCTTTTTTGCCGCAACACTCCTCAACGGATTGGTCTTTTTCACGGGTGTGCGGCTCTGGTGGATCTGGAGCCCGTGGGGCGAAGGAATGGCGTTGATCCCTGCTGCCATCGGCGTGCTCTCAATGGTGTTGGCGGCCTTTTTTCTGGCGAGGGTTTACCCCGAGGATACAGATATGAAACTCACACGCTGGTCCCCGGCGGCAGTTGTCTTGATTGTCATAAACACCCTTTTCCTCGCAGCAAACCTCCTGCACTTTGCAAGACGGCTATGAAGGTTTCGTTTTTGGAATTTTTGCGTCAGAGCCTTCAAGGTGCGGAACCGCTCCAGCCTCTGGAAGGGAAAATGGCCAAGCGCTGGGTGAAGGAGCGGCTTAAGAAAATTTACCCCGAGTTGAGGAATGACCCGCCTGCCTTGGAGAAAGCCTATCAGCAACTCGGCATCGAACAGCATGAAGGAGCGGGCAAGGGCGCCAGCACGGTCTACGAAATCACACTGCCGACTGCGGACAGCAGGTTTGATTGATCTCCAAGGCTTGTGCCACGCCGCTCTCGGGCAGCTCTGCTTCTATTCGCAGAAGCGGATGGTTCCCTGAGGGCCACCCGCATCAGGCTTGATATTCGGTATCAGGCATTGCGCCCGACGCAATTCAGGTCCTCAAAGGAGGCCAGCAAGCGCTTCGTGAAGCCCGCCTCTGCGGCTCCCACCCACACGCGAGGATCATAGTATTTTTTGTTCGGTGAATCAGGCCCCGTCGGGTTGCCGATCTGACCTTGGAGGAAATCATGGTTCTTGGCTTCGTAGGCACGAATGCCGTCCCAGTAAGCCCACTGGAGGTCGGTGTCCAAGTTCATCTTGATGGCGCCGTAGCCGATAGCCTCGCGAATCTCTTCGCGGGATGATCCGGAGCCGCCGTGGAAAACAAAATTCACCGGCTTTGGTCCTGTTCCAAACTTTTTCTGAATGTAATCCTGAGAATCACGCAGGATTGTGGGTTTGAGCTTCACATTTCCGGGTTTGTAAACGCCGTGCACATTGCCGAAAGCCGCCGCCACTGTGAAATTTGGGCTCACTGCGCCGAGCGCTTCATACATCGCCGCGACTTCTTCGGGTTGCGTGTAGAGGCGGGACTCGTGCACAGCGCTGTTGTCCACTCCGTCTTCTTCGCCCCCGGTCACGCCGAGTTCGATTTCGAGTGTCATGCCCATCTTGGCCATCCGCTCCAGATAGCGGCAGCACACCTCGATATTTTCAGGAAGCGGTTCCTCGGATAAATCCAGCATGTGGGAGCTGTAGAGAGGCTTTCCGGTTTTCGCAAATTGCTCCTCGCTGGCCGCCAGCAAGCCATCGATCCACGGCAGTAATTTTTTGGCGCAATGGTCCGTGTTCAGAATCACAGGCACGCCATAGGCCTTTGCCGCCTGATCCGTGTAGATGGCGCCTGCGATGCCCCCCAAGACTGGTCCGAGTTGATTGTCGCCCTTCACTCCCTTGCCGATAAAAAACTGTGCTCCCCCGTTAGAGAACTGGATCATCATCGGCGAATTCAACTCACGTCCCGCAGCCAAAGCCGCATTGATGGAACTCGTTCCAATGCAGTTTACCGCTGGCAGTGCAAAATTCTCCGCCTTTGCGTAATCCAGTAAAGATTTCACTTCATCCCCAAACAAAACACCTGCGCGAAATTTTGAATTATTCATGAAGGAAAAGTCTCTATCACGCGTGGTCCACGACCTGCAATTCAATACCCAACCTTTTTCTGACTTGTTGCCGAATTTTGAATCACGGAGTGGGCGACCAGGTAGTGCAACAATTCGTCTGTAAATTGCCAACATCACCGAATCATTCCTGACTTACGGAAGACGGAGCGGAGTGGAGTTTCCCGTAACGCGCACGATCCATTCGCGGATGGGTGTGTTTTGGAGGAGGTGTTCCTCGATGATGCGTTGGCACTTTTCCGGGGTCACTCCGCCATACCAGATCCCCTCGGGATAGATGACCATCCATGGGCCGTCGCAGCAGATGCGAAAACAGGCTGCCTTGGACCGTAAGACAGGAATTCCAAGTTGTTTGATTCGCTCCTTGAGAACCTCCCAGGTTTGTAGGCCTTCTTTTTCGGAGCAGCAATCCGGTCCAACACACAGGAATATGTGGCGTTGAGAGGTGTCGATGCCCATTTTTGAAAAACCGGCATCGACAGGATTCATTGACGAGGAGAGACGCTGAGGTTGGCGCTCGGTGGCACTCGAGCTATGCGGGTGCCGCTGCGGGAAGACCCCCAGATGGAAAGTCGGGTTTTATTGGTGCGGGTGGTTCGTGGGCCGAGTCGGTCGGTGGTGGTGGCAGCGGGGGAGGCGCCACTTCCATGATTGGTGGGTTTTGTATGCTTCCGTGCTCCAAGATTTCTTTCACATGCGAGGCATCGAGGGTTTCGTATTCGAGAAGTGCTTTGGCGAGGGCTTCAACGGCTTGGCGTCGTCTATCCAAAATTACGCGAGCGCGCTCGTAGGCTTCGTCGATAATGCGTTTAACCTCGGTGTCAATCTGTTGTGCGGTGTGCTCGCTGTATTCACGCGGGCGGGAGATGTCACGGGCGAGGAAGACATGCTCGCCGCCTTCCGCAAAACTGATCATGCCGAGTGAGCTCATGCCCCATTCGCAAACCATTTTGCGGACGAGGCTGGTGGCTTGGCGGATATCGCCAGAAGCGCCGTTTGAGATATCTTCGGTGAACATTTCCTCGGCGATGCGTCCGCCCATAGTTACGGCGAGGAGGTCGAGGGCTTCCTTCTGCTGGGTTGAATATTTGTCACCCTCTGGCAGATACATTGTGGCTCCGAGATAGGGGCCCCGCGGAATAATGGTTACCTTGTGGAGAGGGCTCGTGTGCTCAAGTAGGACATTCAGGATCGCGTGGCCTGCCTCATGCCATGCTGTGGAGGTTTTTTCCCGTTCGCTCATGGCCATGCTGCGGCGTTCCTTGCCCCAGCGCACCTTGTCGCGGGCTTCCTCGAGTTCGCGCATGGTCACGGCTTTTAGGCTCTTTCGAGCGGCAAGGAGCGCGGCTTCGTTCAGCACATTAGCGAGTTCGGCGCCGGAGTATCCGGGTGTGCCGCGTGCCAGCACAGCGAGGTTCACACCCTCGGCGATCTTAACTTTTTTGGCGTGCACTTTAAGAATTTCCTCGCGACCTTTCACATCGGGCAGCGAAACGGTGACTTGGCGGTCGAACCGGCCTGGGCGGAGCAGCGCGGGGTCGAGGACATCGGGTCGGTTCGTGGCGGCTATGATGATGACGCCTTCTTGGGCGTCAAAACCATCCATCTCCACGAGGAGTTGGTTCAATGTTTGCTCGCGCTCGTCATGCCCACCTCCCATGCCATGGCCACGGTGGCGGCCCACAGCGTCGATTTCGTCGATGAACATAAGGCAGGGTGCGGATTTCCTACCTTGCTCAAACATGTCTCGCACACGCGAGGCGCCGACGCCCACAAACATCTCAACGAAATCGGATCCGCTGATCGAGAAGAAGGGCACATCCGCTTCACCAGCAATGGCGCGGGCGAGCAGGGTTTTTCCTGTTCCGGGCGAGCCAACCATGAGGATGCCCTTTGGAATGCGTCCGCCAAGTTTTTGGAACTTCTTGGGATCCTTTAAAAACTCGACCAACTCTTGGACTTCGTCCTTTGCTTCTTCTACGCCTGCGACGTCCTTGAAGGTGATGCGATTTTTATCTTTGGAGAGCATCCTAGCTTTGGACTTGCCGAAGTTTAGTGCGCCCTTGCCCGCCATTTTGATTTGTGAGCGGAAGAAGAAATAGAGAATGACAAGGAAAAAAACAATTGGCAGGAAGCTGACGATCGCTGATGCGAGCAGGTCGGATTTTGGCGAGATGGCAGGAAGAATGCCCGCTTCGCTGAGAACCTGCTCAATTTCCGAGCCGTTGAATTGTGTAAAGATCGGGGTCTGGAAGGCCACGGGAACTTCCTCTCCGGTCGTCGGTGAGGGGAGTTTGAATTTGCCCTCAAAATACTGGGTGTTCCGACCCTCCTCGACCACGAGTTGGAGTGGGGCTTCCGGCGTGGTCACGAGTTTGCCCTGCTTCACCAGTTGGATGAAGCGTGGATACTGAATCTGCTGGATTTGTGCGAAATTGTTTCCGCGGAAGAGAAACGCGCCGCCTATGAGTGCAAAGGCGACGGCGAAGAGCACAAGGCCTCGCCAGTTGAGTTGAGGGTCCTGACCTCCGCCCTGCCGCTGGCGGTTGTCGTTTGGTGGCTGCTGGTTTTCATCTGACATCCCCCGCACTTTCGCGCAAGATGTCGAGTTGGCAAATGCAAAAAACAACTAAGACCCAAGTGCTGGTTGCCTCCATCCATGATGTGAGTCCACTGACTATCCAACGGACAGCAAAGATTCTCGCCGATCTCCAGAAAATGGGGTGCGTGAGGACATCCCTACTTGTCATCCCGGACCACCATCGAACTGGTAGGATTTCAAGCGATGCTGCCTTCTCCCATTGGCTTCGGGAAAAGGTGGCGGAGGGGCACGAGGCTATCCTGCACGGGTGGTGCCACCTCCGGGAAAAACAGGTCGCGGACGGGATTTTTAAAAAGCTGGTGACCCAATCCTACACCGCTGGTGAGGGGGAGTTTTTTGACCTTTCTGAAGCCGATGCGCGGCGGAAGCTGGAGCAGGGGATTTCGGAATTCGGCTCTTGCGGAGTGAAGGCCACGGGTTTCATCGCGCCAGCGTGGTTGCTTGGTGCCCAAGCGGAGCGGGCGGTGAGGGCGGTGGGATTTGAATACACGACGCGGATAGCGACCGTGAGCGATTTCACAAATGGAAGAGTCCACAAGGCACGAAGTCTCGTCTGGAGCGTGAGGGCGGCATGGCGCCGCATGTGCAGCCTGGCGTGGAATGCCCTCGTAGCTGGCGCGCTGCGCGAGGCCCCGCTCCTGCGGATTGGTATTCATCCGCCGGACTGGGATCATGGCACAATTCGCGGGCAGATTTTGCATCTCACCTCCAAGGCTCTTGCGGGGAGGCGGGCAATGACATATCAGCAATGGATCACCATCACACGAGGCCAAGAATGAGTCGTTCCACCACGCGCGCCGATTTACACATACACTCCCGCCACAGCTATCGCGCTGCGGATTGGGTTCTGCGGCGTTTGGATTTCCCTGCCAGCGTTTCCGACCCCTTTGAACTCCACAGCAAGCTCCGAGCAGCAGGGATGCGCTTTGTGACTCTCACGGATCAAGACACCATTAGTGGATGCTTGGAAATAGCACATCTTCCAGACGTGATCATCGGCGAGGAAGTCTCCACCGTTTTCCCGGAGGATGAGTGCCGCGTGCACATACTGGTCTGGGGAATCACCGAGCTTCAGCACCGGGAAATCCAGCAGGCAAGGGAGAGTATTTACGACCTGCAGAAATATCTCTTCTCGGAAAACATTGCCCATTCGATCGCCCATCCCTTCCACAGCGTGAATGGAAAGCTCACGGATTTGCATTTGCAGAAAATGATTCTGCTCTTCCGGCATTTCGAATCCC
Organism: Spartobacteria bacterium AMD-G4; assembly: GCA_002290555.1. GTDB lineage: Bacteria > Verrucomicrobiota > Verrucomicrobiia > Chthoniobacterales > Terrimicrobiaceae > UBA967. The sequence goes on from NEUK01000046.1 coordinate 17,254, forward strand.
TCAACGGTCGATATTGCGGTCTTGTGAATGAGACCGCTCAAAGCGTTCTCGGTGCTCTCACACCACGCCGGATCGAAATATTCAACGCCCGCACCGGCATTCAACCTACGCATACGGAGCCCTGGAAAAAAGTTTTCACTGGTGGATCGGATGACCAAGGGGGGACGGGTCCCGCAACCGCATTCACCGAGTCGCCCGCCTGCTCCGATGTGCTCGGCTTTCTCGAAAATATCCGCATGGGGCGATGCATTGCTGGTGGAGAAAACGGCTCGCCTCTTGCCATGGCCCACGGCACCTACAACACGGCAATCGCGTATGCCAAGGTCCGCTTGCCGCTGAAGCCGGGCGATCCGGCAGTGACCCTGCTTGAAAAAATCACCTCCCGTTTTATGGAGGGAAAAGACCCCACGGAATTCTCACTGTTCGACAAGTTCGGTTTTCTCACACAGGGAATTCTTACAGGAAAGATTTTTGATATCGCGAAATCGGGCAGTATTTCGCTCTGGAAGCAACTGTCCGATGCGCTGAACCACCCCGACCTCAAAGTGGCCATGGCGAGGGACACGGCTGGAATCGCCGAGGCGGAGCGGCGGGCTTTTCTGATGGCGAATCTCATCGCCAACAAAATCGGCTACCGGCTCGTCACCGAATTCATCCAACAAATTTCCAAGGGAAAGTTTCTGGAAAGCATTCAGACAATCATCCCCCTCGCGCCAATTGTGGCGTTACTCAGCCCATATATTCATGCTTTCCGCTTGCCGAAGCGCGAGTGGTTGCGCGACACAGTGCGACCGCTCTCCGGCGAGGTGCCAAGTTTTTTAAAAAACAAAAAGCGCGCTTGGTTCACCGACACCCTTGAAGATGTGAACGGCGTCGCGACCACGATCCGCAAGATGACCGTAGCCGGCGTGGCGAGTGGATATGATGTCACCATCATGACCTGCCGCTCGGAAGTCGCTGACCATGGTGTGCCGCTCAAAAACTTTGAGCCAATCGGGGAATTCGAGCTTCCCGAGTATGAATTGCAGCGCTTGAGCTTTCCGCCAGTGCTCCAAATTTTCGACCACCTGCAACAGGGCGGTTTCTCGGAATTGATTATCAGCACTCCCGGGCCGACCGGTCTCTGTGCGCTTGCCGCCGCGAAGATACTGGGCCTGCGGGCTGTCGGCATCTACCACACCGATTTCCCGCAATATGTCCGCATCCTCACGGACGACTCGTTCATGGAAACCCTCACTTGGAATTATATGCACTGGTTCTACAGCCAGCTTGATGTGCTCTATGTGAACTCCGAAGACTACCGGAAATGCTGGATCGAGCGGGGAATCCCGCGCGAGCGGCTACGCATCCTGCCGCGCGGTCTCGATACCAAGCTCTTCCATCCCGCCAAGCGCGACCGTTCGTTTTGGGAGTCGCGCGGCCTTCGCAAGGGCGAGTTGGCGATGCTTTTTGTTGGAAGAGTCTCGAAGGAAAAAAATTTGGATCTTCTGGTTTCGGCAACCCGTCTGCTCGCGGAAACCAAGTCGCCTGTTCGCCCCATCATCGTCGGCGACGGTCCCTACATGCCAGAGATGAGGCGTCTGCTCGGGGATGCCATTTTTACTGGCTATCTGGGTGGTGAAGATCTGGCGACCGCTTATGCCTCGGCGGATTTCTTCGCTTTTCCAAGCACAACCGACACCTTTGGCAATGTGGTGCTGGAAGCCCAGGCCTCCGGCATTCCCGTGATTGTCTCGGATGTCGGAGGCCCCCGCGATCTCGTTTCCCACGGCGTCGATGGTTATGTCACAAAAGGGTTGGACGCCGCCGACTTGGCGGAGGCGATCCGCAATCTGGCGGCTGATCCCGCCTTGAGAGCACAAATGGGAGCCTGTGGTAGAGCCCGCGTGGAGACTCGGGACTGGGCTGAGGCCTTTGAGAGATTCTGGAACGAGTCACCGGAGTGACCCGGAAGCACTGCCTTAGGAAAATCTCACAAACTCTCTCAGGAACTGGACCCAGAGAAAAAACATGCCCCTCAGAGAGTAGCGGATCATTTGGTCTTGGTCGCGCACCAGGATGCCTCGGGCGATGTTGTGTTCAAGCTGGGTCCGGAGTTCGCTTTCGATTTGGTTGCGAATGCTTTCAGCCTCCAAAGCAATGATTTCCGGGGAATCTTGACTGCTCAAAAAGCTTATGTGGGACAAAGCAAGCTCCTCCACTTCCAGATCCTCATCGACTTTGTTCAGCGTTGTGTGGGGGAGCAAATGCATTCCATAGGAAAATGGATAATTCCAAGTTAAAAAAAGGCGTCCGTCTTTTGAACGAGATGTGAAGGTCACATAAAAAAAGGAAAACTGGTCTTGCTCGAGCAGGCATATCGAGGCGGTGACAAAGTTTTTTGGGTCGTAAAAAAGACGATAAAAATGCCGTGTGTCGCCATGACTCCAATCCACATCGTCCACATACTCGAAGCCGATGGATTCCATATCATCCGAGAGGGACGAGAAGTCCGGAAATTTGTTGTTTGAAGGGGGCGGACACTTGCGCAGCGAGCGATCCAAAGGCAGGCGCAACCGTCGCACGCGGGTCAGGATTTCCATCCATGGGAGAAGAAACCAAGTCGATGCGAATACGGAGGCAAGGATCAGGCTCCCTCCCAAAAGCCACCCTGCCAAAAATGATGTGGCAACCAAGCCGAGCGTGCCGATGCGGAACAAAGCTTGGCTTTCAAAACTACGAAGGGCCACGGAAGCGAACCCTGCAGCGGCAACGATGCATGCCTGTGAAATCACCAAGCCTTCCTTTCCCCAAGAAAACGCTCTAATTGAGCGACATCAAAATCAGCCAGCACTGTGCCGTCTGCCATTTCCAGCGTAGGAGCTTTTGTTTGTCCCGAGATTTGTTTCATGCGGTCGAACGCAGCGCGGTCGGCAAAAACATCCCTTGCGGTATGCTCTATGCTTTTGGACTCAAGCCAAGAGATGGCATCACGACACCAAAAACAGCCGGGTTTTACATATACGATCATTGGAAAAACGAGATCCTTGCGCCCGGCAACCTGCCAACTTCTAACGATTC
>NEUK01000047.1 GCA_002290555.1 Spartobacteria bacterium AMD-G4
GGCGGCACCGCGGTGATCCCCCAACCTCCGCTCGGAGAGCACCCGAGGGATTTACTGCCAAACCGCACGATGGTTCTCTGGCCCTATACCGACCTGACTGATTCAAGGTTCCGGATCGGAAGGGATTTTATCGTCCTCCGGCAGGCAGCGGATCGACCGCCCACGAAGCTCGGTCTCTCCCACAAGGAAAAGCAGATCGCCTACATCGTGGATGATTCGATTTTCATCAAATCCTTCGATTTCATCGAAGGCGAAACCTACCCGGATGGCGGCTGCAATTTCGAGACATTCACCAACGGCGAGATGCTGGAGGTGGAGAGCCTGAGCCCTCTCCGCACCGTTCCGCCCGGCGGAGAGATCACACACATCGAGGAATGGACGCTGCTACCACTGAGCGGGAGCGTTTCCACGGAGTCGGACGAAGCCCTCAAGCGAACGCTGGCGCCCTACCTCACCCAGGTGGCGCTTTGATTTTTTCTATGAAACGCCTGATCCGAAGCGCCTGTCTTGCGGCGCTTGCAGCAGTCACCCTTTTTCAAAATGCCTGCCAGACCGTCGACACGCAAGCACCTGCGCGGGCGGCCATGAATGCCGCAATCCGCGCCGAGGCGCCTGGCGACTTCTTCATCGGGCGCCGTATGTATAAGAGCGATTATAAAATGTGGGGCTGGGTGCGCGAACCAGGCAAGCCTTGGACGACGGCGCGACTCGTCATGATGAATGAGCAGACAAAACTCGTGCCGGACAGGGAGGCGGGAAAACTGGGTTCGGACAATAATTACGAATACCGACTCAGTGGCCGTTTCAGCGGAGATACGGTGTATGAGCCGGCCAGCGATCAATTCTACCCCGAGTTCGTTCTCGCGGGCTACGAGCTGATCAATACGAAACCAACGGGCATTTACCTAACCAAACGCCAGGAGGATCCGAGTATCCGAATCATTATGGCACCGGTTCATTGAGCACTACTCGACCAGTCGAACCCGAACTCCTCGCGCCGGCAGGCGACTGGGAGTGCTTGCGAGCCGCTGTGGCGAACGGAGCTGATGCCGTTTTCTTTGGCCTGAGCCGCTTCAATGCGCGCATGCGTGCTGACAACTTCCGCGAGGACGAGCTGCCGGCGATAACGACATTTCTCCACACGCACGGCGTCAAAGCCTATGTCACCCTGAATGTGCTGATCTTCACGGAAGAGCTGGATGACGCCATCGCCGAACTCCAAGCCTTGCATGATGCGGCGGTGGATGCCGTGATTATCCAAGATGTCGGCCTAGCGGAAATCTCCCGCCGCATGTTCCCCGGGCTGCGCGTGCACGCTTCCACGCAGATGACTATTACATCCCCCGAAGGCGTTCGTTTTGCCGAGGGACTCGGAGTGAAACAGGTCGTCCTGGCGAGGGAACTCTCGCTCCGCGAATTGGAAAAATTTCCGCCCTCTGTGCCGCTGGAGACCTTTGTTCACGGAGCGCTCTGCGTCGCCTACTCCGGACAATGCCTGACGAGCGAAGCCCTTGGTCGCCGCAGCGCGAATCGCGGAGAGTGCGCGCAGGCGTGCCGCATGCCTTATGAACTCATTGTGGACGGCGCCCTGCGCGACCTCGGCGATAAGCGATACCTCCTCTCTCCGCAGGATCTCGCGGCTGTGAATGAAATTCCCGCCCTCATCGAACGAGGCGTGGCGTCCTTTAAAATCGAGGGCCGTTTGAAATCGCCCGAGTATGTCGCAGCGGTCACCTCTGTGTATCGCAAAGCGATCGATGCGGCGCTTGAGGGAATCTTTGAAGGCGCAGCACCCGAGGATTGGTATCGACTGGAAATGACCTTCTCCCGAGGGCTTTTCAGTGGATGGATGCATGGAGTGAACCATCAGGAACTTGTGGGAGCCCGGTTTGGCAAAAAGCGTGGCGCACTCATCGGGCGGGTTGCGGCCACCTCGCGAGACCACATTGCATTGGAATCCTCCGCCGTCGAAATCAAGCCTGGCGACGGCGTGGTGTTCGACACGGGCGGAAACACCGAGCGCGAGCAAGGCGGACGGGTTTTTCAGGTTCAGGGAAAAAACCTTTTCTTCGAGCGGGGCAAAATACGCTTCCATGAAATCCCAACTGGCAGCCGAGTCTGGAAAACCTCAGATCCCGCCTTGGATCGGGAACTGCGGAGCAGCTTCAGCGGACGACTGGAAACGGATGCCGAGCGGCTGTTACCGCTCGATCTGGCGGTCAGCGGAAGCGCCGGAAACCCGCTCCTATTGGCCTGTGGCGATGTTTTGATTTCATCCCGAGTCCCACTGGAAACCGCGCGCACCAGACCGCTCGATACGGCTGGACTCAAGGCTCAACTGGGAAAACTCGGCGGCACCGGATTCAGCCTCCGTTCGCTGGAGTCGCACATAGAAGGAGATGTCATTCTTCCCATATCGGAGATCAACCGCATGCGGCGCGAATTGGTTGAGAAGGTGAGCCACACGCCACGCGATACGGCGCCGAAGATCGCCTTGAGTGCGATACTCCCCCGTTTCGAGGCACCGAAATCCCCTGAGTCCCATCTCTCAGTCTTGGTGCGCTCCGAGGAGCAACTTGAGTCGGCACTCGAGGCGGGCATCCACGAAATCCTTGTCGATTACGAGGACATCCGCCGCTACAAAGACGCTGTCGCCATGGTGAGGAGCCACGGCGGTGCGGAGGTGATCCTTGCCACACCTCGCATCCAGAAAGCCGGCGAGGAGGGCTTTTTCAAACTCATCGCGAATGCCCACCCCGACGGTGTTCTCATTCGCAACATCGGGGCCATTTCCCACTTCGCGGGGAGCCCACTGCGATTGATCGGGGATTTTTCTCTCAATGTGGCCAATCCCATGTCGGCGCTTGTTTTTAAAAATCATGGCTTGGAGCGGCTCACCATCTCGCACGATCTGAACTCCACCCAGATTCTGTCCATGCTCCGGCATGCGCCACCGGAGTGGTTTGAACTGACGCTGCACCATCACATGCCAATGTTTCACATGGAGCACTGCGTCTTCGCCGCGTTTCTCTCGAGCGGCAAAGACCACACGGACTGTGGAAGACCCTGCGAAAAGCACCGGGTACACTTGCGTGATCGCGTGGGCATGGAACATCCCCTCCGCGCCGATGTGGGTTGCCGGAACACACTTTTCCACGCGAAGGCGCAAACGGGCGCGGCGTTCTTTGAATCCTTCCACGCCGCTGGACTTCGCCACTTCCGGGTCGAACTGCTTGAGGAATCGCGCGAGGAAACATCGCGCATCCTTGTATCCTACCAGCAGCTTCTAACTTCACGGGCAACCGGTATGGCGTTGCATCGCGAACTGAATGCGACGAGCCAGGTGGGCGTCACAACCGGCACCTACAAAGGCTAAGGAGCGGCGCTCAGACCTGAACCCGGAAAGCGCTCGAGAAGTTCCTTCATGGCCTTGTCGGCCTCGGCATCCTTGAAGGCCCGGCGGTAGGCGTCGGCGGCTCGACGGAGTGCCTTGGGAGTGAGCTTGGGATCATCGAGAAGAATACTCACGGCCATGAAGGCCCGCGCCGCGCTCTCGTAATCCTGCTCGAGAAAAAAGACCTCGCCAGAGGCCAATCGCGCTTCCGCGTTGAGTTTGCCCTCGGGTTGAAGAAACAACGCCTGATCGACCGCCTGCCGGGCCGACGCAGCGCGGCGGAGGGCGATCTCGGCGGATGCCTTGGCAAGAAATCCACGCGCTTGAGCGGAGGGATTCTGGGTGGATGCGATAGCCTTATCCGCAGCTTGGGAAGCCTCGTCGTATCTGGCCAGCGCGAGGCGGGTCTCGGAGATCAAAATCCAAGCAGCGGGTGGCACCGTGGCGGGATTTTGAACGAGCGGCAGAAGCAACTTCTCCGCCTTGGCGTATTTTTTGTCATCAAAGTGCCCTTGGGCGAGCCAGATCGCGACCTCGGCAGGAATCGCCCCGCCCTTGTAGTCATCCGCCTCCCGCGCCGCTGCGAGGCGGTCCTGAAGCTGGTATTGCGCAAGCAGGATGCGGAGCGTTGCACGGTCGGCATAGTTTTTTGAATCCAGTAGGCGGGCCTTGTCGAGAAGGGTTATGGATTGCTTGTAATCCTTGTTTTCAAACGCCACCCAGCCGAGCCAGAAGTGGGCTTGCGCAGCGGCTGCGGAGTTCGGGTAGCGCTTGAGGAGATCTTGAAAAGCCGCTGCCATCTCGGGGTATTTCTTGAGTTGGCCAAGGGTGAGAGCCTTTTGAAGGAGTGCGATCTCAACCTCTTTACTGAACTGGAAGCGGTTGATGACTTCCTCGAAGTCGGCCAGCGCCTCGACATGGGCCTGCGTTTTCTGACGGACGAGACCGCGCTGCAGGACCGAGGTGGCAGCGAGTTTGTCGGAGGGATACTTCAAGGCAAAAGCCGTATAGGCCCGAATGGCGCCGGCGGCATCACCCGAGGCATCGAGTGCCCAGGCGAGCTTGTAGAGCGCGGCAGAGCGCTGCTCGGGCTTGAGCGAGGCATTTTCCACAAGCGGCGCGTAGACCTTGGCAGCGGCGGCGTAGTCAGGCTTTTGGAAAAGAGCTTCGGCTTTGAGAAGGGATGCGGAAGCGGTCTGTTTCGGATCGCTGGATGCAGCCAGAAAACGATCCACTTCAGCGATGAGCGCAGGATCCTTCGTTGCATAAAGGCTCAGAAGTCGCTGGTAGCGGACCTCTGAAGAGGCCGTATTGGGATTTTCCAGGACGATACGATCGTAGACGCGCTTGGCCTGGTCCTCATTGCCCACTCGTCGCCAGGCGGCGGCAAGGATACCCAAAGCGTCGGAGCGGGCGGATGCGGTCAATTCCTTTTCAATCCCCTCGCCCATCTGGGTGATGCCACGAAAATCTCCGGAGTCGTAGCGGAGGCGCAGGGCGGCGAGGATAGCCTCGGACTTCACTGCGGAGTCCTGTGTGCCGGAGGCCGCTTTGTCAAAAAGCTGGAGGGCTTTGGCGGTGGACCCCAATTCCCCTGCAAGGCGAGCGGCCTGCAAGGATGCGCGAGAGGCGACCTCGGGCGAGGCAGAGGTGGTTGCCAGAAACTCGCAAGTCTCGAGTGCGGCCTGTTTTTTTCCTTGTTTCAACTGAAGGGCGACAAGAGCAAGGGCGGCATTCTCGCGGTAGGGATTTTCCCCCTCGGTGGCCATAACGACCCTGTAGCGATCTTCAGCAGACGGGGCCTGATTCAGCGCTTCGAAACTGCGTGCGGCAAAGTAGGCGGCGGCAAGGCGGACGCCGGGTTCCTTGGCTTCACGGGCTGCGAGATCGAATTGAAGGGTGGCGGGTTGGTGAAGGTTCTCGGCAGCCAGCATCTCACCAAGCCGGTAGGCCCCGGCTGCGGCGAACTCGCCAGACTGGAACTGCATCACGAGCTTCTCATAGGAGGCGCGGGAAGCGGCTGCATTTCCCGCCATGCGGTGGCACTCGGCCAAGCGGAAGAGCGCGGCATCACGGGAGGGCGCGGCCGAGTCGGCGATAAGGAATGCCTCATACTCGGGGATAGCCAAATCGTAAAGTTTGCGGGAGTAGAGGTTGTTCGCACGATCCAAAGCCGACTCGTTAGGCGAGGCGGAACTGGCGGATGGGGCAATGCGAATATTTTGAGGGTCGTCAGAAACCGCAGGTATTGAGACAGGGTCCGTAAGAACGGGAGGTGCAGAGGGCGTCGGAGAGGGGAGAACCGCAGCAGGCGCGGGCGGCTTCACCGTTTCCGCGCGGCGAACCTCCACGGGCTGCCCGTCAGGCAGGCGGTCCATCCACGAGGGATTCTGGTAGTTCTCCACCGAGGGGGCATAGGCAGGGAGTGCGCGCCGCACCTCTTGGCCGTTGCAAAGGGCACCAAATCCCAGCAGACAGAAAATGGTCGCCCGCTTCATTGCTGTCGACTGGTTGCGAAGGCAACATTCCATATATTCGCCCGTCGGCAGGCATCCAACACATCCACAACATGCCGGTAGTCCGTATTCTCATCTGCGCGGAGAATCACTGCCTGATCGGGGTAGAGGGAGACGATTTTCGTAAGGGTCTCCATGAGGGCTTGGGAATCCATAGTTCGGCGATTCATGACGATGGTTCCATCGGCTTTGACATTCAAAATCACCTCGCCAACAGCACGGCGGGTTTCCTTGCCCTCACGGGCTTTGGGCACTTTGACCTCCAACTCGGTTTCGTTCCTTGAGAAATTCCAAGTGACGAGAAAAAAGATGAGGAGCAAGAAAACAATGTCCACCATCGGAGCGATCTGGACGCTCGGTGGGGGAGGTGAAATAGAGCCGCGAAAATTCATTTCACTGGTTCAATTTGGAAACGCTGATGTGTGCCAGCAAAACGGTGGAGGCTGCCTCCAGATCGGAGATCATCCCTTGCACACGACCGCGAAAAAACGCATAGGCGGCCATGAGGGGAATTCCAATCACAAGTCCAGCTGCTGTGGTTATGAGAGCCTCGGCCACACCGCCCGCAAGGAGCATCGGACGCGAGGAAACAGCATCATTTGCCACAACAGTGAAGGAGGTGATCATTCCCAGAACTGTGCCAAGAAGGCCAAGCATGGGAGCGATGGATCCAATATCGGCCAAGTAGCTGATGCGTTGGTTCCAGAGGCTCGCCAAACGGAGGCCCTCGGCTTGAGCGATCTCGCGCACTTCGGCCATGGATGACGCCGGATTGTTTGTGAGGAAATGCAGTGCCCGCTCCATCACACTTGCGATAGCTTGGTTGTGGCGATTGGAGAGGGCCAGCAAGCCAAGATAGTCGCCTTTGCGGATGAGTGCGTCGGCGCCCTGCATGTAGCGGTGGCTCACCACAGCGCCTCGATTCATCGTCACCAAGTAGACAAGAATCAGCGTAAGGCCCAGCACCGAGATGGCTCCCAGTGGATACATGATCGGTCCACCAGACTGGATGATCTGCCAGAGATCTGTTGAACGAGCAGTCTGCTCTTGGGAAAAGCCCGTGGTTACGGCCGCCAGCAGAGACGCAGCGGTGAGGATCAATTTCATAGGGGCGACTTTATCAAAGCCTACCCTCCTTGCAAGCCCCGCCCCTTGGCGAGGGCCTGGCAAAGAGCCAATCCAATCCTGCTCCACATTTCCTACTGCTGCATTCCCGAAATAATGCTTATGAGCGGCATGAAGAGAGCGATGACGATGGTTCCGACCACAACAGCCAAGAAAACAATCATCACCGGCTCGAGCATGGAGGTGAGGCCTGCAACGGCATTGTCCACTTCGTCGTCATAGACATCTGCGATTTTGAGAAGCATGTCGGGCAACTGGCCGGTTTCTTCACCGACATCGATCATACTAACAACCATCGGTGGAAAAATCCCACTGGCCTCAAGGGGCTGCACAATCGACTCGCCCTCACGCACACTGTCGTGCACTCGATTGATGGCACCGGCAATGACGGCGTTTCCAGCTGTCTCGCGAGTGATGTTGAGAGCTTGGAGAATCGGCACGCCGCTGGTCACGAGCGTGCCCAGCGTTCTTGAAAAACGGGAAATGGCGCTCTTTTTAGTAAGGTCTCCGAAAAGTGGAGCTCTCAGGAGGAACGCATCGATAAGAGCCGAGCCCTTTGGCGTGTTGGAGGCGAATTTGTAGGTCACACCGATTCCAATAAAAGCACCAATGATGAGAAGGAGGTTGTTTTTAACAAAGTTGCTGGTTCCGATGACAAACTGCGTCAACCCCGGTAGCGGCTTGCCACCGAGCATGTCTGCAAAAATAGCCTCAAACTTTGGAACGATGAAAACAAGTAGGAATGCCATAATGATGATGGCAATAACCAGAACAATCACCGGATAAAACATGGCCGAGACGACCTTGTTTTTGGTCTTCTGAGCCTTCTCTTGAAACTCGGCAAGACGCAGGAGGACGATCTCCAACACACCACCGAGTTCGCCAGCCTTCACCATGTTGATGTAGAGTTTGTTGAAAATACGGGGATACCCTGCAAGCGCTTCCGAGAAAGTTCCACCACCCTGCACGGATTCAGCGATACCGGTGATGGTTTTCTTGAGAACCGGGTCGGGCTCTTGTTTCGAGAGCACAGTCAGTCCGCGAAGAAGAGGCAACCCAGCATCGATGAGCGTGGCAAGCTGCCGGGTAAAGATCATGAGCGTTCGGCCCTTGATCGTCTTTTTTTCAAGGAAAGGGATGTTCAGGTTGATCTTGATATCCTTCTTCCCGACGGATGTGGACGATGCCGCGGCCTTGCGTTTAGAGGCTTTGCCTGCTTCGGTGATCGACTTGGGGAAATACCCTGCCTGCCTGATTTGGGCGGCAGCATCGGCTTGTGACCCCGCATCGATGGCACCCGTTGTTTCCTGGCCTCGGGCATCGAGCGCTACATAGCTATAGGTGGGCATAAAGTGAGATGGGGATTGTCAGGAAATCTTTGGCAATTCATGCGAAATACCGCTCCGACTGTCGAGCGTGGAATTCAAATGTTGCTGAGAAAGGGGTTCCGTTCGATCTCGTGACCGATTGTGGTTTCCGGTCCATGGCCAGGCAGCACGCGTGTGGCAGGATCGAGGGGGAAGATTTTTTTGCGGATCCCCTCGAAGAGAAGTGGTCCGTCACCGCTCGGCAAATCCCAGCGTCCCACGCCCTCCCTGAAGAGCACATCGCCCGCCACCAGTAATCCCTCTTCAGAAAAGTGAAAACACAAACTGCCCGGACAATGCCCGGGAACATGAAGGCAGGAAATATTCAGTCCGCAAATTTCGCGCGTCCCCCCCTCCTCGAGAAGGAGATCGGCGGAGCAAGGCTCGTATTGGATGTCGAACCCATATTTTTTAAAAAACGAGCCATCCACAAGCATCGGAACCGTATCCGGATGAAAGGCCACGCGGCAGCCGTGCCTCCGCTGGATTTTTGCCGCATCCATCACATGGTCAAAATGGCCGTGAGTGAGCAACAACCAATCGATCTTTTTTTCCGCGAAGTGCGCGTCGGAACCTTCCGGAGCGTCGAAAAGCAAGTTTCCAGATGGGGTGTCGAAAAAGTAGGCATTTGTATCCAGGGGACCACCTGTGAATTTTTTGAACGTCATGATAGGAATTGGGGTCGTATAAAAAGCGCGCAGAGGTTTGATTGTTGCGGGCAACTCTGCAAGATTTACAAACAACACACATGAATTTTTTAAAAATCGCACTGACCACATCGATAGCGGTGGTGTTTTTTCTCAATCCCCTTTTTGGCGCCAAGACAAGCGCTGCGGATCAAGGCCAAGTCGCCTTGGCTGTGGCAAACTGGCTCCAGCAGGCCCACTACACTCGCAAGGAGATGGATGCCGACATGTCCGCCAAACTCCTGACCACCTACTTGGAGCTTCTCGACTACAACAAACTTTATTTCACCCAAGAGGACATTAACGAATTCAGCCTGAAATATTCCGAGAACTTGCACAAATTCATTCGCTCAGGAGATCTCTCGCCTTCCAGTGAGATTTTCGAACGCTTCAGATCACGCGTCGAAAACCGCGTGGAGGCGAATAAAAAACTCGCCACCCAAAAATATCATTTCAAGGGCAAGGAGGAGGTCGAGCTGAACCGGCAAAAGTCCCCGTGGCCTAAAAACCTCGCGGAGGCCGACAAAATCTGGAGCAATCGTGTCGAGGCGGAAATTCTACAGGAACACCTCAGCGAGTTGAAACTCCGCTCTCCGGAAGAAACCGTGACCCGTCGCTACGATCAAGCCTTGCGCAATGTCAGGGAAATGACTGCCGAGGACGTGACAAGCACATTCCTGAAAGCTCTCGCCCAAAGCTACGACCCCCACTCCGAATACATGAGCCCGAGCGAGATGGAAAATTTCCAGATTTCCATGAAGTTGTCGCTCGTGGGCATTGGAGCCGTTCTGCGCTCGGAGGATGGATACACCAAAATTATGGAAGTCGTGCCTGGCGGACCAGCGGATCGCGATGGACGACTCAAGGTTGGAGACCGCATTCTGTCCGTGGGACAGGGAGACGATGAGTTTGAGGATGTGGTGGACATGAAACTCGACAAGGTTGTCGAAAAAATCCGTGGCGCGAAGGACTCCATCGTGCGACTGCAAGTGATACCCAACGATGCCGACGACCCCTCAAAGCGTTCGATCATTGAGATCACCCGCGACGAGGTGAAGCTCAAGGACCAAGAGGCCAAAGCGGAACTCTTGGATGTCACCGATAGCGAAGGCCAGGTTACACGCGTTGGCTGGATCACCCTGCCTTCATTCTACGCGAACATGAGCGGCAATGGGGAACCCAAGAGCACGACAGTGGATGTCGAAGCGCTCTTAAGCCGTCTGAAAAAAGAGAACATGGAAGGCCTCGTCATCGACTTGCGCCGCGATGGGGGTGGCTCACTGGAAGAAGCCATCAATCTGACTGGACTTTTCATTCCCCAAGGCCCCGTTGTGCAGGCCAAGGATCCCAGTGGAAAAATAACGGTGAACAACGACAAAAATCCAGAAGTCTCTTACTCAGGGCCGATGGTTGTTCTCATGAACCGCCTGAGCGCTTCGGCCAGCGAGATTTTTGCCGCCGCACTCCAAGATTACGGTCGCGCGTTGGTTGTCGGTGACGAGCGCAGCTTTGGCAAAGGCACCGTGCAAACTATTGTGGACCTCGACAAATCGATGTCGCTGCCGTTTTTCAATGTGAAGAAACAAAATGCCGGCGCTCTCAAGCTCACGATCCAGAAATTCTATCGCATCCTCGGGGGGTCGACTCAGATCAAAGGAGTAGAGTCGGATATCGTCCTCCCCTCCCGCACAGACAGCGCCGAGATTGGTGAAGCTGCACTGAAAAATCCTCTGGATTACGACGAAGTCGCACCCGTCATTCTTGCTGCAAAGGACAAGGCGGCGCCATCGAGCCTCTTCTTGGAGGAACTCCGCCAACGCTCGCTGAAACGGATTCAATGCGACCCCGAGTTCATTTATGTCAACGAGGACATGCAGCGCATCCGCGAGCGCATTACCAAAAACAGCATCAGCACCAACGAGGGAGTCCGCCGCAAGGAACTCGCAGATGAGAAGACGCGCAAGGAATCACGCAAAGAGGAGCGTGTTGCTCGAGGTTCCATGGTGAATGCCAAAGTGTGGCAACTCACACTCGACGATGTGAAAAATAATCGAAAGGATCTGGAAGTCGTCGACTACGAGCGCGAACGCGACAAAAAATACAGTATCGAAGAAGACTCCGAAGAAGAGAGCGACGAGGGCAAAGGCGGCAAAAAGTTACCCGAACCAGACCCGATTCGAAACGAGGCTGTCCGTATTATCACCGACTTCATCGAGCTCAGCAATTCCTCCAAAACCGCCAAGACCACGAGTGTGAGAACGACTCTCGAGTAAGGGTCTTTTTTTACGCTTCGGCCCTCGGATGGGCCGCCATGAAGGCAGCCTTCAAACGCTCGATAGTGACATGCGTGTAGATTTGTGTTGTTGAGAGACTCGCGTGTCCCAGCAGCGTCTGAACGCTGCGCAGGTCGGCTCCGTTATCCAAGAGGTGCGTAGCAAAGCTGTGGCGCAATTTGTGGGGAGAAAGGTCACAGGGCAGTCCCGCTTGGGCAAGACGGAGCTTGAGGAGCGAGTTCACGGCGCGGGACGAGAGGCGTCGCCGAGATTTGTTGATGAACAAGGGACCTGCATGAACACTTGCAGCGTGGCGGTAGCGTTGGATCGCCTCCAGAGCAGGCCCGCCGACCGGGCACACCCTCTCGCGGGAGCCTTTGCCCGTGACGCGAGCCGTTTCGCTGATCGGATCGACATCGCGCACATCCAGTCCGACGAGTTCCGAGAGACGCATTCCTGTGGAGTAAAAAAGCTCGATCACCGCAGCATCGCGCAAACCCATCCAAGTCGGTGCCTGCTTGCTTTTGACTGCCGCGACAGGAGCTGCGACGAGGGCATCCACCTGCGAAGTCGTGAGAAAGCGCGGCAATTGCTTCTCGGCTTTGGGAAGCGAGACCTCAAGGAGCACATTTTTTGAAATCGTGCGGCGCATATGGAGAAAAGCATAGAAAGCCCGCAGCGCGGAAAAGCGCAAACGCACGCTGGCCCTGGCCATCGAGGCCTTCATCAATTCCAGCATCCAAGCACGAAAGTCCTCAGGCTTCAGATCAGTCCAAGCGCCCGATGGACGGAATTTCCGGAAAGCCTCGAGCGAGGTGCGGTAGGTTCTGATCGTTTGGGGCGATGCGTTTTTTTCCGCCTCCAGGTGGCGAAGGAACTCCTCCGCGTGCCGGTCGAGTGGAGAGGCCTTCGCGAGCGACTTTTTCCTGCCGCCACCTTTCAATTTTGAGATGCGCTCCAGCTGCTGCCTGCGAAACCCTGATCAGCCATAATCTCGCTGCTCCAGCTGGAGATCGCAGCCAGAGCCTGCACAGAGACCCCGGCACCCTTCCAGGAGGATTCTGCCTGGAGGAGCCATGAGCTGAGCGCCGCCCTCGCTGCAAACTCGCTTGCCGATGAGAGTTCGGATCCGGCCCATGAGGAGGAGGCCGACAAGCGCGCCAGCGTTTCCGAGGCACCTCCCCCACTCCAACTGCTGATGAGACCTGTCAACCAACTGGAAAGATTGACGGCCAGAATTTCGGTGAAGGCCGCAGAGCTGAGCTGCATGGAGGAACCTGCCAACTCAGCCGACAACTTTTGAAATCCACTAAAGAGGCTGCTCTCCGTCTGCAATTCTTGAAGTCGAGCAAGGAGTCCGGCGAAAGCAGCCGAGCCCATGAGCGAGGAAGACCCTGCCAACTCGGCCGACAACTTTTGAAATCCACTGAAAAGGCTGCTCTCCGTCTGTAATTCTTGAAGTCGAGCAAGGAGTCCGGCGAAAGCAGCCGAGCCCATAAGCGAGGAAGACCCTGCCAACTCGGCCGACAACTTTTGAAATCCACTGAAAAGGCTGCTCTCCGAGTTCCATTCTGGAAGTCTCGAGAAAAACTCCGCCACCTCGGCGGATGAAAGGCTCTCGCGGAGGCGTTGTGAAATCGCGGAGTGCAACTCCTCAGAGTTCCACTGGGCGCTGGAGATACCGGCAAGAATCTCGCTTCCGAGAAGGGCTTGGAGAATCTCGCGCTCACGCGCCTCCAGAGAAAAACCACTTGAGACGCCCGCAGGAAAACCTTGCTGAAGTTTAATCAGAGCCGGCAAAAGCTCCTCAGAGGAGGCAAGGGAATGGGACACACTCTCTACAAGCCGCTGGAAGCTGAGGTGTATTGGAATCGTCGCAAAATCAAAGACCGTGGATTCGGAAAACCGATCCCGTGGCGTTGTGACGATCGGCGAACGGGCAAGGGCGTTCCATTTTCCCTGCCTCTGAAAACCGATCTCAACGGAGTAGGATCCTCCAGCTTTTGCAACGGGGATATACCAATTTCGAGCTTCAAAGGAGACCTCAATTTCCTTCTCAAGGACACCCGAGGCTTCTTCCACCCTTAAAAAACAAGGCCCACCGGGGTGACGAGAGATATCGATATCCCAGTAGGTGAAAAGCCAGTGGGGATCTTGAGCGACCAGAAATATCAACTCCTCTCCATAGCTGCGGGGCAGAGCACCTAAATGATCGAGCAAATCTGTGGAAGCGCGCGGGCTTCCCCCGTCTTTTTCAGAATCCCCATCGCTATCAACAAAGACCCTTTCTCGCGACGGAGATTTCTTTGAATGACTCGATACCACGGTATCCGCAGTGCGTTTGACGCGCTTCGTTTTGCCCAATGGGGCCACCGCAATGTCGGTTTTTTTCTTCATGCTGATTTGTTTAAGATTGCAGACTTATACAACCCACTACTGACAGGACAAATGGGTTGCAAGCCCCATATTGCTCAATGTCGCCGCTGCTTTCACAAAGGTGGCAAAAGAAACTCAGGCACGGCACTTTCAGCGCCCGAGGGGCCTTGAGTCGAGCCGCCCGTTCACAAACGCACCGTTGCCAGTTCCGCCACGAGCGTTATTGTTTTAGGCATGAGCAGAATTCGATTCCGCATAATTCCCCCAGTGGATCGGCCTTCTGAACCCGTCTTTGTTTCAGGCAGCCGTGAGGCGCTGGGTCTCTGGGATCCCGCGAAGGCGCTGCCCTTGAAATACAATCCTCCCTTTCACACAGGCGAGATTGAAGCCCCGACGGGTTTGCACTTTGAGTATAAAATCACGCGTGGATCCTGGGAACGCGAAGCCGTAGAGGCTCATGGCGATGTGCCAGGAAACCTGTCGCACGAAGTTTGGCTCGATGCGACCCTCCAACACACCGTGGCAGATTGGAAAGACCGCTTCCAAGGCAGGCTGACGCGAGATGTCATGAGCTCGCGCCTTCTTGCCCAGGACCGTGAACTTCTGATTTGGCTCCCAGAGGGTTACTCCCGAGAAAGCGAGCACCGTTTTCCTCTTATCGTCCTTCACGATGGCGACGGCATTTTCGATCCCAGACTGAGCATGCCCACCGGCATCGATCTGGCCGCCGATGAATGGGCCTCCCTCCTTGCCCGGCGGGGAATCATTCCAGAATCCATCGTCGTCGGCGTGCGTCATCCAGAGGGCTTCTCACCCGAAGACATCACGCTGCGCGACTACGAACTCTCGCCAGAATTGGGTGGCGTGGGCTATGCCCGTTTTATCACCCAAGAGCTGGTGCCCCACATGGACCAACACTATCGCACCATTGCTTCGCCAGCTTCGCGCCTTCTTGGTGGCGTGGGTCTTGGCGCGCTCAATGCTTTTCACACCGCACTGATGCATCCGGGTGTTTTTGGTGGTGCGGCCTGCCTTTCCACTTCCTTTGAGGATGTCTCCCAGTCCATCCCGGCGGCTTGCGCTGCCCTGCGTCTGCTTGAGGAAATACCGACCCTCGATAAAAATCTCCGGATTTACTTCGACTACGGCGATCAGGAAATCGACGAGTGTTACGAGGGCTATCACCACATGCTGGCCTCGCTCCTCATTTCCAAAGGCTGGACCGAGGGCGTGCAATTCCTCATTCGACGCATCCCAGGGGCTGGTCACAACCCTCTCTCCTGGCGCGCTCGCCTGGGAGAGGCCTTGAGTTTTGCAGGTTCACCACAGCCGCATCGAATCATTCCACGGAAATAGGGTAAGCCCGCTGCTGCGAAACGGGGACCCAAGCCCAGGGAAATCGGTGGCGCTGGTTTTGAAGATTCGCGCTTGATCTTCCCGAGCGTTTCAGAGAAATTGCCGATCTCGTTTTCGGGGTCTTAGCTCAGTTGGTAGAGCGCCTCAATGGCATTGAGGAGGTCAGGGGTTCGAATCCCCTAGGCTCCACCACCCGCAGAACGCAAGAATTTCAGCCTCGGGGGTCGCCTTTTGACCGTGAGCGGTATCGTCAAACCCATCCAAAGCGTAATAGGGATAATCTTATATGGAAAATCGCACTCGCATTCTGGAAGCCTATACGAAATATCTCCAGCAACATGGCACCCCGCCGAAGACTGTTCACTCCGTCTGTCAAGAGCTTGACCTCACGGAGAGGCAATTTTTTCAGGAGTTCTCATCTCTTGACAGCGTCGAGAGTGCCATCTGGGGGGATTGGATTGTCGGCTTGACCACATCCATTTCGAACTCCGCGGAATGGAACACTTTTTCGGCCCGGCATCGCTACCTGACATTCCTCTTTGCCTTTACGGAGGCTTCGCTGGATAAGAGATCCCTCCTGATACTGCGCTTTGGGCATCTTTCCCCAGTAGCCTCCCCACAATACCTCAAGGCCTTTGAGGCGCACTTTAAAACCTTTGCCTCCGACATAATCGCTCACGGTGTTTCCAGCAGCGAAATCGCCTCCAGAGGCGCTCTGGAGGCTCTTTATCCCGCTGTGCTCTATGTGCACTTCAGGGCCGTGATATCCTTTCTGGTCAAAGACGAAAGCCAACAATTTGAACGCACGGACGCCTTCATCGAAAAAACT
This sequence comes from Spartobacteria bacterium AMD-G4, assembly GCA_002290555.1. Taxonomy (GTDB): domain Bacteria; phylum Verrucomicrobiota; class Verrucomicrobiia; order Chthoniobacterales; family Terrimicrobiaceae; genus UBA967. Next base: position 15,923 of record NEUK01000047.1, read on the forward strand.
GTTGCCTTTGCTTTTGATGTCCTGCGCACGCAAGCGATCGACTCTGCATTCGATCTTGTGCGATTTCTCGTGCCCTCGGCTTGGGGGAAGATGTCTTGAGCGACCAGGAAACTATTCGCAGCCATCGCTTGGATCGCATGGCCGCACTGGCCGGTGCGGGGGCCCGAGTCGGCATAAACTACCTCAAGCACTACGGGCGCCAAGCGATCTCCGGCATGGCGGACAACGATGTCCTCCAGGAAAAAAATGCCAGTGAAGTTTTTCGAACCTTCAGCGAATTGAAAGGCGGCCCGCTGAAGCTCGCCCAAATGCTCAGCATCGACCAGTCGCTGCTACCGCCTGCCTATGCGAAGCAATTTGCCCGTGCCCAGTATTCCGCACCCCCGCTCTCCTACCCGCTCGTGGTTCGGACATTTCGAAGGGAGTTTGGAAAGGATCCTCGAGAGATTTTTGAATCCTTTGAAACTTCTGCCGCCCATGCCGCCTCCATCGGACAAGTGCATCGAGCCACTCGGGCCGGGCGGTCGTTTGCCGTGAAGGTGCAATATCCCGGAGTCGCCGAGAGCCTCCGCAGCGACCTTGCCGTGGTGAAACCCATCGCCCTCCGGATTCTTGGGCTCAGAGAGCATGATGTTGCCGCCTACTTCAAGGAGGTCGAAGCAAGACTTCTCGAGGAAACCGACTACGAAAAGGAGCTTCGCAACGCAACGCAGCTCTCCGCAGCCTGCTCCCAACTTCAGAATATCCGCTTCCCCGAATACCATCCGGAATTTTCGACCCGGCGGGTGATTACGATGGATTGGATGGATGGCGAGCCATTCGACACATTCGCGGACGGCCCAGCGCCCCAAGAGTTGCGCAACCGTATTGGCCAAGCACTCTGGGATTTCTACGCCCACCAAATCCACAATCTCGGCATCTTCCATGCCGATCCGCATCCGGGAAATTTCCTCATCAGCAGAGACGCCCTTTGTGTGCTTGACTTCGGCTGCACAAAATCCATCGACGAGGAATTTCACGCCAAACAATTTGCATTCTTGGATCCCGCATTGGAGACAGATTCCGCGCGACTCGGTGCGGCCATGGAGACCATGGCCATGCTTCTCCCAACCGACACGCCCGCACAGCGCGCTCAGCTTATGAACCTGTGCAAAAAATCCCTTGAGCTCCTTGCACTGCCCTTCCGGCGTGGCAGCTTCGACTTTGGGGATCCGACCTTCATGAAGGCAATCTACGAACTCGGCGAGGAAAACAGAAAAGACAACCCCCTGCGAGGCATCCGAGGGCAGAGAGGTTCGGCGGATACCATCTATCTGAATCGCACCTTTTTTGGACTCTACAGCCTCCTTGCACGCCTCCGCTCCCAAATCAAAACCCCGCTTCCCGAAGGATTGGTCTTTGCTCAGAGTTGAGGTATCGGGTGGAAATCCAAGGCAAAATCGATCGCCGGCGCCGAGTGGGTGATGGCGCCTACGGAAATAAAGTGCACACCGGTTTCGGCGATAGGGCGGACGGTGTGAAGATTTACCCCCCCGCTGGCCTCGAGTTTCATGGCGGCAGGACATGTGCGGACGGCCTCGCGCATATCTTCAAGAGACATATTGTCGAGGAGGATGACATCCACTCCCACGAGGCTGAAAAAGCCTTGGGCTTGACCGAGTGTGTCGGCCTCCAATTCCACACGAACGCCGGGATGGGCCGCGCGTGCCTCGCTGATCATTCGCTGGAGCGTTTCCAGATTCAAACCGACCGCAAGATGGTTATCCTTCACCATGAACATATCGTGGAGGCCCACCCTGTGATTGCGCGCTCCTCCTGCGGCAACAGCGGCTTTTTCTAAAACGCGGAAGCCGGGTGTCGTTTTGCGGGTATCGAGTATATCGACCCCCGTGCCGCGAACGGCCTCCACATAGCGGTGGGCCATGGTGGCCACACCACTCAGGCGCTGGATAAAATTCAAGGCCGTCCGCTCAGCGGTCAGAATCGAGGCGGCGTTCCCTTGGATTGTCGCAACGCGATCACCCTTCACCAATAAGGCGCCGTCCGTTTTTTCGACCCTGACCAGAAGAGCGGGATCGATGCGCTGAAAGACTTCTGCCGCCACCTGCACACCTGCGAGGCATGCGAACTCACGAGCGACGATTTCCGCACAGGCAGTGGCCCCAGGCCTTGTGAACCATTTAGCAGTGATGTCCCCTGCGCCGATATCCTCAGCGAGGGCGAGGTCAATGATATCGTGCACCTGCGTTCTCATTTCCATTTTTGGGGGGTGAAAAATTCAGGCTACGGACGAAACTCCAAGGGGAGGCAACTCGAGAAGATGGCGCTGCCAGTTCATGAGAGCGGAAGAGGAAGGATCGGCCGCAGTGGCATCCAAAGCGGCGCGGGGGGCGATGATCGAGGAATCGAGTTGAAGCTCCGTGGCAACCCTGTCGCGGATTTTTTTCAAAGCCTCGAAGTTGTCCAATTGTTCGCGCGATGGGCGTTTACGGCGGATTTTTTCGGTTTTCGGCCACTCTTTTTCAGGAATCTGCATGGCCAAAGCGACCACGACTTCAAAACTTTTGCGGCGACGGCCATTCATGCGCGGCGTGGAGAAGGCCCCGCCGTTTGCGACCTGCTCGGCCACGCGCAGCATGTCGTCGTTGCCTATGACATGGAAGGCCGGGCGGTCCCAGGAACGCGCTTCCGCATCCCGCCAGAACCAGAGGATGCGAAGCACGGCTTGGGCACGGGGTGAGAGGGCAGACGATCCGGTGATGCGCCAGACACTGCTTTCATCGCGCTCCTTGACCTCACGAGCCGCTTCGATCATGCGGTCACGGGACTCCAGAAACCAGTCCAAGCGTCCCATGCGGCGAAGATCAGCTTCAAGAATGTCGGCGATCTCGAGCAAGTATCTCGTGTCGTTCATGGCATATTCCCGCATTTCCTGCGGCAGCGGGCGGATGGCCCAGTTTGCCTTTTGGGAAGCTTTGGAGAGTTCGATGCCAAAATACTCCTTCACGAGCGCAGCCAGACCGAATGCGGTTTTCCCGACCAATCGCGCGGCGATCATTGTGTCAAAGAGATCGACCGGCTCAAACTTTCCCGTGCGGCGCAGAAGCCGCAAATCGTAATCCGCACCGTGAAAAACAAGACGCCGCGAGCAAATGAGGTCGTAGAGCGGCTGCAGGTCGATCTCAGCGAGAGGGTCGATCAGGACATGCTCCGCACCCCCGCTGATTTGAATGAGACAGACCTTCTCAAAGTAGCAATGGAGGCTGTCGGCCTCAGTATCTATGGCGATACGCTCACAGCCCGTGAGCATGGCCACGAGATCCGCGAGGGATTTCTCTTCGGCGATCAAGGTTCCGCGATGAATTTTTCAGGCATCACGAGATCTCCGGCATGGCGCGCCCTGGGTTCACGCACCTGAGTGGTGCCACTTGTGGGCACAGTGACGAATGGTCCCCCGGCCAGAGGAGCCGGCTCGGTAAAGGCAACTCCGGGCATGTCGCTTTTCTTGCCCTGAAGAGGGAAATCCTTTCGGAGTGGGTGGTAGGGGTAGCCATCCCACATGAGAATGCGGCGCAGGTCGGGGTGGTTCGCAAAATGAATCCCCATCATATCGTAGACCTCCCGCTCATGCCAATCGGCGGTGGGCCAGATATCGGAAACCGTAGGAACGGTGCAATCATCTTCGCTGACCACGATTTTCAGCCGGAGATGCACGCAATCTTTCATCGAATAGAGTTCGTAAACAACCTCGTAGCGCGGTTCGTCCCCAAAGTGGTCAACACTCGAAACGTCGATGAGATAATTAAACCCCAGCTTGTCTCGCGCGTGCAGGCAAACATCGCGCAGGGCGGATACCTGAATACGCAGCGTGCTCTCGTCGCGGAAACGAGACTGGTCGGTGATAGCAGCGGGAAAAGCCTCCCGCAACCTGTCGGACATTTCGTCTGATGTCATAGGGATTCCAGCAATTCCTTTTTCTGGTCGAGGACCGAGTGTTCACCCATGATTTTTTTCTGAAGACGCATGAGACCATCCAGAAGCGCCTCGGGACGTGGAGGACAGCCAGAAATATAAACATCCACTGGGATAAGGTGGTCAATACCTTGAAGCACCGCGTAGCTGCGATACATGCCGCCAGAAGAAGCACAAGCACCCATGGCGATGCACCATTTCGGCTCTGGCATTTGATCCCAGATGCGCTTGACGGCGAGTGCCATTTTGTAGGTGACAGTGCCAGCAACGATCATCACATCCGCTTGCCGTGGAGAAAACCGCATGACCTCCGCACCAAAGCGTGAGATGTCGAAGCGTGAGGAAGAAGCCGCCATGAGTTCAATGGCGCAGCAGGCGAGGCCCATAGGCATCGGCCAGAGAGAACTGCTCCGCATCCAATTAATGGCGGCATCTACTTGGGTGAAGATCACGTTTCCCTCGATCTTCGCGTCGTAGGCCACCGGGCTGAGTGTTGTCGACATAAACCGCAGGCTATTTTTAACTCACGATTCGGCAAGCCAAATCATCATGCTGCAGGCTTGCCGAGTGGAGGGTGGAGTGCGAAGGCTTGGAAAAACGAACCCATGAGAAATCACGCCGCCGTATTTTTTCCGCTCCTCGTTGTTCTTACCGCCATGCTCCCGCTCTGCACGGTTCATGGGACCGAGCGCCTGAGCAGGCTTGCGACAGGCTCCTGCAACCGCCAAGATTTGCCGCAGCCCATCTGGGATACGATCTTGGAATTCAAGCCAGAGCTCTGGGTCTGGCTCGGGGACAATATTTACGGCGACACGGACGATATGGCCGTGCTGGCTTCAAAGTGGGCCGCGCAAAAGAAAAACCCCGGCTATCAAAGGTTGCTGGATTTTTGTTCTGTGGAAGGCATATGGGACGACCACGACTACGGCCGCAACGATGCGGGCATCGAATACGCGTGGAAAGAGGAATCGCAAAAGTTGTTCTTGGATTTTCTGGATGTCCCCACCGAAAGTCCCCGTCGGAAGCGCTCAGGCATCTACACCTCGCAGATTTTCGGTCCCGAGGGCCAGCAGGTGTGTGTGATCCTCTTGGATGTCCGCACGCACCGCGACAAGCCTCACACCGGGGGAGATATCCTGGGAGAGGCCCAGTGGGCTTGGCTGGCATCGACCCTCGCCTCCAGCAGCGCGCAAATTCATATCATAGCTTCAGGGAGCCAGATCCTACCCACCGAGCACCGTTTTGAAAAATGGAACGACTACCCTGCCGCACGCGCACGCCTCTTCGAACTCATCGCGCGTTCCAAGGGCACTGGAATCGTGCTGCTCAGCGGCGACCGCCACTTTGGAGAAATCTCCAGCCTGGAAAACCCAAGTGGCGGGCCGAGGCTCCATCAATTCCAACCGAGTCGGTGAGCCTTTTACAAAATGCAACTTCGGGACATTGCTCATCGACTGGGAGACGCATACGATTGAAATCGCAATCCGCGATGCCAAGGGGCATGTGCGGCAATCGACAGACATCAAATTTTAGTTACCCACAAAAGCCACATTGTTGTTGCGCATTCAAGGATTGCCAACGAAAATACGGGCATGAGAAATATTTTCAGCGTTCTGCTCGCTCTCTCACTGGGAGCCCCCCTCCATCTCGCCCCCGCCCAAACGGCAGCACCCGTCAAAGCGGCTCAGAATTCCCAAGCCCAATCTTCAAACATGGTTCTGGGGAATATTCGAGTGCTGAAAATCGAAGGCTCCGGTGGAAAAATTTTGGACGCCTCGGGAAACTCCTCACCTCTCAAAGAAGGTGCCTTTATTAGACAAGGAACCACAATCAAGACCGGCAAAGAGACCAGCGTCACACTCCTCTTCGACAACGGCACGACCGTGAATGTGAAGCCTGACTCGGATTTTTCGATCGATAGCTTTGCCCAAGACCCTTTCAACTCCAGCAATGTGGACTACCAAACGACAAAATCTGAGCCCTCCAGTTCGGTGACCCGACTGAAAGTTAGCGAGGGAACTATCGTGGTCGATATCGCCAAGCTCAAAAAGAATTCCAGTTTCCAGATAGCAACACCCGTGGGCTCTGCAGGCATCCGAGGAACAAGCCTTGGCATCTCGTGCGACAGCAACAACCAAGCAAACCCCGTGATTATCGCAGTAACAGAGGGTGTCGTGCAGATGAAAACAGCCGACGGATCACGCGCCGTGGGCGGTGGCCAGAGCGTCGGGGTTGGAAGCACAGGCGGTTTCAGCGCGAATCCTCCGGGTGCTCAACAGCTACAAACGGCAACCACTCAGACGATACCCGCCATGCAACAATCTGTGCCACCCAATGCCTTCCAAGGTTGCCCCCGACCTGCGCCAGCACCGCCAACAGCAGGAAGCACACTCACCGCCGCTCAAATGGCAACCGTGCAAGCCGCATCCGAACAGGGCACAGATGCACTTGTTGCAGCAGTTGAGGCGCTCGCCGCAAAATCACCCGAAGCTGCAGCCGACATCGCAGCCGCAGCGGCGGATGCTCTCCCGACCGCAGCAACTAATGCAGCCGTTGCCGCTGCAACAGTCGCTCCCGCCGCCGCAGCTCAGATCGCTGCAAGCGTTGCTCAAGTGGCCCCTGCCGCCGCCCCTCAAATCGCAGCCAGCGTCGCAGCAGCAGTCCCCGCAGCAGCCGTGCAGGTGGCACAGAGCGTCGCCAGCGCCGCTCCGCAAGCAGCCGCAGCCATCGCTACCGCCGTGAGCGCCGCCGTGCCTACAGCCAACGCAACAGCCATCTCGGCGGCAACCCAAGCCGGCTCGCAACAGAGCACCCAGCCAGGTGGAGGCAACCAACCCGTGAACACCGGCGACCAAGGCACATCAACGCAAGGGCAAAGCCTCCCAGGAGCCACAGGCGGCACCACTGGAGGCAGCGGCACTCCCCCGCGGCCGACTCCAACTCCTCCTCCTGTCCCGACTCCGACCCCGGCGTCAAATTAATCGCCGAATCTCAGAACAGCCTCATTCGCTGAAAAAGCGAATGAGCTTGGCCAGCTAGGATGTCCCACAGAGAGACATTTGAAGCACGAATTTTGCGAGTAAACACGCATAAGACCAATAGCTTTTTGACTCTTTGTGGGAAAACTGGCTGCACGGGAAGGTCTCGTGGAGCGCGCCCGCTCTCTTATCTGTCAGCGATCCTGCCGGAGGCTCAACGAGCCGGAGGCCCCCGGGCGCACCGCCACGCGCCGCTCCCCATTCGTGAAAATTCGTTCTATTCGTGGTTTTAAAAAAACATTCATCATGGATCGCTCGAACCTCTCCAGGTCGGGCGCGGGGCACACACGACGGCACCCGAGGCGCGCGCGCTCCCCGAGACCGGGCGCTACAGCGCCACTTTTCAGAACTCGGAATCCAAGCGGCTTTTGCTATGAGACCGCCCAACGAAGTTCTCCGGCGAAGCCGCTCCCCGTTCGTGAAAGTTCGTTCTATTCGTGGTTTAAAAAAACCATTGCTCACAGATCGCTCCTGATTTGGCATTCGGGCGTTTGGGGATCTGCGACTACAGCGTTATGATGAAAAAAAGGGAGTAGCGAGTGGCTGGTGAGTGCAAACACATTTGATTTGAAATTCTAAACATGATCGAATAATTATTCGACTATGATAGAAAAAAGAAACAAGAACACATTCCAAAGTATTCGGGCCATCCTAAAAGTGCGGATCAATGAAACTTCACCTGCTTTGATTCAACTGCTTGTGGGGCCGAGGCAGGTTGGCAAGACAACTCTGCTTCTGGAGATCGCTACAGAATGGGAGGGGCGCTCGCTGTATGCCTCGGCAGATTCGCCTGAGGCGGCTTTGCCAAATTGGCGGGAGGGAATCTGGCGTCGGATCGAGGCGATGGCTCACTCGGGGAACCCGGCAGTGCTTCTCTTGGATGAGGTGCAATATCTTCCGGATTGGTCACTATGGTTGAAATCCAAATTCGATGAGTCGCGGAGACTGGGTCTTCCGATCCGTATAGTCGCCAGCGGTTCGTCATCCTTGCAACTTGGCACAGGAGCTCGGGAGTCGATGGCTGGGCGTTTCGAGAAGCTCACTCTTTCGCACTGGGGGGCGGGCGATCTTGCAAAAATTGCGGGAATTTCTGCGCAGGAGGCCGCCCGGCGTCTGGTAACGCATGGAGGGTATCCGGGCGCGGTTGTTTTTTGGAATGATCCTGCGCGGTGGGAGGCGTATGTGCGGGATGCGATCATCGAACCTGCGATCGGGCGCGATCTTCTTCATCTGGAAAAGGTGCGGAAGCCAGCGTTGCTGCGGCAGGTGTTTGCGGTTGCAGCCGCATATCCTGCAGAAATTCTTTCGTTAGAGAAAATCGCAGGAATGCTCGCAGAGAAGGGGGCCCTGGAGACAATCTCGCATTATTTGGATTTGCTGAACGAGGCTTTTTTGGTGGCTCCCTTGCAAAAATTTTCGAATTCGGAAATCCGCCGTCGGCGATCTTCACCGAAGTTGATTGTTCGAAACAATGCGCTGCTGGTTGCTGGTGGGAACAAGATTCCCGATCCCAAGGTCGATCCCGATCGATGGGGCTACTGGGTCGAAAATGCCTGTCTGGCCCGTGCGATCAATGATGGGCTGGGGGTTCACTTCTGGCGGGAGGAGCCTTGGGAAGTGGACGGTGTGGTGGCAAGTGGAGGAGAGCATTACTTGCTGGAAGTGAAAACAGGTCGTTACTCGGCAGAAGATTTGCGGGGCCTGGGACACACCGCGCAGAAGTTTCCAGAATGTCGCCCGATTGTTTTATGCGATCCCGGCTGCGAGCGTGTCGCCGAGGCTGCCGGATTTGAAGCAAGTTCATGGGTGGATTTTTTGCAATAGGTCGAGCCTTGGGGGCGCACTGTAGCGGCGTCTCTGTGAGCGCCGGGGAGTTTGACAGAATCATTGATGACAGAATGATTTTGGGGGGAAAGCAGGCGCCTCGCTCTGGGAGCGCCTTTTCATTTTTTCACAAACTCCTCATCCCCAGCAACCCTTTCGGCAAGATCTCTCGGGTTTTTCGGGCAAATACCATAAAAGAGGTCTTTTTCTTCCAGCGACTCCAGCATCGATTCGGAATTGAATCCTCGGTCGGCGGCAATACCTTTTAATTTCCCAGCGGTGACTCCACCAAGGATTTAAATTATTTGCTTCAGGCATTTTCCATTCGTTGGCGCGCTGTTGTTGCTCAATTCATGACCGATAGTGAGATCGGCCAACGAAATTCTCCGGCGAAGCCGCTCCCCATTCGTGAAAGTTCGTTCTATTCGTGGTTTAAAAAACCATTGCTCACAGATCGCTCCTCCTGCCAACGCCCACAGGGGAGACGCCCGCGCTACATTTCAGGTTCGGAACGCAAACGGCGGTTGGTATTATTGGCCACTTGCCGTTCCCCGATGATGCATTCGTGGGACTGATGAGGAACATCAATGTTTTTGGATATACAACTGGTAGAGAGGTAAATTCGGAAGAATGCGGAGCTTTTGGGAGTAGATTGTCGTAAACGCATCAATCGCCACTTTGGGAAGCAGGAGCGGATTTTCCGTGCCGGGACGCATCGGGGACCAAATGTAGTCGTCAAATGCCATCACGCCACCGGGCTTGAGAAGTTGGAACGCCAGAACGGCATCGCCGAGGACATCGGCCGCCTGGTGACTGGCATCCACGCTGATGAAGTCAAACTGGGGTGTGTTTTCGGCAATCAGGCGGCAGAGTTGGTCAAGGGAAGTCCCTGCGCGCACATCGACTTTGGCACTCGAGCCAAATGAGGCGATGTTATCTTCGAACTGTTTCATCAGTCCGCCAAGTTCCATGCTCTGATGCTCGACTCCCCCTTGAAATGTATCCACCGCCACAATAGTGGATTCCGGCGTTTTACAGAAATTTTCGAGCAACCAACAGGTGGAGCGACCTTCAAACACACCGACCTCTAGAACGCGCAGATGAGGTGTTTTTTGAATCATTCGAGAAAGGAGGAACTGCCAGCCAGGAATACTGCGGCTGAACCAGTCTTGGGTGAAGGTGGGTGCAGGCATTTTTGAAACAGGAGATCAGGGTGAGCAGGAGTAGCAGAAAGGTTTTGGAAAAGCAACCTTTAGACAAA
>NEUK01000048.1 GCA_002290555.1 Spartobacteria bacterium AMD-G4
CGCTCCGGCGGTCGAGGCAGCGCCTGTGCAGGCCGCCGCGGTTTTGGAATCGGAGCCAGAGTCGCGCAAGCGGTTCAGCAAAAGCTACGGCTCATAAGGACTCAGGCTGTAGCGGCGGTCTGTAACCGCCGATGAGTGAGGATTCCGGGGCTCATAGAGACGCTGCTACAATTGAAAATGGTTCTCTGAAAATCCCGAGAGCCTTTGGCCGTTGGTATCAGGCCTTCTCGATATTTTGCACGGAGCGCAGGCTTACATCGCCGATCTCAAGGTCCAAGGCTTTGGCGGCCGTGCGGAGAAAGCGCTCTGTGGCGTCCGTAAGGGCGACATCGAGCTTGCCGAGGCGTTCCGGTGGCGCGGAGAGGGCGTTTTTTTCAAGAAGGTCTTTGACGGCTAGTGCGCAGTTTTCGGCGGAGTCCACAAGCTTGACTCCCGGCCCTGCGGTGCGCGCGATGGCTTCGTGCAGAAGGGGGTAGTGGGTGCAGCCGAGGACGAGGGTGTCGATCCCGGCAGCCAGGAGCGGGGCGAGGTAACGGGCGAGCATGAGGTCGGTCACCTTGTCCTCGAACATCCCCTCTTCAATGAGCGGCACAAGAAGCGGGCATGCCACACTCATGACATGGATATCGGCATCCAGTGAATGAATCGCGTGTTCGTAGGCTCCACTGGAAATGGTGGCGCGCGTGCCGATGACGCCCACAATTTTCTTTCTTGTTGAGGCCACGGCCGCAGCAGCCCCGGGGGCGACGACTCCTTGCACGGGAACCTTAAACATTTCTTTCATCCGAGGAACAGCAAGTGCCGATGCCGTATTACAGGCAACGACGATGATCTTTGCTCGCTCGGCGAGGAGGAGTCCGCCGATCTCGATACTGTAGCGCTCCACGGTGCGACGGCTTTTTCCGCCGTAGGGGACGCGGGCGGTGTCGCCGAGGTAGAAAATATTTTCCGAGGGCAGGAGGGCCTGCAGAGCGGCGGCAACGGTCAGGCCGCCGATACCGGAATCGAAGACTCCAATTGGGTCGGTGGATTTTTCAGTAAGCATCCGGTTTGATTTCCTGTGCGGTGGTGTCTGGAGTTTTAAGCGAATCTGCGGCGCGTTGGACAGCTTCGTTCAGCATGGGATGGGTTCCAAGCGGTAAAGTGTTGCGGCGCAAGTCGGGGATGGATGTTTTATCGACGCCCGTGGCGACGGCTGAGGGAGCCTTGTAGGTCGTCTCTCCTGAGACAGCGCTGCGGTAGCGGCCCACGCCTTCGAGTATGGCCCGCGCGAACGCGTCGCGATAGGCCGGTGAGGCAATGAGTTTGCCATCGAGCGGATGATTCATGAAGCCGCCTTCGAGCAGGACGCCTGGAATCCGGATGTCGCGGATCACCGCAAAACGCGCGCGCTTGATACCTCGGTCGGTAAGGCGCATGTGGCGGAGCATGGAGGAATGCAGAGCTGTTGAGAGGGCGATGTTCTCAGCATCCTGCCCATGGCCGGGGTGCAGCTTTAAGTCGCTGTAGCTGAAATTTTCTTCATCCATCGAAGGCACGCCGCGCGGAGCGAGTGCAAAAGTCTCGATCCCAGAGGCCCCTCCGCCGACGCTTTTATTAAAGTGAACGCTCACGAAGATGGCATTCAGAAATCGATTGGCAAACGCGGCGCGGTCCTCGAGGGGAATAAAGACATCACTCGAGCGGGTGAGGCGCACGGTGTAGCCGTTCTGCTCCAGCAGTCGCTTGGCGCGGAGGACGACATCCAATGCGGCCTCCTTCTCGATCCCACGGTTGCCCTTGGCGCCGCTGTCGTGTCCTCCATGGCCTGCATCGAGGATCACAGTCCGGATGGCGTGGGCATTCTTGATAAGGCCGGGGCGCATGACCGGCTCGATGATTTTCGTGACATCCATCGCTGAAATCAGAATGCGGCCGCCTTTCTGCTCCACGGGGAAGCAGAGGATGTATTTTACATTGTTGATGTAGATCTCCCGCGTTCCGGCTCGGCCCCGGATGGTTTTTGAGGGTCCGCTGAGGGAGAATGCAGGGCCATTGATCAAGGGCTGCCGCAGTCGATAGAACTTGGAAACATCCTCGAGGGAAACATGGCGGCGTCCCGCGTGCATGACCACCTCCCAAGCTGGGGCTGGAATCTGAATGGCAACAAGCAACAGGAACAGACCGAGGATTCGTTTCACGAGGCTTGGTGTGTCGGGCGGACTCCGTGCAAGGCTCGTTTTTCAGCCCCCGGTGCGTGGGCGCATATGAGGGAAGAGAATGACATCGCGAATGCTTTCCACCCCGGTCAGCATCATGACCAGGCGGTCGATGCCGATGCCGATGCCGCCTGCTGGCGGCATGCCGTATTCGAGAGCAGTCAGAAAATCTTCATCGAGCTTCTGGGTTTCTCCCCCGCTCTGGTGCTCGAGGCGCTCGCGCTGGATGTCGGGGTCGTTGAGTTCCGAGTAGCCCGGGGAGATTTCTTGGCCATTGATGATGAGTTCGTAAACATCCACCACCGAGGAATTCACCGCATTTTGTTTGGCGAGGGGGACAAGTTCCTTCGGGCAGTGTGTGACGAAGAGGGGATTCATGGTCTTTTCCTCAACGCGCTTTTCAAAAATATGCTGGGTGACCTCGAAGTCCTCCTGGCAGTGAGTGACATCGATGTGATTCTCGAGGCACCAGGCCCGGCGCTGCTGGGGGGTTCTTTCATACCAATCCGGCACGATTCCCTTAATGAGATCCGCGTAGTCGGTGCGGCGCCAAGGGCGCGCAAGATCGATCGTGCGGATCACATTTCCCTCGGCATCCTTGTGTTCGATTTGAAGTGTGCCGCAGACCGTTTGGGCGACATGGCAGACCATTTCCTCGACGAGTTCCGCCATCTTCTCGAAGTCCGCACACGCCCAGTAGGCTTCAAGCATGGTGAATTCGGGATTATGGCGGCGGGATATGCCCTCGTTGCGGAAGTTGCGATTGAGTTCGAAAATCTTGGGAAAGCCGCCGACGAGTAGGCGCTTGAGATAGAGTTCCGGCGCGATGCGGAGAAAGAGGTCCACGCCGAGTGCATTGTGGTGGGTCTTGAAGGGAGCCGCCGCCGCACCGCCAGGCACCGCCTGCATCATGGGAGTTTCCACCTCGATAAATCCCCGGTCTTCAAGAAAGCGGCGAATTTCGCGGACGATGGTAATACGCTTCTGGAAGACCTCCATCGACTCTGGATTGGAAATGAGGTCGAGGTAACGCTGGCGGTATTTGATTTCTGTGTCCTGCACGCCGTGCCACTTGTCTGGGAGCGGGCGCAGGGATTTGGAAAGGACAGTGAAGTTGAGCGCCTTGATGCTCGGCTCGCCGGTTTTTGTGACAAAGGTTTCGCCCTCGACGCCGATAAAGTCGCCGATGTCGAGGTGGTCGAAGACAGCCATCTCCTCCGCGCCGACTTCCTTGGCATTTAAGTAAACCTGCATGCGGCCCGTGCTGTCGGAGAGGTCTATGAAATGGCTCTTGCCCATGTTGCGGTGCGCGGTGATGCGTCCGGCGGTGCGAAGCTTTTGTCCCTCGGCAAATGAGGCCCGGATTTCTCCCGGTGTGCCGGTCGTCTCGTAGGCTTGGCCGAAAGGGTCAATGCCGGCGGCGCGTAGGGCTTCTAACTTGTGCCGTCGGACGGCAAGAAGTTCGTTTTGAGGATGTTCTTCCATTTTTATAAAAACTACGGCCTTGCCTAAGTGGTTCAGGCGGGAGCTTGAAAAATCAAGTAGAGTGCTCCTCCCACTGCTAAGAAGCCGATCACTGCAGCTGCCGCGACGGCAAGTGGCCCGAAATCTTTACCGTTTTTATTGCGCGGGGTGGGGGAGGAGCTTACAAAGCCCTCGGGCCTCAAGCTGCAGGTCGCTGCAACCTGTTCCCCCAAGGTCGAAGATTCGGTGGCGCCTCTCGAATCCGAATTTTCGGAGAGAAACACGCAAGCCACGGAGCCGAAGCGCACTTCGTCTCCATGCTTCAGGACGGCGCTTTGTATTTTCGAGCCGTTTAAAAATGTGCTGTTCGTGGACTCAAGGTCACGGACGAAGAAATTCGCATTTTCAAAGATGATCTCCGCGTGTTGGCTGCTCACCGAGTCGTCTGCGATGAGCAACTGGTTTTCGGAAGTGCGACCTACGGATGTCTTCTCCTCCGGTAGGTCATGGGTCGTTTCGGTGCCGTCTGGCAGGAATATCTGGAGCTTGGCCATGGAGGTGATGATTAAGCGTTGGCCTTTGCTGCAGCAACCTCTTTGGCGAACTCTGCAAAGAAGTATTCGGCATCGTGCGGTCCGGGGCAGGCCTCCGGGTGGTATTGCACGCTGGATGCCCGGTGTTTCAAATGCCGCAGGCCGGCAACCGTGCCATCGTTGAGGTTTACATGCGTCACTTCCACATCGGCCGGCAGGGAGGCGGGATCCACTGCGTAGCCGTGGTTTTGGGAGGTGATAGCGATTTTCCCCGTGCGAAGGTCCTTCACTGGTTGGTTGCCTCCGCGATGTCCAAACTTGAGTTTGAAAGTCTTCGCTCCCAACGCAAGTGCGAGGACTTGGTGGCCGAGGCAGATGCCGAAGAGTGGTTTTTTTCCGATGAGACCGCTCACGGTTTTGCGGGCGTAGTCGAGTGCCTCTGGGTCACCCGGACCATTGGAAAGAAAAATACCATCCGTTCCGAGAGCAAGAACCTCTTCGGCTGTTGCAGTAGCCGGAAGCACAGTGACATCGAATCCGTTGCGACGCAGCGAGCGCAGGATATTCTTTTTCATTCCAAAATCCAAGGCAGCCAGCGTGTGCGTGGTTGGCGGCAGGTCGGTGAAGACATTGCCCCTCGCGTCGGCATCCACAATCTCCTCGGAGCTTCGGCGAATGATCCATTCGCGGCTCTGGCGGCTTTCACTGTCCCAGAGGTGCTTCTCGGTGGAGGTCACCTCTGTCACAAAATCCACACCTTCGTAGGAGGCATTACGCGCCATCTCCACGGCTTGGGAGGGATCAGTGGTCTCGGTGGTGATGCAGGCCCGCATCGAACCCCGTGTGCGCAGATGGCGCGTGAGGGCCCGCGTGTCGATGCCTTGAATGCCGGGGATGCCGTGCTTTTTTAAATATCCGCCCAGGTCGGTATCCGCGCGCCAGCTGCTCACGACGGGGCTTAGCTCCTCGATCACGAAGCCGCGCACTTGCGGCGCGTCGCTTTCCACATCGAGGTCGTTCACGCCGTAATTCCCGATCTCAGGGTAGGTCATTGCGACGATCTGGCCTCGGTAGGAAGGGTCTGTCAGGATTTCCTGATAGCCAGTCATCGAAGTGTTGAAGCAAACTTCGCCTGTCGTTGTGCCCTCCGCTCCGAACGACTCGCCATGAAAAATCCGTCCGTCTTCTAATGCCAACAATGCTGTCATCTTTTCTTTCTAACACGCGGCGCATGGTCGCGTAACTTCAAAAAACACGAGTGAGATTTTTTTTCACCACCTCCGCCGAGCGTTCGATATCCACTTCGGAATGCGCCGTGCACAGAAAGCCGGCCTCAAACTGCGATGGGGCAAAGTAAACACCGTCCTCGAGGCAGCCGTGGAAGAATGTCCCAAAACGCACCCGGTCGCTGCCCATCGCCTCTTGAAGGTTCCGCACCGGGCCTTCTTGGAAATACAGGCAAAACATCGAGCCGATGCGCTGGAAGGTGAGGGGGAGGCCTTGAATCGCCTCTCGTGTGGCAGCCTCAAAGGTGGCTCCAATTTTTTCCAGCAGGCCCCAGCCCCCGATGCGTTCCATCTCGCGGAGTTGGGCGAGGCCCGCCGCCATGGCGATGGGATTTCCCGAGAGCGTTCCCGCTTGGTAGACGGGTCCGTCCGGCGACAGGTGATCCATGATTTCGGCCCGCCCGCCAAAAGCGCCCACCGGCAGGCCGCCGCCGATGACTTTCCCCATGGCCGTGAGATCGGGAGTGATTTTGTAGATTTCCTGCGCGCCGCCCGGAGCCAGTCGGAACCCGGTCATGACTTCGTCGAAAATCAACACCGCGCCCTCGCGTGTGCAGATGTCCCGCAGGCTCTCGAGGAATCCGGGCTCCGGCAGATAGAGCCCCGCATTGGCGGGGACCGGTTCTATAATCACCGCTGCGATTTCGCCTGGGTTTGCCGCGAAGGCCGCGTGGAGGGCCTCTGTGTCGTTGAAGGGAAGCGTTACCGTGAGTCTTGCGAGCGCCTCTGGCACGCCCGCGCTGTCGGGGTTGCCGTGCGTGAGGGCGCCGCTGCCGGCCTTCACGAGGAGGGAGTCCACATGGCCATGGTAGCAGCCTTCGAATTTAATGATCTTCGTCCTGCCGGTGAATCCCCGTGCGAGGCGGATACAGCTCATCGTGGCCTCGGTGCCGCTATTCACCATGCGCACCTTCTGGACGGAGGGCACCATGCCGCAGATGGTCTCTGCCATTTCAACTTCCAAGGGATTCGGCGTGCCGAAGCTCAACCCATGTCCCGCCGTTTCGCGGACTGCTCGGATGACTGGTTCAGCCGCATGGCCCAGAATCGCCGGGCCCCAAGTCCCCACGAAATCGATCAACTCGCAGTCGTCCACCGTGGTCAAGCGGCAACCCATTGCCGACTTCACAAAAAACGGATTCCCTCCCACGCCCCGGAAGGCCCTCACAGGCGAGTTCACTCCGCCGGGGATACGTTTTTTTGCAGCTTCGAAAAGTTGTCGGGATGTGTTCATGGAAAATCAGGCTTGAGGGCAATCATGGTTGACAGCGCGGCAGTGAAATACAAGATCGGCCAAGAATCTTACGGCCCTGCAGCGATGTTGCCGTAAGTTATTTTCAGGAAAACCATGGCCACAATTAAAATCGACCCGACCCTGCATCAGCACAAGAAGCCCGACTGGATCAAGGTCCGCCTGCCCTCGAATCCCGTCTTCTTTTCCACGAAGGGCCTCATCTCGGATCTTCGCCTCCACACGGTTTGCGAGAGCGCCCAGTGCCCAAACCGCTGGGAGTGCTGGAGCAGCGGAACAGCTACTTTTATGATCGCCGGCGACCGCTGCACGCGGGCCTGTGGGTTCTGTGCCGTCGATACGGCCAAGCCCTTCGCTCTCGAGGAGGACGAGCCTCAACGCGTTGCGGAGGGGGTTAAGCGCCTTGGCCTGAAGCATGTCGTCATTACAGCCGTGGCGCGCGATGACCTCGCGGACGGCGGGGCCGACCATTTTGGCAAAACCATCGAGGCCATCCGAGCGCTTGATCCGAAGATCGTCATCGAGGTCCTCGTGCCGGATTTCAACGGTAAGGATGGACCTCTCCAGCGCGTTCTTGAAGCCGCGCCCGATGTTTTCAACCACAACCTGGAAACCGTCGAGCGTCTCACGCCCCTCGTGCGTTCCCGGGCGAAGTATCAACTCTCTCTCGATTTCCTGGCCCGCGCCCGCGAACTCTGTCCCGCACTCATGACCAAGAGCGGCGTCATGCTGGGGCTTGGCGAGACGGAGCCCGAACTCTTCCAAGCGATGGACGACCTGCGCGAGGCCGGTGTGCGCGTTCTCACGCTCGGCCAGTATCTCCGCCCCACGCCGAACCACCTGCCCGTTGTGGCCTACATCACCCCCGAGATGTTCGACCACTACGGCGATATTGCGCGTAACAAGGGCTTTGAATTCGTCGCCAGCGGTCCGCTCGTCCGCAGTTCCTACCACGCGGCGGATTTCAACCCGGTTCAGCGTTGACCTGGAAAATCATCGCTGCCGGCAGGCCCGCTCTCGATTTTGCCAAAACAGGCATTGAGGAATACCTCGGCCGACTGAGGGCGTTTGCCAAGGTCGAGTGCCACTTCGTCAAAACAGGGCCCCGCCTGCACGAGCGGATGCTCGAGCTTTCGGAAGGTTGCCACCGCATGCTCCTCGACGAGCACGGAAAAACCTTCGCCAGCCGCGCATTTTCCACCGAGATCCAAAAGCTCCGCAACCGCTCGGTTTCCCGTCTCGCCCTGCTCGTGGGAGCCTCCGATGGCTGGGATGAGGCCACACGCTCCCGCGCCGATCTTCTCTGGTCCCTCGGCCCGCAGACACTCCAGCACGAACTCGCTCTGCTCGTGGCCCTCGAGCAAATCTACCGCGCCGAAACGATCCTCGCAGGCGCCCCTTATCACAGGGATTGAGCCCACCCTGCGGGCATCACCCCATACTTTAATCCGCTGCGTCGACTAAAAGCATGGTCGCAACGGATGAACTCTTCTCAATTCACAACCAAGACGGCGATCCTCGGCGATTACCCGCCCAGAAAGTGTGGCATCGCCACATTCACCCGGGATCTTCGCGATGCTCTCAATTCCAAACGGCCCGACTGGGATTGCCCAGTGGTCACGGTCACCGATCCCGGCAACTCCTACGACTACCCGCCGGAGGTGAGGTTTGAGATTCCGGAACCGGATGCGCCCGGATACGAGCGTGCGGCGGATTTTTTAAATCTCTCCCGCGCCGATGTCCTCTGCCTGCAGCATGAGTTCGGCATCTTCGGCGGCCCGGGCGGGGGTCATATCACCCATCTCCTGCGCCGCGCCCGCATGCCTGTCGTCACGACGCTCCACACCGTGTTGTCGGATCCCACCGCCGAGCAGCGCCGCGCCTTTTCAGACCTGATTGAATGTTCCGACAAGCTTGTGGTGATGACAAACCACGGTGCGGAAATGCTCCGCGATATTCATAGTGTCTCGGAGGACAAAATCGCCGTCATCCCCCACGGCATTCCCGACATTCCCTTTGCGGATCCGAATTTTTACAAAGACCACTTCGGCGTGGCCGGGCGGCCTGTGCTTCTGACCTTCGGCCTCCTCTCTCCCGGCAAGGGCATCGAGTATGCCTTGCGGGCGCTGCCACAAATTGCCCGCGAGCATCCGGATGTCATTTACATCATCCTCGGCGCCACCCATCCGAATCTGGTCCGCCGCGAGGGTGAAAGCCACCGCGAGTCTCTCGAGCAGCTCGCTCGCGACCTCGGAGTGGAGCGGAATGTGATGTTCGTGAACCGGTATGTGGAAAATGCGGAACTCTTCGAATTCATAGGCGCCGCCGACATTTACCTGACGCCTTATCTCAACGAGTCGCAAATCACCTCTGGCACGCTGGCTTATTGTTTCGGTGCCGGCAAGGCGGTGGTCTCGACCCCCTACTGGCATGCGACCGAGCTTCTTTCGGACGATCGCGGCGTGCTGGTGCCGTTCCGGGATGCGGATGCCATTGCCGCCGGTGTGCTGGACCTTTTCTCCAATGAAGGCCGACGCCATGCGATGCGGAAACAGGCCTACATGATGGGCCGGGGAATGGTGTGGTCCGAGGTGGCCGCCGATTATGCGAAGGTTTTTGAGGAGGCACGCCAGGGATACCAGGCGCGTGGGCGCCGTCTTCCGCCGAGAGCTTCCGTGTTCGGAAAAATCGAGCCGCTTCCATCCTTCCGCTTTGCGCACCTCCAGCGGATGTGTGACTCCACAGGCATCTTTCAGCATGCCATTTTCACCGTGCCATGGTTCCACCACGGGTATTGCACGGATGACAACGCGAGGGCGCTTCTTCTCACGGTCTCGCTCGAGGAACTCGACGCCTGCGACGAGGCGATGTCGCGCATCCAGTCCACGAGCGCCGCATTCCTCCAAGACGCCTATTCCGGCACCTGCGGCCGTTTCAGAAATTTTATGGGATTCGACCGGCGGTGGACCGAGGAGCGAGGATCTGAGGACAGTCACGGGCGCGCGATCTGGGCGCTCGGTGCGGTCGTCGGTCGCACACGCGTCGCCGGTCTGCGCAACTGGGCGGCTTCCTTGCTGGAGCGTTCTTTGCCAGTCGTGGAGGAGTTCACCTCCCCGCGCGCCTGGGCCTTTGCGATCCTCGGTCTGCACGAGTATTTCCGCTCCCTCCATGGCGACCTGCATGCCGAGCGGAGCCGCGATGCTCTCGCTGGAAGGCTGTTTGATCTTTTTCAGCGCAATGCGTCAACCGAATGGCCGTGGTGTGAGGATATCGCCGCCTACGACAACCCGCGCATCGCGCAGGCCATGATCCTTGCCGGAAGGTTCACCGGCAACGAGGAGATGAAAAACACCGGCTTGAGAGCCCTCGCGTGGCTCATGGCGGGGCAAACCGGCATCGATGGGTGCTTCCGCCCCATCGGCTCAAACGGATTCTGGAAGCGGGGAGCCGAACCGGCTCTTCACGATCAACAGCCGCTCGAGGCCGCTGCCGCGGTGAGCGCCTGTATCGAAGCTTTCAACGCCAGCGGTGACCCGGCTTGGGAACAAACCGCCAAGCGGGCCTTCGACTGGTTTCTCGGTGCCAATGATCTCCGTCTTCCTCTCTATGATCCCTCCACTGGCGGTTGCTTCGATGGCCTGCACGACAACCGCGTGAACCAAAATCAAGGCGCCGAGTCGACACTCTCCTTTTTACTCGCGCTCGCAGAGATGCATGCGCATAGAAAGCAAAAGCCCGCCACCAATGCCCATGTCTTATCTTGAATCCCGAATTCGCCGTCTTCCTCTGCTGATCGGCCCCAATCCCCGGCGGGTGCTGCTGCGGCCATTTATTCCCTCGCTGATTGTGAAGCCTCTCGAGAGACAGGAAATCAATCCCCGCGTCCTCAGTCTCTTCTCGCGCGTCATGCATCTGGATGAGAGCAATGTGGAGGCGAAGCTTGCAGAGGTCTTCTCCGACTTCCATGAGCGGCACCAAAAAATCCACGATATTTTTGCCGAGCGCTTCGAGCAAATCCGGCCCTTCCTGCCCACAGATCGTGAGTTGAGCGAGTCCCGCCGTCTCTTGCTCGGTTCGTATTTCACCAACGAATACTCTCTGGAATCCACAGCCCTCTTCAACCCGGGCATGATCCCCGCGCCCGACCAGTCGGGACTCAATCCCGGCGAGCTGCGGTTTTTTCTCAGCCTCCGGGCCACAGGTGAGGGGCATATCTCGTCCATCACCTTCCGCTCGGGCATCGTCGATCTCGCGGGGAATATCCGTCTCGATCCAGTCTCCCCCTATGTCTGCCAACCCCGTTCCCAACCGGCTGCCAAATACGACACCCCGACCTTTCTCAGAAAACTCCAGGAGCTTGGTGTGGAATACTTCGATGCCCGGGGCGCCATGCAGGGACTCCCGGAGACTTTTGTGATGGAGGATCTCATTAACCATGTTCGTCATCTCCGCTCGGGCGCCGAGGCTCCCTCCGTGCGACGGGCCGGGGAGCGGGCGCTCATGCTGGCCCAGGCGAACTACACGGTGCGGTTTGCCGATGGGTTGGATATCTCCGAGAAAATCCTGTTTCCCTTTGCCCAGAGTGAGATCAACGGCATCGAGGATGCGCGTTTCACCCGCTTTGAGGAGTCCGATGGCTCCATCTCCTACACGGCCACCTACACCGCCTATGATGGAAGTGTCGTGCTGCCGCAAATCCTTCAGACCCGCGACTTCCACGAGTTCTCGATACGCACCCTCAATGGCCCTGCCATCCGCAACAAGGGCATGGCCCTTTTTCCAAAAAAAATCAACGGCCACTACGCCATGCTCGGCCGTCAGGACGGGGAAAACATCCACCTCATGTTCTCCGACCACCTCCACTTCTGGTATGAATCCCAAATCCTGCTCCGCCCCTCCGAGCCTTGGGAATTCGTTCAGCTCGGCAACTGCGGTCCTCCGATTGAAACCGCCGCCGGTTGGCTGGTTATCACGCACGGTGTGGGACCCATGCGCAAATACTGCCTGGGCGCCATCCTACTGGATCTCAAAGACCCGTCGCGGATTCTCGGCAGGCTGTGCGAGCCGCTTCTGCGTCCCGCCCCGGACGAGCGCGAAGGGTATGTGCCAAATGTTGTTTACAGCTGCGGCGCCCTTCTGCACGGAGAGAATATCATCCTGCCCTACGCCGTGTCCGACACCTCGTCGCGTTTCGCTGTGGTTCCCCTGGTCGATGTTCTGAATGAAATGAAGAAAAGTTAAGCGGCTCACTCCGCCGAGGAGTTCTTCGGGTCGCCAAACAGGCGGCGATAGCCCTCGGCCCACACCGCATACCCCAAAGGCATCGTGAAGACGATCCCCACGCAGCACGCGAAGACCCCTGCCACGGCCATGAGCGTGTAGATGAGCACCAGGCCTGCCACGGCAAACCACTGGCGATGGACGGTTGAAAGAGCTGTGCGCATCGCCTCTTGCCAGCTGATGTGGCGGTCGAGGATCAATGGGAAAACAAAACCCAAGCCGACCGAGAGATAAGCCATGGGAACGATGAAGACCAGTGCTCCGAGCGCCGCTGGAATCGGAGATCCGTATTTTTCGGTAAAGAAAAATCCAGGCCCCAGCGTGACAAGCGCCACACTTACCATGATCGCTCCCCAAGCCACACCTGCCATGAGAATTTGCAGCCACACGCCGCTGGAAAATCCCGAGAACAAATCCGCAAACTCGGCCTTGCCGCGCGAGTTTTTAATGAACATCCACAAAAAACCCGCCGAGAGAATGGCGGTGACTGTGGAGGTCAGAATGGAAAAAAACACGCCCACGGCCACGGCGAAGATTTTGAGAAACGGCTCCTCCCCACCGCCATTTTTCAGGAACATCTGCATCACGGTTTGGGCAAGTTCCGAGACGAACCAAAGTGACACATTCACCACGAGGAACGCAAATGTCGTGAGCATGAGAACACCCATGTTTTTTTGGAAACTTTCCCATCCTTGCGAAAAGCAATCGCCGAGCACGATACGGTCGCCGGCCTTTGCTGGCGCGGCTGCGGCGGCCTCTGGAGCCTGCACTACGACATCCTCGGGCGGAGGCAGGTCGGTGAATGTGGAGAGCGGCTCCCAGCTCGCCATGGGCTCCCTCCACGCCAGATCCGTCGGGAGGAAGCGTCCGCTCTTGAGGCCGTCTGCAACCTCCTGGTCGTTGAACTTTCCGATATTTTCGCGGTCGCGGTTGATGTGGATCATCGCCATGTGCCTATCGCTTCGCACCGGTCTGTTCAAGAGTCGATCCGGCAACGGGGTCCAAAAAAAGTGTGGTTCCCGCAAGAATAGGCGTTGACAGGCGGCAGGCGCGTCTCTTTATTACCTCCATTCTCAAACACGCGATGTAGATCCCCTCCACACGCGGCGTTTCACTGACACACTGTCGCAGGACATCGCGGAACCTCTTTTATCAAAGTTCACGGAAATCCACGAGCTCCCGACACATTATCACTGCGAGATTTTACGCCTGGACAGGGAACAAACGTCACAGGCCCACTCTCAAAACCCAATCATGACAGACGAAAAGAAAATCCCGGGGAACGGTGCGAAAGCCGCCGATTCCGCAGGCAACAAGGCCGCCCCGCGCCGCCGCACCCCGCGCACCCCGCTGATCGGTCGCACACGCAGGCTCAAGAAAGCAGCCGACGCCCCAGAGCTTCCGCTCTTGGAGGACGCTCCCGTGCCCGCCGAGGCAACGCCGGTCGAGACTCAGGCAGCGCCGCTCGAGCTTCAGGCAGCGCCGGTCGAGGCAGCTCCGCTCGAGGCACCTGCCGTCCAGGCACCGGTCCAAGCCGCTGTTCCCACAGCGCCCGCTCCCATTAAAAAAGCCCCCCCTGTAACGCCCGCACCGGCCAAACAAGCCGCTCCTCCAGCCGCTCCAGAGCCACACGCTGCTGCCGCACCCCTTCCAGAGTCCGCGCCAGTGCTTGTGACAACACCTGCACCAACTCCTGCAGTTGAAAGACCACAGCCGCCGCCACAACCTGCCGCTCCGGTCGTTTATGCCGAGGGCATCGTAGAGGTCAGTGGCAAAGGCTTCGGCTTCCTGCGCGAGGCGCGCCGCAATTTCACCCAATCGAACAACGACATTTTCGTCACTCCCGAGATCGTCCGCAAATACGGTCTCCGCGATGGCATGTGGATCAAAGGCGAAATCCGCCGGGGAAACCGCGGTCCGCAGATGTATAAGCTCACGGAGCTTGAGGGCGAAGACCCCGATCACTTTCAAAACCTCCCGGTCTTTGAGGAACTCAGCGTCATCAACCCGAACAAGCGCATCAAGCTTGAGACCGTTCCCGAGCGCTTCACGACACGCGTGATTGATCTGGTGTCTCCCGTGGGCAAGGGCCAGCGCGGACTCATCGTCGCCCCGCCCCGCACCGGCAAGACCACGCTTCTCCAGCACATCGCCGATGCTGTGGTGAAAAACCACCCGGAGATGAAGCTTCTCATCCTTCTCGTCGACGAAAGGCCCGAAGAGGTCACCGAAATCCGTCGCACTGTTCCCACGGC
>NEUK01000049.1 GCA_002290555.1 Spartobacteria bacterium AMD-G4
TTACAGCCGCAACTCCATGCTCGCCAGCTTCAACGGCGTGGAGGCCATGGACATCGTCAAGGGACCGGGTTCTGCGGTCTATGGCCCGCAAGGACAAGGTCCGGGCGGCTACGTAAACTTTGTTTCCAAGCTCCCTTACTTCGATGGTTTCCACGGTGAGGTGATCAGTCGGTGGGGCAGCTTTGTCCCCGGAGGTCAGAGCTATTTCAACCCGGAGTGGGTCCTCGATTTCGGCGGGCCCATCAACGACAAACTCGCCTTCCGGGTGAGCTACCTCGGTCGTGAGGCTGATGGCTACTACCGGAATGTGCAGGACAACACGCAGGATATCTTCACGGCCCTGACTTGGCGCGCCAACGACAAGCTCACTGTCGACTGGAACGCCCAGTTCTACACCTCGCACTTTAATGAGGTGATCGGAATTAACCGTGTGACTCAGGAACTCATCGATGACCGGGTGTACATCGCTGGACCGGTGCTTCCCAACAACCGCTTCGGCGATGCTCTGACCTCCATCGGGGCATACGGCCAGAACGCCAATTTCGCGTTGCTCAATACCAACCTCGCCACGCGGGTGAAGGTCTATCCGTGGCAGACGATCAACTCGCCCTTCGACAGCGCGGCGGGCCAGAAGTTCTCCTCGCAGCTCATCGCTAATTATCAGATCAACGACTTCGGAAAGATCGTCAACCGGACCTATGGCGAGACCATGGAGTCCCGCAAGGCCTCGGGTTATGGCTACACCGAATGGGTGCCGGAAAACTGGATGGCCAACAACCGTTCCGAGCTGCACTACGAGATCACCCCGGCGGTGGGTAACTATGAGCTGCCGATTAAGACCATCAGCGGCGTGGACTTGCGCTACCAGTCGCTCGTGACCTACCAGGACTTCTCGGTGGAGCCGCTGTTTCTTTATGACGTCACCCAGCCTTCGTCGACGTTCCGGCTGCCTCCCACCCCGCTGGTGACTACCTACGGCGGAAGCTCATTGCTGGTGCCCGGCGCTCCGGGCTACGGCGCCAACGGATTCGGCTCTGGGGATCAGAATTCCGAGATCGCTCAGAGCGGCTTCTTCACCCAGTGGGACATGAAGTTGCACGACAAGTTCTCCATTATCGCTGGCGGCCGTGGTGATCTCATTGGAGCTCAGACCAAGAGTCCGGAGTACGTCGGCAAGGCGGCCGGTTCGAATTACAATGTCTCCACCGATGTCTTCAACACCTCGGTCTTTATCAGCGGCATTTACAAGTGGACCCCGGTGCTGAGCAGCTATGCCACCTACAACGTGGTCAATGCCATCCAGGGCAACGCCAATTTCGGCGGTGTCGACGGCACCTCCAACACCAAGACCTCGCTCAGTCGGTCACTCTCCGCCGAAAGCGAGCTCATCGAGGTGGGTTCCAAGGCCAGTCTCTTCGAAAATCAGGTGTTCGTGAGCGGGGCGCTCTTTCAGCAAACCCGCCTGGCTCCGCAGTTGGTCGGCAATCCGATCGGCATCGAGACTCAAGGGGTCGAGCTGGAGTCCTTCTACCAACCCAACCGGAACTTTAACGCCAGCGCCAACTTCACCTACCAGAACGCGGAGCAGGACGACGCCAGCTACCAGCAGACGGGTAATTACCTAGACGGCTACCCGGTGGGTTTCCTCGTGGATGGCGCTTCGGGCACCGGCCTCGGCTCTCCCAACTACACCACGGTGAAGCGCGGCAAGATCCGCGCGGCGAGCGTGCCTCAGGTGATGTTCAACTCCTACGTCACTTACCAGTTGGACAACGGCTTCGGGGCCAGTTTCGGTCCGCAGGTCACTGGCGAACAATGGCAGAACCAAGAGGGTTCACTGCGCATCCCCATGCAGTACGTGATCAACGCCTTCGTGTTCTACCGCCAGCCGAAGTGGGACGTGCAAATCAACTTCTTCAACATTACCGACCAACGGAATTGGACCTCCATCGACCCGAGTTTTGCCGGCAATGACGTGATTTATCCGGAACAACCGTTCCGGATCAGTGGTCAGATTCGTTTCCGGTTCTGATCCTTTTCTGAGCGTGAGGGCCCCCGGCTGTGGTGTGTGCGGCTCGGGGCTCACCTTGTTTTCCCGGAACGATTCAGTTGGAACAGTTGTTCTGGCTCAGTGCTCTTTGATGCGGCCGGGCAGGGACTCCGTCACCAAGGTCGTTAGGCTGGCAACCGAGAAGGGTGTCTCGAGCACACGGACCTTGCCCGACGGCAGGGGAGCCGGAGCATCCCCGGGCAACCGGGTGAGGATCATGCAGATCGCGGGGAGCAATTCCCTGATGCGATGGGCAAGACCGGCCTCAGACCCGGGAAGGGGCATGCTCGCAGGGACAATGGCCAGTTCGATGCTTGGGGATACCGATTCAACGACCTTCATGGCCTCGGACGCGTCCGTGCACAGATGGACGCGGCACCCCGCCTTCTCGAGGACTTTCCGGGTGAGCATTTGCAGTGGGGCATCTTCCATGACGAGAAGCACATGGGGCGGGAGGGGGGCGCCCGCGGTCGGATCGGGGTTGGAAACCGCGGCCGCCAAAGGTGCCAGAGGGAGGTGGGCAGTGAAGGTTGTTCCCTCGCCTAGTTCGCTCTCGACGGACATCCAGCCTCCATGCTCATTGAGGTAGCGGCGTGCGGTACTGAGGCCCAGACCTGTGCCTTTGCCGGGAGCTTTGGTGGTGAAGAACGGTTCCTGGATCCGAGCCAGCGTTTCCTTTGACATGCCGATGCCGGTGTCGCTGATGCGGATTTGGGTAAACCGGCGACCCTGCCGAGAAGTGGTGCCCGAAGCCTGCAGCGCGGACTCCGTAATGCGTGTCTCGACCGTCAGGACACCGCCGTCGGGCATCGCATCCCGGGCGTTGATGAAGAGGTTCATGAACACCTGATCGATGATGGATCGATCGGCATTCACTAGGAGCTTCGAGGCGGTCCGAATGCGACGGATTTCAATTCGGTCCCCAAGGATTCGCTGGCTAACCTTGATGAGATCGTCCAGTGCTTCGTCCAGGAGGTATTCCTCGACCTTGTAGCTGTCTTTGCGGCTGATGTGGAGAAGGCGTTGCGTGAGGCTTGAGGCACGATCCACCATCCCAGACAGCAATCCGACCAATTCAGTCAACTCCGAGGGGGTCGGCGGGTTCATCTGGGCCAGGTCGAGGTTCAGCCGCATCACGGCGAGGATGTTGTTGAAGTCATGGGCCACCCCTCCGGCCATTTGGCCCATAATATCCATTTTCTGCGCCTGGCGGAGTTCTGCCTCAATGGCCAAGCGCTCGGTCACATCTTGCCAGACGGCCGCGAGGTAGGTGCGCCCCTGGATGCGGATGGGACGCGAATGGAGGCGGACCTCGCGCAGTGCACCGTCCTTCGCCCGGTGCCGGGTGACCAGGTCACGCTTCTCAGTTTGTCGAAGTTGCTGCAGTAGCCTGGTGATCTCCTCTTGGCTGTGCTGGCAGTCGATATCGAAGACGGTTTTGGAGGCGAACTCTTCCTGAGTGTAGCCGAGGGATCGGTGCGCCGTGGTGTTGAACTCGAGGAATCGTCCCTCCTCGGGGTCGATCACCCCGATGGACTCGGCTGCCTGGTCGACCAGTGCTGTGAAGACGCGCTGGCGTTCGATCAGTGACTGGCGCTCGGAGATGTCCGACATCGCCCCGATGACGCGCACCGCGTGACCCTCCTCCCGAACAACGAAACACCGGGTCATCAGGAGCGCCCACGTGCCATCGCCGCGTTTGAAGCGAAATGTCCCCGACCAGTGGCCTCCGCTGGAGGCGATGGCCGCATCGATGCCGACCACCACGTCCTCGCGGTCCTCCGGGTGAAGACGGTCCCGCCAGACGTTGATCTTCGACGAAGGCGAGCTTCCGTCGCCACAGAGGGCGAGGAAGGTATCGCTCCAAGCCAATCCACCCGTCGCTAGGTCCCACTCCCAGAAGCTGTCACCAGAAAGCTCGACCACGTAGCGGAGCAACGACTCGCTGCGGGTGCGGCGCTCCGTGGCTTCGCGCAGATGGCGACGCCCCGCGGCCTCCCGGAGTTCCCTCTGCAGTGCTGGCACTAGGCGCGAGAGATTTTCCTTTCGGACGAAGTCAACGGCCCCTTCCCGCATCAAGGCGGCCGCACGGTCCTCGCCTACGGCTCCCGAGACGACCAGGACGGGGATGTCGAGCTGCCTGCCAGCAATCTCCGCCAACACCTCGGACGCGGTGAACCCCGCCAACTGGTGGTCGGTCAGGATCGCGTCGAACGCCTGTTCCGAGATGAGTTGGTGAATCTCACCGATGTCATCGGATACAACCGATGCGAACTCTAAGTCCGAGCGCCTGAGCTGCCGCAGCAGCAAGTCGATGTCGCTCGGGTTGTCCTCGACAATGAGCAGCCTGACCGGGGTATTCATCCGACGGGCTTGGGGTAGCCGATGTTGGTCTGTGTCCAGTAATTCACGACGCTGGCGTACAGGGATTGGAGCGCGCGGATGTCGAGCGGCTTAGTGACGTAGCTGTTGCAGCCCCGGTCGTAGGCCTTCCGGATGTCTCGCTCCTCGGCCGAGGAACTAACAATGACCACCGCGACGCCGCGGAGATCGGGATTGCTGCGGATGCGGGTGAGCAGTTCGATGCCGTCGAGGCCCGGAAGGTTAATATCGATCATCATGAGCCTCGGACGGGGGCAGGGCGCCTGCCCTTCGGTGCCAAGAAGCATCTCCGCCGCAGACAGGCCGTCCCCGACCACCACCAGCGTGCGAGTTGGGCTGCTCCGCTCAATGGCGCGCCGTGCGACTTCGGCGTCTGACTCGTTATCCTCAACGAGAATGATGGGTCCGCTGTTAGAGTGCATTGTATACTTTAATACTCATTTCGGACCGTGCTTCGGTTTTCGGAAAAATCAACATCATGGTGACAATGGTGCCCACGCCCGGTGTGGATTCCACCTCTAGGGAACCGCCGTGGCGCCGGGCAATGCGATGGACCGTGGCCAGACCGATGCCCGTGCCTGGAAATTCGGAGGCGCGATGGAACCGTTGGAAAGGAATGAACAGACGGTCTCGGTTGGACGGGGCGAATCCAGCGCCGTTGTCGTGGACACGGAAACCCCGGCCGCATGGGCTCTCCACAGGCTCGATCCCGATGCGGGCTTCGGGGCATTTGGCGGTGAACTTCCAGGCGTTTTCCAAGATGTTCGTGAGGGCGATCTCGCAGAGCACCTCGTCCCCATCGACTATGATTCCAGGATGGACTTCGGTCCGGACGATCCGATCTGGATGGGCCTCGGCGAGCCGGTTCAGGATCTCCGTTCCGAGGCCGGATATATCAATGGGTTTGACCCGGATCTCCGTTGCACTGATCCGCGACAGCGAGAGCAGACCCTCGATGAGCATTCCCATGCGCTGAGCCTCGTTCCGGATACGCTCAAGGTGCCGCTGGCCGGTGGCGTCCAGCTGGGCACCGCAGTCTTCCTCGAGGGCAAAGATCCATCCGGAGATCCCGCGGAGCGGGGCCCGGAGGTCGTGTGAAACCGCGTAAGAAAACGACTGCAACTCGTTGGTTCGTTCCTCCAGGTCCCGTGTCCGGGATAGAACTGTCGCCTCGAGTTGCTTTTGTTGCATCGCCAAGGCCCGGGCAACGAGGTTGCGCTCTGCGGCCAGGGTGGACAGCCACAGGGTGGAAGTGCCGGTGACCAGATTAAAGAGGCAGGCCGCGTCGTAAGAAGCCAGCGGGTCGGTGGTCGCAAAGGGGCCATGGCCCAGGTTGGTCGCCAGCGAGATGACGACGCCCACGATGGCCCCGCCGAAGGCGACCGAACGCGCGCCCAGCGAAAGGCTCACCCAATGGATGAGCAGGTAGGGTAAGAAGGCGAGGGTTGGGCGCCACATCTCCGTAGGCCCTTTGGGCATCGGCAGGAAACTGAGGGCCAGACCCATCGCGACTCCGACAAATAAGACGATCCGCCGGTTCACGGGACTGCCCTCGCCCTGGAGTTCGACTTCCCGGCCCCAAAGCCAGATCGGTGCAATCAGGATCACGGCTGCGGCATTGCCCGACCACCAGCTCCACCAGACTCGTACGATTTCGGAACTAGGGAAACTCCCAGTGAATACCTGCGTGGCAGTGCCGATAATCGCGCCGATGTTGGTGATCATCGCCAGTGAGAGGACCAGTTCGGGAACCTCCTGGGTCGTGAGCCGTCGTTGGGGAAGGCCGAAATGTTTACGTAGCAATAGGCTGCCGATGTAGGCTTCAACGACGTTGGGGATGACGCTGTTCAGCAGGGACAGCAGGGACGGATCCTTGAACAATCGCATCAACAGCGCACCTAGCCCGATCCCGATCGCAGCGCTCGGCCCCCAGAATGTGACGGCGGTGAGCCCAACGGCTGACGGGAACCACAAGGTAGGCCAGAGCTCGCGCTCCTTTGCGGACCAGAGACCGATTTCCCCCGAGAGGGAATACGCGAGCGCGATGATCACCGTTCGGACGATCAGCGTGAGCGCCGGAGACTTCCGGATCGTGTCGACGAGTGCCTTCATGGGGGTGGCCGGTAATCGGTATCCGCCGTTGCCGGTGGACCGCAGAGAAGCGACCAAAGAGCTTGGTCGGTGGGGTTTTCCGGCGATGGTGCGGGGGACGCCGGTGGGATCAATGGGTCAGGTTCTCCCGACGGTGCAGTCCTTCGATCTTCAGCACCAATTGCTCGACCGAGAACGGTTTGACGATGAAATCGGTCACCCCGGCTTTAGCTGCTGCCAACACGTTGGCCTTGGTCGCCTCGGCCGTGATCATGAGGAACGGAATCGAGGCCAGTCGGTCGACATTCCGCACGTAGTTGAGCAGTTCAAGACCCGACATCTGAGGCATGTTGAGGTCGGAGATAATCAAATCAAATTCGTGACACTCCTCGATCAACCGAATCGCAGCGAGGGCTTCTTCGGCCGCCGTAACTGATTTAAATCCGAGGGCAGACAGAGTTCGGAGCAACCCGTTGCGCATTTCCGGGAAGTCGTCCACCACGAGAATTCTTAGTTGTCGATCGATCCGGCTCATCGGCATCGCGAGGTTCATTGGTTCAATGGGTAATATTTTGCTTTATCATGCCCCATTGTCATCGCTGCTACATGGATCTTCTGGAGGGTTACCACGGTGAGATGGAACGGGTTTAGATGTAGTTACACTAAACCCCTAACGTTCTGCTTTTTGACGCCGCGCGGTCAATAAAACAATGTATATAACTACCTAATCAGATTACAAAGCCACTTCCCTGAAGGTGCCGGAGCGCCATTCTTTGTCCGTGGTGGCTGCCACCAGTTTCCACCCAGCCTCTTCGAAGGCCTTGCGGACCATGCCGAACTGGGTCTCCAGGATTCCAGCCAGGACCAGCGATCCACCCGGAGCCACGCGGGCTAGCAGTCGATCCCGCTCGGCGATGAGTAAGTCATAGATCAGGTTGGCGCAGACCACTGAGTAGCGCTGCTTGGGTTTCTTGGGAACTTGCGTGATGTCGTCGTGGGTCACGATCAGAACCGCGGCGACCCCGTTGAGTTCGGTGTTCTCGTTGGCGACTCGCACGCAGTCGGCATCAAAGTCGAAGGCATTGACGGGCTGATAGCCTAGCTTGACGGCTGCGATAGCCAAGATGCCGGACCCGGTGCCGACATCGAGCATGGACTGCGCCGACTGGGGATCGCGGAGGGCGACGAGTTGCTCGAGGCAGAAGCGGGTGGTCGCGTGTTGGCCCGTGCCAAAGCTTAGGCCCGGGTCGAGAACCACGAGGGCCTGAGTTTTCTTCGGGACACGTCGGCTCCAGGTGGGTTTGACGAGCAACCGAGGGCCGAGATCGAGTGGCTTGAAATGACGTTTCCAAGATTCAGACCAGTCGCGGGCAGGAACCTTTTTGACATGGATTCTTGCCGGTGCGATATCGATCCCATCGGCCGCCAGTGCTTGGAGTCCTTCGCGGAGGCGTCGCTTAATGCCCGCCACATCCTGGGTCTCGATCTCACCGTAAACGCTGACCGTGGACAGTCGGGTGAGGGCATCGGTGTAGGACGAGGGGGTTTGTCCCCGTTCAAGTTCCAGCAGGACGCCCACGGCATCTTCAGCGGACAGGGAAGTGGTGATGGAAATGGATCGGAGGAGTTTGCTCATGCGTCTCGCCAAGGGGTGAAGTTGAGGAGTTGAATTTCGGTGCGGGGCCTGCCGGCTTTAATTTCACCGATGTCCAACCAGGTGGTCGAAGCGTAGTCGATTTCGAAGTGTTCGAACTTACTGAGCGGCAGGTCCAGCAAGATGGCTAGAGCCATCCGGATCACGCCCCCGTGCGCATAAACCGCCACCCGTTGCCCGGCCGACCCACGAAGGATCTGCTCCAACGCTTTCCCGACACGGTCTCGAAAGCGGTCTACGGTCTCGCCCTCAGGGATGGCGTCGGTCTCGATGTGCTTCAGCCAGTCGTAGGCGCTCATTCCGAAGCGGCTCTGCACGTCATCCCACCCACAACCCGTCCAGGCGCCAAAGTCTACCTCGCGCAAGCCGTCCACCAGCACAGGCGTGCCTGAGAATTGGCGGCGGAAGGGCTCTAGCGTGAGTTGGACCCGCTGCATGGGGCTGGCATACACGGCGTCGAACGGGTGCCGACTGAGCCAGGAGGCCAAGGCCTGTGCCTGGGTATGTCCTCGGGCCGAAAGGGCCATGTCGATCGTGCCCCCGAACTTCTTGTGGTACAGGTCCTCCACTTCGGCATGCCGGCACAAAAAGAGACGAGTCATGGGGCGATTAGGGCCTGCCGCTGGGCGGCGATGAGTTGTTGAATCCCTGGGCGCCCGAGAGCGAGTAGGGCGGCTAATTCGGAGTCCGAGAACGTGGCTTCCTCGCCAGCGGCTTGCAGTTCGATAAACTGGCCTTTGTCATTCATGACCAAATTCATGTCCACCGACGCATCCTTGTCTTCGGGGTAGTTTAGATCGAGCAACGGTACTCCGTTGAAGACCCCCATACTCACGGCCGCCACCGAACCCGTGATGGGATTGTCATTGAGCAAACCGGCCGATTGAAGCTTGGCAATCGCCAGACTGACGGCCACGAAGGCACCAGTGATCGAGGCGGTTCGTGTGCCCCCGTCGGCCTGCAGCACGTCGCAGTCGATGCACAGCGTCCGCGCGCCGAGGCGTTCCAAGTCCACCACGGCCCGTAGCGACCGTCCGATGAGGCGTTGGATTTCCTGGGAGCGCCCATCGAGCTTGAGCTTGGAAATGTCCCGGGCTTTTCGATCCAGAGTGGAGTAGGGGAGCATGGAGTACTCGGCTGATAGCCAGCCACCGGGTACCTTTTGATCCTTCATCCATCGGGGTACCGACTCCTCGACGGTAACGGCGCAGATGACGCGCGTATTGCCCCATTCGATCAAGGTCGAGCCCGCGGCGTGCGGGGCAATGTGGTTTTGGAAACGGATCGGGCGGAGTTGGTCGTTGCGGCGACCATCGATTCGAACGGTATCAGTCATCGGGCCGGCGAGGCTGGGTGATTTCGGCCAAAAAGCAACGGGTACAGCAGAGTTTGGGGCATTTTGCGCTTTACGCTGCGCGGTTGAGCCCCGTAAAGCCATTCGTCATGGAAGAGTTGGGGTTCCCGGACCGTCATTACGTTGAAGCTGCCGAAGGCTGGTTGGGGCTTGGAGATGCTGCCGAAGCGTCGCGGGAATTTGAGCGGATCACCCCGAGAGGAGCCGGCCACCCAGTCGCGCTGGAAATACATTGGCGGATTTTGTCCGCCCAGTCGGCTTGGCCAGAAGCCCTTCGGACCGCTCAGCGGTACATCGAAGTGGCTCCTCAATTGCCCGCTGGCTGGATTCACCAGAGTTACAGCCTCCATGAACTGCGTCGGACCGACGAAGCCTTTCAATTCTTGCAATCGATTGTGCTCAAATTTCCGGAAGAAAGCGTAATTTCGTACAATTTGGCGTGTTACGCCTGCCAGATGGGGCAATTGGATGTGGCGCAGCGGTGGCTGAACCAAGCGGTTCGCATCGGTGGCAAGGCCTCGGTCAAAGAGATGGCCGAAGAGGACGCCGACTTAGAACCTCTTCGGGCTTTTATTGATGCATTATGACGGGCCAAGGGCTGTTGTGGCCCGGTGGTTTCCGTACTCAAAGGACACGACGGAGTTTTCAAAGGTGTTTCTGAGCCAGCCTGTCCAATCCCACTTAATTTGTTCCAGGCCAGGGGCCTGCTGGCCGCTCTTCGAATATCTAACCCCATGGATCGTCGGAGGTGATAGCTTGTGAAAAATTTCACGAAGTCTCTTGACCCACAATTCGCGAGGATTAGCGTCCCACCGAATCTGAGGTCTAACTAGGAAAACGAAATGAAAAACACACTGAAGGTTGTCTCGATGGTGGCGGCGGTTGCAGCTTCCAGCGCTCTCGCAGGCGAGATCACCGGTAAAATTAAGATTACCGGCGAAGTTCCCCCTGCTCGGGAAATTACCCCGATCAAAGGTGATAAGCTGTGCGGTGCTTTGCACACCAAGCCGGTCATGACCCGCACCTACGTTGTGGGTGCCGATCACGGGTTGGCCAATGTGGCCGTCTACATCAAGGCCGGTCTTCCCGCAGGCAAGACCTACACCGCTCCAGCGAGCAAGCCGTTGATTGATCAAGCTGGCTGCGTTTATGAGCCGGTGGTCACCGTGGCCATGGTCGGGCAGACCGTGGACATCAAGAATTCCGACCCG
>NEUK01000005.1 GCA_002290555.1 Spartobacteria bacterium AMD-G4
CAAACACCTCTGAATAAGGCGAAAGAGTTAGCAAAAAGAGTGACGGGGACAGAAATAATGTCAAGAATTAATTCCTGACCCCTTTTATCATCGGCGTCCTCGAACTCGCCGCCAAAATGAAGCCCGATGTTATCTTCCTCATCTCCGACGGCAGCGTCCAATCATCCCTCAACCCGCAAGGCATCCCTTGGAACGATTTCAAAAAAGCCGCCGACTCCGTCAAGGACGCCTCCGACGACGCCTGCCGATTCAACTTCAGCACCTTCGAAGCCTCCGAAGAGGACACTAAAGAACTCAAACGAATCTCCAACCGCAACGGCGGAAAAACCATCGAACTCAAAAAATAACCACCCACCGCCAATGCCCCGCGCCGCTCAAACGCCAGCGACGCGGAATCCAGCGCCTTCGAAATAGGCACGGATTTTTGGCGCATTGTCTCCTTGAAGTTCGATCTCGCGCCCGCGAACTGTGCCTCCGCAGCCGCAGGCCTGGCGCGCCTTGCGGGCAAAGCCCTCGATTTCTTCATCTGAAATTCGGGCTTCGAAATCCGACACTACTACGACGGTTTTTCCGCCGCGTTGAGCTTTCTCGCGACGCAGAACGACACGGCCCATTTTTGTTAGTGCAACGGCGGGCGTCTCGCGCTCGGGTTGTGGCAGCGCATCGGGGAGCCCTTCCATTTGCAGTGCGGCAAAGGGCGATTGCAACGCCGCCTTGTTCCCTGATGTGTCGATGCGCGTTTTTTTCATGGATCGTCCCCCCCTCAGGGCGCGAAGAATGGAGGCAAAAGATAGATGCGGCCTGGCTCGAGGGCATATTTTTTTCCCGGCAGGCCGATCTCGACTTTTGCCGAAGCGGACTCACCAAAGAGGCGCAGGAACCGGTCGAAACTGTAGGTCCGAACATAACGGACCACCTCGGCGCCGGGAGCCTTGCCGAGCATGCGGGCCTTTTCGTAGGCGTCTTCGATGTAGCCCAACTCGTCCACCAACTTGGCAGCGTAGGCATCCGTGCCGCTGAGGATACGGCCATCTGCGGGACCATTGCGCAGCGAGGCGGCATCAAGTTTGCGAGCATCTGCGACGATTCCCAGGAAGCGCTCGTAACTTTGCATGACGAGTCCCTGCACATAATCTTTCTCATCCTTGCTCATCTCACGAGCTCCATTGAGCATGTCCTTGAACTTTCCGCTTTTGAAGACCACCGACTCGAGGCCGATTTTTCCAAAGAGGTCTCGGTAGTTGAGCGTGGAAATAATGACGCCGATGCTGCCCGTGAAAGTCGTGTCGTTGCACATGATCCAATCTGCTCCGCAGGCGGTGTAATAGGCGCCCGAGGCCCCGATCGAGTTGAAGTAGGCGATCACCGGCTTGTCTTCAGGGAAATTTTGCAGCGCATTGTAGAGAACATCCGATGCCGTCACCTCACCCCCGGGGGAATCCATTTGCACGATCACCGCTTTCACATGGTGATCCCCCGCAGCCTGCTCGAGAGCAGCCTTGAAATCCTCCACCATCGAATCCCCAAGGCTGCCGCTCGTACCAAAGCCGATGACACCGTCCAATGGAATAACCGCAACCTTGGAATGAGAATCCGAGCCCTCGGAAAGCACCTCCTCCTCATATTCTTTTTGAGCAAGGACTTTGACTCCCGTCATCGAGGCCGCGCCTCTGGACCCGATTAACGCCAGCAGGAGCAGATTTGCCAACATACTGGCACAAACCGCCACGAGGAGGAACGCAACGAGACATCCGGATTTTTTCATGCGCGGCAAATCTGAGCCAATCCGCCCCGTGCCTCAAGACAAGATCGAGGAGTGCACCTCAGCACCGGCGAGAACGCTATCCGAGCGTTTTTTCAATGAGAGCGGCGGCGAGAGGCTCGGTGACGGCATCGAGTTCGCGAAGGAGGTTTTTGAGGTCGGAGGTGGAGCGTGTTTGCAGGGCGGAGCGGATTTTTTCCACGAGTGCGAAGATAGCCGCACGCACCTCTCCGGGGACTTCATCGCCGAGGGCGTTCAAAGCGGTGTCGACCGCCGGCAGCATCTCGTCGGCCTTGAGCTTGGCCTCGGTGAAAATCCGCTCGTCCATGTCCTCAAAGGCATGCTCCAGCGAGTCCCCGAGCATTTTTTCAACCGCCTCGTCGGAGACTTCCACCGCGCTTTGAATGTCGATGAGGGTGTCGAGACCGGTGGATGTATCCCGGGCAAGCACATGAAGAATGCCGTTTGCATCAAGTTCGAATTGCACACCGACGCGCGCCTGGCCTTTTGGCGCCTGGGGAAATGTCACATCCATGCGGCCGAGCGGCCAGTTGTCGCGGGCCATTTCGCGCTCCCCCTGCAGGACCGTAATGCTCATCGCCGATTGGTTGGCCACGGCATTCGTAAACATCTCACCGGCTTTGCACGGGATCGTGGTGTTGCGCGGAATAATCACATTCATGAGGCCACCAAATGTCTCGATGCCGAGCGAGAGCGGCGTCACATCAAGGAGGGTCAGATTTTGCAATCCGCCTTCGAGAATACCGGCCTGGATGGTAGCCCCGAGCGCCACGGCTTCGTCCGGGTGCTGGCTCACATCGGGTTCCCGCCCGAAGATTTCGGCAACAAACTTTCGAACCACCGGCATGCGTGTGGCCCCACCGACAAGGACGACGGCATCCAGCGCGGAGGTTTCGAGGTGGGCATCCGAAAGCGAGCGCAGGCAATGGCGGCGGGTTCTCTCGATAAGGGGCAGGCAAATGGCTTCCAGTTCGGAACGAAGGAATGTGCGTCCATCCCATTCAAAACTCTCTGAATCCGTGAGAGCGCGTTTGATTTTTTCCGCATCGATGAGGAAAATATTCCAGAATTTGGCGAGGGCCGTATCCAGATCATCCCCACCCAGAGCAGTGTCCCCGTTTGTGGAAAGAACTTCGAAGACGCCGCAATTCAGTTCCAGCACAGAGATATCGAAAGTGCCGCCACCGAGGTCGTAAACGGCGACCTTGGAGCGCTCGCCGAGGCGGTCAAGACCGTAGGCCAAGGCGGCTGCGGTAGGCTCGCTGAGAATCCGCTCAACGGTGAATCCCGCCAACTCCCCAGCCCGCTTTGTGGCGGCGCGCTGGGCATCGTTGAAGTAAGCCGGAACGGTGATGACCGCGCGATCGACCGGGACACCGCAGGACTTTTCGAGGTCGGACTTGAGCTTGGAAAGAATGAGAGCGGAAATCTCCTCGGGGCGCAGCGCTTGCCCGCCGACTACGACGCGCAGGGAGCCGTCCGCCCCAGCCTCAATGGCAGAGCCTGTCGATGCCTCTGAAACTTCTCCGGGACGCCTGCCGATGAGGCGTTTGATAGAGGTCACGACCAGCGCAGGTTGCGTGGCTTTTTGTTCCAGTGCCGCCCAACCCACGACGGGCTCCCCGCCTTTGGGAAACCACACGGCCGAGGGAGTCAGGCGGCGGCCCTCCGAGTCCGCGATGAGAACCGGGAAGCCGCTTTCCATGAGGCCCACGAGCGAGTGGGTCGTTCCAAGATCGATGCCTGCGATCATTGTTTTGCAAGGGTCATACCCGGCAAGCGAGGTGGATTACCGGCGCATGGGGGGAGCCCCCGATTCGCGAAAAGTGATACGGCCCTTCGTGAGATCGTAGGGTGAAATCTCCACCGTGACCTTGTCACCAGGAACGATGCGAATGAAGTGCTTCCTCATTTTGCCAGAGATGTGGCAGAGCAAGACGTGGTCGTTTGCTAATTTCACCCGAAAAAGTGTTCCAGGCAGCACATCCACCACCACTCCATTACTTACAATACAATCGTTTTTGGCCATGTCCGTTTCTTTGTAGGTCAAGGACTGGCCGTATGCAACCTCCAGCCGCGTAGGATAGGCTTCCGCCAGATGGGAGACCACGCGAGACAGGCGTCTTATTTCTTAAAACAAGCCGCGCCGCCTTACTTTAAAATTGCAGCTTGGGGGAGCAATGGTCTGCCCAGATTGGAAGCAGATCGGCTTCATCCGTCAGGGCCAGGACCCGGCATACGGAGCATAGTTTTTTCGATCGTCCGAGGTGTTCCTTTGCAAGAGCAAGATTGCCCAGGCTGCATTCAAAACGCGCCAGATGAAAATACAACAAAGCCGTCTCTGGAAAGCGATCCACAGCCTCGAGGAGGAGTTCCTTGGCGCTCTCGATGGCATTTTCGTCGCACAACACAAGTGCGAGATCGATCCAGCGATCCACATTCTCCGAGTCGATGATGCAGAGCCTTTCCGCAACGGATTCCATGCCCGCGAGATTTCCCTCCGCACGGAGGATTCCCATGAGCAGCGTCAGCCCCTCGACGCCCTCCTTGGATTTGGGAGAAAGGTTTTCATACTCGCGTCGGGCATCGGCACACATTCCGAGTTCCAGGTAGCCTTCCACTACGAGAAGTGGCATTTGAGAGGGGGAGTCAATCATAGGTTCTGAAGAGGGTTGTTCACTCAAGTATCGGCAAGTTTGCGAAGGACTTTATCAATATTCAGATTTGGCCTTCTCAAACGCCACGCTGAGGCCAGACATTCCGGGCAGAGCCGCCACACGCACTCCCATGACCTTTGATTTGACCGAGGGTATTTCAGCCTAGCACACGCAGCTCCAAAAGCCCTTCTGCACTTCCTGCTATTGTCTTCCGGGGAGCAATTTAGAATCGGCAGTTGCCGCGCGCTCTTGAGCCACCTGCTGCGCTGTGATTTTAGGAGATTTTGGACTCCAAGTCGCAAAAAGATAATTCAGAACCTCTGCCGTTTGCTCATCGGTCAAATCTGCGCGCCACGAAGGCATAATCCCGTTGTAGGTTTTCCCATCTCGCTCCAATGGGCCACGCTGCCCAAGCAACATGAGGCGGATTAAATCCTCCGATGGCCCAGCAAGACGCGGCGACCCCTGAAGAGGCGGGCAGTTTCCGGGGATGCCCCCGCCGTCGACCTGATGACATGCCGTGCAGCGCGTGAGGTAAATATCCCGACCAGAAAGAGGTGTTGTGTCCACGGTGGAGTCCGCTGCCGGACGACAGGCCGAAAAGCCCAGCACGCAGAGGAGATTCACGCTCAAGCGAATTGCGTGCTTCCCTGCAAATACAGAAAATTGAGTTACAGAAATCAGTGAAGTGTCTTGGCTCATCTTCCTTGTAAACGCTGGGGTCAATCCTTCGTCTGTGGCAAACCCAGCACCCGCAGCATGTCGCCCACCATGGCTTGCGCATCGGCAAGCTGTTCCATTTTGTAAGTGAGACGCAGATTCCCGCTCGGATCGATGAGGTAGGTGCTGCTTGAGTGGTCGATCAGGTAGTCCTCCTCGCCCTGCGGCCCTTTGGGATCCTTGCGATAAAAGGCACCATAAGCCCGCGCCGTGTTGCCGATCGCCTCGGGCGATCCCGTGAGGCCTGTGAATTTTTCATCAAACATCGGCATGTATTTTTTCAGATCTGCAATGTCGTCCCTTTTATCCACACTGATAAATGCAACTCGCACCCGATTCCTTGCATCCTCAGGTAGGGCTCGTCGCGCCGCGGCGATATTCGCCAGCGAGGCCGGGCAAATATTCGGGCAGCAGGTGAATCCAAAATGGAGCATCACCAGACTGCCCCGCTGATCCAGTAGGCGGAACGGCTTGCCATCCTGATCGGTGAGCTCAAAAGGATACGCGGCCCTTGACGGTTCCAAACTTTTTCCAAACCAAGCAGCCCCGTCTTTTTTGGGAGAGCCCATTCCGGCTATGATCAAAATCGTTCCGCCAACCAAGACGATAAGCGCCAACGCGAGCCGCAGTCCGGAGCGGCGGGGTTTCCCAGCGGAAGATTCAGACATTTCTCAATAGCCGGATTTCTTCGGCGGCGTCCTGCGCACGAAAGACCGATGTTCCCGCAACGAGCAGGTCGGCACCGCTACGAACGGCGTCGGCTGCCGTTTTAAGATTGATGCCGCCATCGACCTCAATATGAAAATCGAAGACGCCGGATTCCCGCCAACTCGCCGCTTCGGCAACCTTTTCAAGCATCGAATCCAGGAACGGCTGGCCGCCAAATCCGGGGTTCACAGTCATGATTAAAAGAATGTCAAATTGGCCGAGGAATGGCTTCACCAGTTCCACAGGAGTCGGCGGACTGACGGCAAGTCCAGCCAGAAGCCCAGCGGTCCTCACAGCGGCAAGGGTCTTGGAGACATCGTGGATGGCCTCGACATGTGATGTGATCGAACCCGCAAGCGGCAGAAAACGCGGGAGGTAGTGGGCGGGGTGCTCGATCATCAAGTGCACGTCAAGCGGCAGAGGCGTGTGCCGCGAGGCCGCCTCTACAAAGGCAGGCCCAAAAGAAATGTTGTCCACAAAATGGCCATCCATCACATCGCAATGGATCCAGTCCGCACCGGCTTGAGTGACGCGTTCCACCTCCATGCCGAGACGGCTGAAATCACAGGCCAGAATTGACGGAGCAACGATAATTTTGCGCGGAGCCATGGAAATGACATATCGTGCTGCTATGGAATTTGCCAGCGACGAATACTTCATGCGCGAGGCGCTGCGCCAAGCCCGCCGCGCCTACGCTGCCGACGAGGTGCCCTGTGGCGCGATCATCGTGCGGGGAGGTGAAATCATTGCCCGTGCTTGGAATCAGGTCGAAATGCTCAAGGACGCCACCGCACACGCCGAGATGCTCGCGATCACGCAGGCCGAGGCTGCAATGGAGGACTGGCGCCTTACAGATTGCGACCTCTATGTAACGAAGGAACCCTGCCCCATGTGCGCCGGAGCCATCGTCCATACCCGACTCCGCCGCGTCATCTTCGGCTGCTCCGACCCCCGTGGTGGCGGAGCTGGCGGGCTGGTGAACATTCTCCAAATGCCGCAACTCAACCACCACTGTCTTATCACTTCCGGCGTCCTGGCCGATGAATGCGCCGCCCTGCTGCGGGATTTTTTTCGTGCCAAGCGCGAGAAGTCAGGAGCTCTAAAATTGACCACAGAGGACACCGAGAGCACAGGGGAAGGACCGATGTGAATGGCATGGCTGTAGTTCCTTCAGAGACATTCCCTGCTTTGGATGCGATCCCGGGAGTGCGGGCTGTTTTTTTGCAGCGTGTGCCAGGGATGGATGTCAAAACCGATCGCGAAACCGCGTTGCAGCGTCTTGCTGGGATTCAACGCGAGACATTGGATAGAGCCGGTTTTGCTGGGATGCCGCTTGCGAAAGCCAGCCAGGTTCACGGTGCCAATGTCGTGCGCATTTCCAGCACCGACGACTTCCCGGTTCCCGACTGTGATGCCCTTGTCACTACCGAGAGCGCTCTCTGCTTGGGAATCTATGTGGCGGATTGCGCTGCTGTCTATGTCGTGGACCGCTATGGCCGCGGAATCGGCCTGGCCCACTCGGGGCGTAAGGGAACGGAACTCGGCATCGTTCCAAAAACCATCGCCGCCGTCTGTGCGGCCACTGGAGCTGATTCCAGCGACCTGATCGTGCAAATCTCGCCCTGCATCCGCCCGCCGCATTACGAAGTGGATTTTGCCGCCGAGATTCGCGTCCAGATTGCCAAAACAGGAGTTCGTGCAGTCCACGATTGCGGCAGTTGCACCGGCTCCGATCTCGAAAAATACTACTCCTACCGCAAGGAAGCAGGCCAAACCGGCCGACTCCTTGCCGCAATGGCATTACTCTAACCCGCCCACCTGTGCCCAGATATCGTCGTCCTCCACAGGCACGGCCACCCGCTCGGATCAACTGTTTGCCAAACCGTGCCGCCACCAGAGAGATTTTGAAACGCACATTTCGCGTCCGTTGATAATCAGGGTGGCATCCCCATTGTCGATTGCGTTACTTTGCACAGCCTACGATGTCTAAATCCGCCAAGCTCCCTTTCCCGCAACTGGTGCGGGCCTTTTGGAAACCCTACCTGCGCCTGCTGAGCTACATGAGGCCCTACCGGAAACAGTTTTTCATGGGTATCATTTTTGGAGTGCTTGCCGGCATCGTGAGCGGATCTCTCACTCTGGTCATCCTCAAAGCTGGCGAATCCATCGGCGTCAAGCTGGACAAATCCGCACTGATGCCAGGATCGATTTCGAACGAGGGGCCCGGCATCGAGGGAGTCATCTGGATAAGCATGCTCATCCCACTGGTCATGGTTTTGCGGGGGCTTTTTTCTTACCTGAATGTTTACTACTTGGCGTGGGTAAGCCTGCGCGTTCTTCGAGACATCCGCACCCAGCTCTTCTCCCACCTGATGTCGCAGTCCCTCGATTTCTTCAACCGGGAGAAAACCGGCAAGCTCATGTCCCGTGTGATGAGTGACACACGCGTGACGCAAAATGCCCTTACCTCTATCTCGGGCGATATCATCAAGGACCCGATTGCAATCCTCACTCAAGTGGCCGTGCTGGTGGTGATCGACTGGAAGTTCAGCCTCACCACGCTTGTTCTTTTCCCTCTCTGCATTGTTCCTGTCGTCGTCTTCGGACGCAAGGTGCGTTCGGCCGGGAAGGCGGAGGAAAAAGAGGCGGCTCAAATGTCGATTATTCTGCAAGAGACATTTGCCGGTGTGAGAGTCATCAAAAGTTTTGCGCGCGAAAGCTACCAGACGGATCAATTTGCGAAGTCCAGCGACACCCAGTGCCGCAACAGCCTCCGCGTGCGCAGAAGTTCCGACATCGTCCAACCCCTCATCGAATCCGTGGCGGCCTTCGGAGTCGTTCTTGCGATGATCTATGTTTACTACAACGACATCAGCTTCATCAAATTCGCAGCCCTCTGCGGTGGAATTTTCATGCTCTACAACCCCGTAAAAAATCTCAGCCGCATCCCTATGCTGATGCAAAAATCCATGGTTTCAGCGGAAAATGTTTTTGCTCTTATGGAAATGCAGCCAAGCATCTCGGACAAGCCGACCGCAAAAGTGCTTGAGCGCTGTAACGGCCGCATCGACCTGGAGGATGTAAGTTTCGACTACGGGTCGGATAGGGCCGCGGTCCAAAATGTGTCGTTGCATATCGAAGAGGGGAAAAAATACGCTCTGGTCGGAGCGAGTGGGGCGGGCAAGAGCACGATTCTTTCGCTCATCATGCGGTTCTACGATCCCCAGCACGGAGTGGTGCGCCTTGATGGCATTGACCTGCGCGATCTCGCCCAGCACTCGCTCCGCGAGCAGGTTGGCATGGTCACACAGGAGACATTTTTGTTCCATGACACGATTTTTGAAAACATCCGCTATGGCCGACTCGACGCGA
This sequence comes from Spartobacteria bacterium AMD-G4, assembly GCA_002290555.1. GTDB lineage: Bacteria > Verrucomicrobiota > Verrucomicrobiia > Chthoniobacterales > Terrimicrobiaceae > UBA967. The sequence continues at coordinate 9,241 of NEUK01000005.1, forward strand.
CCAAGGACGAAGTCATCGCGGCGGCTCGGGCCGCCTTTGCCCACGACTTCATACTGGCGCAGCCGGACGGCTATGAAACCGTCGTCGGCGACAAGGGCTGCATGCTGAGCGGTGGGCAGCAGCAACGACTCGCCATCGCGCGTGCCCTCCTGAAGAACGCCCCGGTTTTGCTTCTGGACGAGGCCACCTCGGCGCTCGACTCCGAAAGCGAGCGCATGGTGCAGGCCGCCTTGGAGAGACTTTCCGAGGGGCGCACCGTAGTCGCCATCGCCCACCGCCTTTCCACGATTCTCAAATCCGACTGCATCGTCGTGATGGATCACGGCCGCATTGTAGCCACCGGCCGACATGAGGAACTGCTCGCCAAATCCGATCTTTACCGCAGCCTTTACGAGCTCCAATTCCATCACACCGAGGGGCCCGCTCCCTCGGTGGCCGTGTAATGTATCTCCAACCATGGATGCGACCGGAGCATCTCGCTCCAGGGGACCTCAAAAGCCTCCAAGGCGACTGGAGCGAGTTGGAGTTGCACTCGATTCGAAGCCCGAAGGATTCGCTTTTCGAAGTGGCCTTCGGAGCGCTCTGGGAGGAATTCGGTGCGGCGGGCGAAATGGAGCAGGCTGGAGTCATTGCCGAGCGGATGAAATGGCATCCATCGCACATGCAGAACGGAGCCGCTTTGCTCTACGCCATGCACTTCGTGACCCGCAACGGAGAGTTTGTCGCGGTGCGAGATCATACAGCCATCCTCATCGAGGGAGCCCCCGGTGCCGTCGTGCACCTGTCGCATAACTTGGTCGCCCCCGCATGGAGACGCACAGGCATCGCTGGCTGGCTCCGTGCCCTGCCAGTGTCGACCGCCTTGGAGGCACTTGCACTTGCTGGGCAACCGATCGAAGCGCCGATCACGCTCTTGGGCGAGATGGAGCACTTCAACCCCCAGTGCGCCGCAACGGAGATCCGTCTCACCGCTTATGAAAAAGCGGGATATAAAATGGTAGATCCCTCTCGCGTGCACTATCAGCAACCGGACTTCCGTGTCCCTGAAATCATCGATCAGGAAAACGGCCCACAGCCCATCCCCCTCTGCCTCATGCTGCGCCGTATCGGCAAGGAGCATGAGGATTCTGTGACTGGCGCTGAGGTGCGCCACTGCGTGAACGCGATCTACAAAATGTATGGGCGAGTTTTCAGGGAATGCGACATGCGCGTGGTTTTTGAAACACTCAAGCAATATCCCTCAGCGGATGCGGATATTCCGCTCCTGCTGCCCACAAGCGTGCCGAAGAATCCCAAATAAGGCCTGCCTCTAAACGGGAGACCTGTCGCTTCTTTCTTTGGGGAGCCTTAGACTTGACCTACCTGTGGCTTGAAGGCGAGGTTAGTCATATGGGCCTAACGCGCATCGCCAATCCGATTTACGATGGGGCATTCAAATATCTATTGGACGACAATAGAGTGGCTCGGCTTTTTCTCTCGACGATGATCGGTGAGGAGATTGTCGAGTTGAGATTTCGTCCGACCGAGCACCGGACCGATGTCGAGCAACGCAATGTCACGGTGTTCCGGATTGATTTCTCGGCCCGTATCGCCCTGCCCAACGGTGGAGAAAAGCTCGTCATCATTGAAATCCAGAAGGCGAAATTTGCGTCCGACATTATGCGCTTTCGCAAGTATCTTGGTCGGCAATACCTCTCGAAGGAGAATTCCTACATGGTCAATGGCGAACTACGCGCCATGCCAATCCTGAGTATCTACCTACTCGGGCATTCGCTGGAGCATACCGAATCGCCAGTGATTCGAGTCGTCCGGCAGTATCTTGACGCCACCGGCCGCGAACAAATTGCACGCCAAGAGGATTTCATCGAAAGCCTCACCCACGACAGCATCATCGTGCAGATTCCTCACCTCAAGCAGCGCCGCCAAAATGATCTGGAGTCCCTGCTCGGAATCTTCGACCAAAGCCAGAAAGATCCTGCAGACGCCCACACACTCAGCATTCGAGAGGAAGACTACCCGAAGAAATTTCACGGAGTCATCCGCCGCCTGATCAAAGCCATCAGTGAACCCGATGTGCGCGAAACGATGGAGGTCGAGGACGACTACCTCGAAGACCTCGAGGACATGGAACGCCTGGTCGCAGAAACAAACGCCGCCCTTGCGGAAAAAAGCGCCGCCCTTGCGGAAAAAGACGCTGCGCTCACAGAAAAAGACGCTGCGCTCACAGAAAAAGACGCGGTGATCGAGAAAGCCATTTCGATGCTTGTCGCTGGTGGCTTGAGCGAGAGAGAAGCCCGCGCAAAGCTTTTCGGGTAGCTGGAACCCTAATCTTTCCTAAATCCTCCAACACGGGGAGGCGGGTTCCGAACCGCTTCGGGAGCGAATGGTCTTTGAATTCGCCAGATGCGAAAAAATCCCCGTCGCATGGGTTCTGGCTGGTGGATACTGCTGCGAAATCGAAAAGATCGTGCGAGTGCACTTGAACACGGCACAAGCCCGCTGGGAGGTTTTCAGCGCTGAAAAGCATCGCTAATTTTTCTGCGATACATCCCAAGCACCTGTTTATATTTTCTTCCGTGCTGCACTCCAGGAATGAGGCGAACAACAAACCTGACCCGTGCCTTGACTCACAGAGCGGGGGATAGTTTGATCTCTCAATGGCCAATGTCTCACGCGAGAGCGTGCGGGAAATTCTGCACGAATATCTCGCTGGGAAAGGACTGCGCAAAACCGCGCAGCGAGAGGCTATCATTGAGGCCGCTTTTGACACGAACAGCCACTACACCGCCGAAGAGCTTCTTGAAATGGCCCGTTCGATCGATCGCTCGGTGTCGCGGGCCACGGTCTACCGCACCTTGCCCTTGCTTGTGCAGAGTGGACTGCTGCGTGAACTCGACTTTGGTGGCGACACGAAAATCTATGATCCAAACTTTCTGGAACATCCTACACACAACCACCTCGTCTGCGTGGATTGTAAAAAAATCATCGAATTTGAAGACCCGAATATGGAATTGCTCGAAAACTGTATCACCCGCCGACTGGGCTTTTCTCCAACCAACAAAATGCTGAAAATCGAAGCCCGATGCGATGAGCTGCAATTAAAGGGTTCTTGCATGAAGCGGATGGAAGCCAAGGCCTGACGAGATATGTGGAAAGGAAGATTCAAAGAGGAGCAATCCGACCTGTTAAAAAGCTACGGCGCGTCAGTGCATGTGGACTGGCAGCTCTACCGGCAGGATATCCAAGGTAGCATCGCACACGCACGGGCCTTGCTCGGCGCGGGCATTCTTACGCCTGAAGAATTCAGCCAAATCGAACGAGGCTTGCTCGAAATCCGAGCGGACATCGAAACGGGAAATTTTGTTTTCAGCCAAGAGCTTGAAGATGTTCACATGAACATCGAGTCCGAGCTCACCCAACGCATTGGCGCAGCTGGAGCGAAGCTCCACACCGCTCGCAGCAGGAATGACCAAGTCGCGCTCGACTTCCGACTTTGGCTTCGCGATGCGTGCGAGGGATTACGCGGCGGCATTCGCCTGCTACAGCGCTCTCTTGTAGGCCTTGCCGAGAGACACCAGCACGCGATCATTCCCGGCTATACCCATCTTCAACGCGCCCAGCCGGTCTTTTTTGCACACCACCTCCTTGCCTATGTGGAAATGCTTGATCGCGACGCCTCGCGGCTGGCGGATGCCTCCATGCGCATGGACGCTTGCCCGCTCGGTTCGGGGGCGATTGCGGGTTCGACGATTCTTTTGAACCGCGAATCCATGGCCAAGGAACTGGGCTTCTCCAAAGTGACGACGAACAGCATGGATGCTGTCGCGGACCGCGACTTCGCCTGCGAGGTGCTGGCCGACATCGCCATCCTCGGCATGCACATTTCCCGCCTCAGCGAGGATGTTATTTTATGGGCGTCGGCGGAGTTTGGGTTCATCGAATTGAGCGATCGCCACACGACCGGCTCGAGCCTGATGCCGCAGAAAAAAAATCCTGATATCGCCGAGTTGGCGCGTGGCCGCACGGGAAGGCTCTACGGGAACTTGATGAGTCTCCTGACCGTCATGAAGGGTCTCCCGCTCACCTACAATCGGGATATGCAAGAAGACAAGGAGGCCGTCTTCGACTCTGTTAAATCTGCTTCGCAGACGATGGCTATTTTTGCTGAGATGTTTGAATCGGCATCCCTCCGCGAAGACCGCGCCTTGGCTGCCGCGAGCGACCCGCTGCTCCTCGCCACGGATCTTGCCGATCGCTTGGTCGAAGGGGGAGTGCCCTTTCGGAAGGCTCACGAGATCATCGGTGGTCTCGTAGCTCTGGCCGCAGAAACAAAGACACCACTGCACAAACTGGATACCGTTCAATTCGCTGCGGCATCCCCCGTTCTCACTACCGATATCGTGAAGGCCACCTTTGACCTCCGAGCCGCACTCGCTGCGCGCAAGGCAACAGGCGCGCCCTCGCCGGAAAATATTCAAAGGGAGCTCAGCCGCTGGCGTGAACAACTCCGCTAACCAACCGTCCAAGAGACTCGAGAAGTTTTTTGCTTTTCGAAACCGCGGGGATGATGCGAAGCCGTTTCTCTCGCACATTGAGGACTTGCGCTTCACGATCATAAAAATCGCGTCTGCTCTTGTGTTGGGAATGCTCCTCTCTTTTGTCTTCCGCACCGAGTTGGCGGCCATCGTGCAGAATCCGCTCGTAGCGGTGGATCCTCAGCGCGCGGCGAATTTGCAATCCCTGGGCGTCGCCGACTCCTTCACCATTTCGCTTGAGCTCTCCTTCTATGCCGGGCTGGTCCTCTCGTTTCCCTTGATCATTATTTTCCTAGCCGAATTCATCCTGCCTGCCCTGACACCGAAGGAGAAAGTGATGATTTTTCCAGCCGCTGCGCTTGGTTCGGGGCTCTTCCTTGGCGGTGCGGCATTCAGCTACTTCGTCGTCCTGCCGCAGACACTGGAATTTTTCTTTAAGGATGCCCAGTCCATGAATTGGCAGCCGACCTGGACGGTGCGCGAATACTATTCCTTTGCCACGCAGTTCGTCATTTCCTTCGGCCTCGCCTTTGAGCTGCCACTGGCGGTCTTGCTTCTGGTGAAACTCGGTATTGTCGATTACGAGCTTCTCAACCGCACGCGCGCCTTCGCAGTAGTCGTCATTTTTGTCTTGGCGGCGCTCATCACCCCGACATCCGACATTCTCACGCTCCTCCTCATGGGGGGGCCTATGTATGTCCTCTACGAGATTTGCATCGGGATCGCCTGGTTGATGGGGAAAAAAAAGACCCAACCTGTTAACTGACTCGGATCCGAGCTTACAGGCTCTTCGATGGTCTCCACTCGATGAAAATGTTGGCGTTGGTGATGTGCTGAAAGATTCCCTCCAAAGTCACGGTGTCGAGTTCTCGAAAGACGACCCTTTCGACGGGACCTTGTTCGTTTTCTTGCTTTGCATTCGATGCATCGGATTCCGTCTCGGATGGAGGCTCGGCTGGGGCTGCGTAACCGAGCATTTTTTGAAGCGCCCCGCCTCCCAGCGATCCCTTCGCGCGGCTGGGTGCCGATTCATAAACTACGATCTCCCGACCAAATTTCTGAAATTTCGTTTTAGATTTTCCTATGGAATTGTTGGCCCTCGCATAGCTGTTCACATCCGAAGCAAATGTGATCTTTCGTTTGCGAGAGCCTTCCAAATCCAAGATCAAATCATGCGAGCCCACGCCTTTGACCATGGCTTTGTGCAAAACTCCCGTGACAGTGATTCTGCGGTCACGAAGCGCTCGACCGACAAGAGCAGGAAATTTATCCGTTACCTCCGCCAGCTCCACCGCTGAAAGCGTTCCTTTCGCGATGAGGTTTTCGATTTCCTGTTCCGGGGAAAAAAAATTGGGCTTGGAGTAGTGTTTCCATGTAAAGAAACTCGCGATACCAAGCCCCACTACCAGTAAAAGTCCTTTGCTCATGCTTTTTTGAAAGAAACCAGACAGGGTTCTTTTACTCCCGCGCTCCAGATATTCAACACTAAAAGCTGACTAAAAAGCTTTTATTCAAAACAACCGGAAGTCGGAATGAGTGCCGGCGGCGGGACTCGAACCCGCACACTCCTTTCGGAATAAGGGATTTTAAGTCCCTTGCGTCTGCCATTTCGCCACGCCGGCAAGGCAGGTGGATGGGAGGCTCTATCTTCCGATTGGAAGGAATCTCAGCAAGCGTAAAATGCATAAAGGTCAGTTTTTGTTATTCTACCGGGGCGCGCCCGCATCCGGTGCTTGCGGTTTCGAGTTTCGAAATTACGATTCACGCAGCATGAACTCGCTTGCGGCATCTTTTAATCAGATAGGGAAACATCGTGTGAGCTGCGGGCACCTTCTGCCTTTCGGGGTAAGTCACTTCCCGGGTGGCGTGAATTTTTCCATCTTCAGCGCCAACGCGACAGGTTGCACACTGGTCCTCTTCAAGAAGGGCCAAGAGCAACCGGTCGCCGAGATTCCATTCCCAAAAAACTACCGATTGGGGCATGTGTGGGCGATGGTGGTGCACGATCTGGAATTCGAAAATCTGGAATACGGATTCAGGATGGAGGGCCCATCGAGCGAGCGGGATGGTCATTATTTCGACTCCTCCAAAATCCTGCTCGATCCTTATGCACGGGAGGTCGTGGGCCGTGAAGAGTGGATGGCCAAGTCGAAAGCCTCGCACAAGCCGATCTTTCGATCGCGCGTGCCTGTGGGTGTCGGCATGCTCGAACCGAACGGGATCAGACGCGTGCCGGTGAGCGAACTTATCATTTACGAAATGCACCTGCGTGGCTTCACTCGCCATGAGACTTCGAAGGTGAAAAATCCGGGCACTTTTGCCGGTCTGGCTGAGAAAGTGAAAGACTTGGCCAATCTCGGGATCAACTGCGTGGAGCTCATGCCGGTCTTTGAATTTGACGAGACCGAGAACCTACGCACAAACCCCACAAATGGCGAGACGCTATGTAATTACTGGGGCTACAGCACAGTGGGATTCTTCGCACCCAAGGCCAGCTATGCGGCCGCAGGAGCCAAGAGCATGCAAGTCTCCGAGATGAAAGAAATGGTGCGCGCGCTTCATGGAAAGGGCATCGAGGTCATGCTGGATGTCGTCTTCAACCACACGGCGGAAGGCGGTGCGGGCGGGCCGGTCTTTTCCTTCCGAGGAATCGATAACAAGACTTGGTATATCCTTGATGATAAAGGAAATTTCGCAAATTACTCGGGCTGCGGAAACACAGTCAATTGCAACTACCCAGCCGTTCGCGAGTTTGTGATCAATTGCCTCCGCTATTGGGCTTCGGAATACCACATTGATGGATTCCGCTTCGATCTCGCCTCGATCCTCGGCCGCGACAGTCAGGGGAATCCGCTGGCAAATCCCCCGCTTCTGGAATTTCTTGCTCACGACCCCGTGCTGGCCGATTGCAAGCTGGTGGCCGAGGCTTGGGATGCCGGCGGGCTGTATCAGGTAGGAAATTTTCCAAGCTACGGGCGCTGGATGGAATGGAATGGCAAATACCGCGATTGCGCGCGGCGTTTTTTGAAAGGCGATCTCGGCCAGGTCGGCGAAATGGTGCAACGCATCATGGGATCCCCCGACCTCTATGCGGCGGCGGGCCGCAAGCCTTCGGCGAGCGTGAACTTTATCACTTGCCACGACGGCTTCACCTTGCGCGATCTTTTTTCCTACAACGGCAAACACAACCTCGAAAACGGCGAGAACAATCAGGACGGCACGAATGACAACCTGAGCTGGAACTGCGGCTCCGAGGGGCCAACCGACGACTCGGCCGTGGAGGCGCTGCGTCTGCGACAATGCAAAAACGCGATGGCCCTGCTCATGGTGAGCCAAGGTGTTCCCATGATTTACATGGGCGACGAGAGCGGTCGCACGCAGCGTGGAAACAACAATGCCTACTGCCATGACTCGGAGTGGAATTGGCTGAGCTGGAAACCCGATGACTTCGGCAAGGAAATGCTCCGTTTCACGAAATCCATCATCGCATTCCGAAAGGCGAGCCCCTCGCTCCGTCAGGCCAATTTCCTGAGTGAACTCGACCAAATTGGCAGCGGCTATCCAGATATCAGCTGGCATGGCGTTCTGCCCTGGCACCCCGATTGGTCGCCCAGCAGCAGAACCATCGCATTCATGCTCTGTGGGCGCCATGGGCAGGCCATAGGCGGTGGACACCACTTCATTTATGTCGTCTGCAACATGTATTACCAGCCTATCACTTTCGGACTTCCCGTCCTGCCGAAGGCTCTCCAATGGCACCGCTTCGCGGATACCAGCCTCCCTGCGCCGGATGACATCTGTGAACTTGGCAGCGAAGTCCTACTGCCCTCGCAGAAAAGCTACGGGACCAAGGAGTGGTCGATCTCCATCTTGATCGGCAAGTAGGGCGATGAACGCAGGCCTCGTCGCTGCGGCGCATGTCTGGACCACCTTTGCCATGGTGGGCCTGATTTGGTTCGTCCAAATCGTCCACTACCCGATGATGGCGCGCTTTGACCGTGAAAATTTCGCCGCGCATGAGAAAGAGCACTGTGACCGCACCGGATGGGTGGTTGCTCCGCTTATGTTAGGCGAGATTTTCACTTTTGCCCTCCTGCTCATGGAGGGCTTTCGCTCGAGTGCTTTCCTCATCAGCGGGCTTCTCCTCGGAGTGGTCTGGGGCTCCACATTTCTCATACAAGTTCCCCTGCACCGCAAGCTCCTGCAAGGCTGGAATGCCCGGCTGCACCAGCAACTTGTTAGGTCGAACTGGATTCGCACAGCGGCATGGACCGGAAGGGCCTTTTTCTTGAGCGGGATTTGGATAGCCTGAGAGATTTGCTACCCAGTTTACCCACCAATCGGACTTGCAATTCAATTCCCCTCCCATAGTCTGCGCAACTCCATTATGACATTTACTATTTCTACTCTCCTCGCGCAGGCAGCACCAGCGCCAGCCCAGCCGAATATGTTCGTTTCAATGATGCCTTTGATTTTCATTTTCATCATCTTTTACTTCCTCCTCATCCGCCCGCAGCAGAAAAAGGCTAAAGAACACGCCAAACTTGTGGAATCCATCAAGACCGGTGATCAAGTGGTAACCAGTGCCGGCATCCACGGCGTCGTGGCCAACGTGAAGGAAAAGACTCTCATCATCAAAATCGCTGACAATGTGAAGGTGGAATTCGATCGCGCTGCCGTGGCGGCTGTTGAGAAATCTACCGACAAAGAATCTGCAGTTTCCTAATCTTTTTTAACACTGGGTCCCGCACGACCCTCTTCCCTGTTTCCTACGATGTCACCCGTTCTGACCTTTTCCTTCGGCCTCCTTCTTCTTGTGCTCTTCGGTTGGTATTTTGCCAGCGACCTACCCTTGCGCAAACGCTGGTTAGGACTCGTTCTGAGCGTTTTGCTCGCAGCTTTCTGCATCGAGCAAATCACGCCTCCCGATAAAAAAATCCGGCTCGGCTTGGATCTCCAAGGCGGCACATCGTTCCTCATACGGCTTATCCCTCAGACAGATGGTAGCATTACCCCCGACCTGCTCGATCAGGCGGTGGAAGTGATTCGGAAGCGGGTGGATCAATACGGAGTCAGCGAGCCAGTCATCACCCCCCAAGGCAAGGATCGCATTCTTGTCCAGATCGCGGGACTCGACACCAATCAGATGCAAGAGGCGAAATCCCAGCTCCAGCGCGTGGCCAAGCTGGAATTCGCCATCGTGGACGAAGGCGGTCCCTCCCGCGTCGAGCGCATTCAGAATGGCGAGGAGGTCATGGATCCTTCGTTGGTGCTGAAAACCTACCGCCCCGGCAAAGACAAGACAGAGAGCACGCAAATCCTCGTCAAACGCCGCGCCGCTTTTACAGGTGAATATGTCACCCGTGCCTTCGCCTACTTCGACCAACAAGGCTACGGCGTTTCGCTGGAACTCAACTCCGAGGGGGGCAAAATTTTTGATGAAGTCGCGCGCCAGAACAAGGGACGACAGATGGCGATCATTCTTGATGGTGAAGTCATTTCCGCGCCCGTCCTTCAAAGCGACCACTTTGGCGGTCGCGCCCAGATCACTGGCAATTTTGACGACAAGGAGGCCCGCGACCTTGCCAGCGCACTTGAGAACCCGCTTCGTGTGCCAGTCCAGATCGAAGAGACCCGCAGCGTCTCGCCCACTTTGGGTGCGGATTCCATTCGAAGCGGCGTCATGGCTGGCGTTACTGGCCTCGTGCTGGTGATTTTTGCCACGCTTCTTTACTACCGCTTCGCCGGCCTGATTGCGGTTTTCGGCCTGCTTTTGAATATCCTTCTGCTCCTTGGGGCGATGGCCATGTTTGGATTCACCCTTACCCTGCCGGGTATCGCCGGCATTATCCTGACAATCGGTATGGCGGTGGATGCCAATGTTCTGATCTACGAGCGCCTTCGTGAGGAGTTGGCTGCCGGAAAATCGCTCCCGACCGCCCTCACTGGGGCCTACGACAAGGCTTTTAGCGCTATTTTTGATGCCAATGCGACCACGCTCATCACAGCGATCATCCTCTTCTGGCAGGCCACCGGCTCGGTGAAGGGATTCGCCATCACCCTCACGCTGGGCATCATCGCCTCGATGTTCTCCGCCCTGCTCTTCACCCGCACAGGCTTTCGCTGGATGGTCGACAAATTTGGCTTGAGTCAAATAAGGATGCTCGACCTCGTGCCGAAACGCACCTTCGACTTCCTCGGCAAACGCTGGATCGCTCTCGTCATCTCGCTCGTCTTCATCGGTGGCTCAGTGGCCGTCTTTGCCGTTCGCGGTGAGAAAAATTTTGGCATCGATTTCCGTGGTGGGGACCTGCTGATCGTCGATTCTTCCAAGCCCGTCAGCGTTGCAGAGGCCCGTATAGCGTTGGATGATCCGGCCGTAGTCATTCAATTTGAGCGTGAAGGCACCAAGGAGATGCTCACTTTCCGCAGCCTGCAGGGAACCTCCAATGACATCCTCGCCAAACTCCAGAAGGCCTTTCCAGAAAGCGGAATCGTGTCGTTCGGACAGGATACGGTAGGGCCTCAAATCGGCCTAGAATTTGCCAAGAGCGCCCTCATCGCACTCGCGTTGGGCATGATTGGCATCTTGTTATACGTCACACTGCGCTTTGAGTTTTCCTTCGCCCTCGGAGCACTCGTCGCGCTCCTGCACGATGTCATCATTACTCTGGGCATCTTCTCGCTCATCGGCGGCGAGCTTTCCCTGGTGATGGTTGGAGCCGTTCTGACAATCGCCGGTTATTCGATCAACGACACCATTGTTGTGTTCGACCGCATTCGCGAAGGCCTGAAAAATGGCGAGCGTGGCACCGTGCAAACTCTCATGAATACGAGCATCAACGAGACCCTCAGCCGTACCATCCTCACCGGTGGCACCACGCTCCTCTCGGTGGGTGCGCTTTATTTCTTCGGCGGTGCTGTGCTGCGCGATTTCTCGTTTGCGATCTTGGTTGGTATCCTTGTAGGAACCTACTCATCAATCTACATCGCCGCACCAGTCGTCCTCTGGGCCTCGAAACTCCGGGGCAAGAGCGTGCGTCGCGAAGTTCTCGAAACTGAAGCGCTCAGAAAAGCCTGATTCTTTGTGCTGTGCGGCTGAGTAGTCTGCCCCGTCGGGACTTTGCCAAAGTAGCCGCAGCATCCTGTGCTTTGGAAACAGCATTGCCCAGAGCCCCCGAAACCTGATTTATAAACCCCATACTCATGACCACGCCGTTCAATACCCTGCGCCAATTCGACTCCGGTTCCGAAACCCCATCCTACCTTCACTCCCTACCCGCTCTTGAAGAGGCAGGTGTTGGACCGATCTCCAAACTCCCTGTCAGCATCCGCATCGTCCTCGAGTCTGTGCTCCGCAACTGTGACGGGAAAAAAGTCCAAGCGCGTGATGTCGAGACGCTCGCGAACTGGAATGCAAAGGCTCCCGCCGAGGAAGAAATTCCTTTCGTCGTCGCCCGCATCGTTTTGCAGGACTTCACCGGCGTGCCGCTCCTGGTGGACCTCGCCGCCATGCGCACTGCGGTGAAAGGTCTCGGCGGCAATCCGGCCATCATAGAGCCCCTCGTGCCTGTCGATCTCGTCGTGGATCACTCGGTGCAAGTTGATTTCTATGGCTCCGCCAATGCGCTCCAGCTCAATCTCGACATGGAATTCAAGCGCAACCGCGAGCGCTACCAGTTCCTCAAATGGGGCCAGCAAGCATTCAAGACTTTCGGAGTTGTGCCTCCCGGCATCGGCATCGTGCACCAAGTGAACCTCGAGTATCTCGCAAAAGGCGTGCTCAGCGCCGGCGACCTCTACTACCCGGACACACTCGTCGGCACCGATTCCCACACGACCATGATCAACGGCCTCGGCGTCGTCGGCTGGGGCGTGGGCGGCATCGAAGCCGAGGCGGGAATGCTCGGCCAGCCTGTCTATTTCCTGACTCCTGAAGTCGTGGGCGTGAACCTCACCGGCCGCTTGCGCGAAGGCGTCACCGCGACCGACCTCGCCCTCCATGTCACCCAGCTCCTACGCGCCGCAAAGGTGGTTGGAAAATTTGTCGAATTCTACGGCGAGGGCGCCGTCACACTCCCCCTCACCGACCGTGCAACGATCGCAAACATGGCTCCCGAATACGGCGCCACCATGGGCTTCTTCCCTGTCGATTCCGAATCCGTCAACTACCTCGCCGCCACCGGCCGCACCGAGCAGCAATGCCGCGCGTTCGAAAATTATTTCAAGGCCCAGAACCTCTTCGGCATGCCGAAAAAAGGCGACATCGAATACAGCGTGGATATCGACCTCGACCTCTCGACCGTCCAGCCCGGCGTCGCAGGTCCCAAGCGCCCGCAGGACCGCATCAATGTCCCCGATCTCAAAAACACTTTCACCAGCCTGCTCACGAAATCCGTCGCCGAAGGCGGTTACGGCAAGGCCGAGAACGATCTCTCCAAGTCGGCTGCCGTCAAGCGCAACGGCTCGCAGAGCGCCGACGAGGCCGAGATGGTCAATGACCGCCCGACGCCGGATGCCATCACCGCCGCACACGCCAAAGGTGACCTCCATCTCCGCAACGGTTCAGTTCTCATTGCCGCCATCACGAGCTGCACAAACACCAGCAACCCGAGCGTGATGATCGGCGCCGGCCTCCTCGCGAAAAAAGCCGCCAGCCGCGGCCTCCGCGTCGATCC
>NEUK01000050.1 GCA_002290555.1 Spartobacteria bacterium AMD-G4
GAGGTCGGCGCGGAAACCACAATCGAAGGTGAGGTTTTTGTAGCGGACGGGGATTTCTTGTTGCGTGGTGACGGAAAGACCTCGATCGGCGAGTTCAAAAGCTAGGCACTTTTCATAAACCGATTCGAGCAGTCCCGGCCCAAGTTCCCGGTGCACAGAGATGGCCGAGCCAATGATGGCGTCCGTTAGGGAGTTGTTTTCAAACTCCTCCGTGCTCTCCGAGTGCTCCGTGGTTAACATTTCAACAAACTATCGAAGATCACTAATCCGTCGGTGCTGCCGAGGGCGGCGTCGCAGGCGCGCTCGGGGTGGGGCATGAGGCCAAACACATTTCGGGTTTCGTTGCAGATACCGGCGATGTTTTCGCGTGAGCCGTTGGGGTTTGCGGCGTCGGTGGTTTGGCCGGCGGCGTCGCAGTAGCGGACGAGGATTTGGTCGTTCGCGTTGAGGGCGGCGAGGGTGGCGTCATCGGCAAAGTAGCAGCCTTCCCCGTGAGCGATGGGGATGTTGAGGACTTGGCCTTTGGTTGCGGCGCGGGTGAAACGGGAATTGGTCGATTCCACGCGGATGCTTTGGTGTTTGCAGACGAAGTGGAGGCCTTTGTTGCGAACGAGGGCGCCGGGGAGGAGTCCGCTCTCGCAGAGGATTTGAAAGCCGTTGCAGATGCCGAGGACGGTGCCACCGGAGGCGGCGAAACTTTTTACCGTTTGCATGATCGGCGAGAAGCGGGCGATGGCTCCGCAGCGGAGGTAGTCGCCGTAGGAAAAGCCCCCGGGAACGACGACGGCGTCGAAGCCGGCAAGCGAGGTATCCTTGTGCCAGACGAAGTCGGCGGAGGCGCCGGGAAGATTATTGAGAGTGAGAACGCAGTCCTGGTCGCAGTTCGAGCCAGGGAAGCGGATGACGGCGAATTTCATTATTTGCTGATCGAGTAGTCCTCGATGACGGGGTTGGAGAGGAGGTCTTTGGCGATGCGGTGGATTTCGGAGTCGGGCGTTGAGTCGGGGAGTTCGAGTTCGATGACTTTGCCGATGCGGACGCGTCCCACGCCGGTGAGGCCGAGGTGGCGGATGGCTTCAGCGGCGGCGGCGCCTTGAGGGTCGAGGACGGATGGTTTCGGCAGAACGGTTACGAGGACTTTCATGGCGCGGAGGTTTTCGTTTCGGGAGGGTTCGAACAAGACGATTTTTTATTTTTTCTGATGCGGTTTAGCGAAATGGCGAGAGCGAGAAGGCTTACGGCGAGGCAGGAAATGGAAAAAACTTCGCCATAGCGGGTGAAAAATGTGGGGTTGGTTGAGGTCGGGATGTTGATCTTGCTGAAGAGAATGCCTTGCAAAAATGTGCTTCCTGAAGGGTCGCGTAGGACCTCCCGGACTATGCCAAGACGGTCGATGGCGCAGGTCACGCCGGTATTTGCGGCACGGATCATCGGGATTTTATTTTCGACGCAGCGGAAGACAGCATTGTTGAGGTGCTGGAGTGAGCCAGCGCTCTGAAGGAACCACCCATCATTTGTGACAACCACGAAGCATTGAGCGCCGAGAAGAGAAAAGCGCCGTGCGAGATCCGCAACGGTATCCTCGAAACAGACGAGTGGGCCAAGTTTCACCGACTTGGAATTGAGCTCTAAAAGTGTGAAATCCTTTCCGGGGTCGAAGTCGGACGGTATCAGGTCGCCCACGATTTTGGCGAGAAGCGGGAATTCCTCGCGTAGTGGCACATATTCGCCGAAGGGAACGAGGTGAATTTTGTGGTGCAGTTGGACTTCTTTTGCGCGCTTTGTGAGCAGTGCGATGGAGTTGTAGTCGCCATCGGTGCCCCAGTGCGTCGTTCCAAGCAGAAAGTCGCCCGTGTGTTGTTGAGCGAGTCCTTTCACTAAGTCCCACGTAAACTGATTTCCCAGCAGCGGGCTGGGAGTGCAGGACTCGGGCCATAGAATGAGATCTGGTTCCATGGCGATGGCTGGGAGTGTTTGGTTTTTCAGGTTTTCGAGAACCTCAATTTCGCGTTCAGGGCTGTTGCGGACATTTTGTGGAATATTTGCTTGAACGGCGGCAAAGCTCAAAGACTCGGACGGAGGCTCGGGAGTGAAGAGTTTGCGCACGCCATAGGTCCAAGTAAGAGCCACCAAAGCGATGGTCACAGCAAAATCATAATGTGCGCGCCGGGCCCCTCGTTTGATCTCGAGGAGGAGGCGCTTGACGGTGGCCGCCAGCATAAGATTGGTCATCGCGACAAGAAAAGAAACGCCTCCTACTCCGGTGATATCCGCGATTTGAATCAGGGCGATGTTCTCGTGGAGAGCGATACCAAGGCCGTTCCAGCCGAATGCCGGAAAAATGACTCCCCTAAGCCACTCGAGAGCGACCCAGCCTGCGGAGCCAAGGATGCAAACACGCAGATTATGTAGCGATCCAAGCCAAGATTCCTCAGCCGCATTTGAGGGAACCAAAGCTCTGGCAAAGAGTGCCCACGCGGCAAGGTAAAGGGCAAAATAGAATAAGAGAAGAATGTAGCCCGGCCAAGTGAGCGTTGTAAGCCAATGGGCGGACATCGCAAAAAACACGAAACCGCTCGTGTAACCCAAGCCCGCTGTCCTTCTCCAATCATGGCGCTCAGCGGGCGGGCAAAACCAAAGCGCCCATACAAGCGGCACCATGGCTACCCAACAAAGATCGCCCCATCCGAATGGTGGATAGCACAGCCCTAAAAGAAATCCGCTCAGTCCAGCTAATATCCATGGCATCAAAACACGCGACATGGCGTAGAATACAATGCCTCCTCCGAAAAAAGACAACGACCTTCTCTCTTTCAGGAATCCGATTTTCTCGCCTCTCGGTGTCCACTTACATCGCGAGAAAAATAGGACTTTTGGTTTGCGATCGCTGGTTTGCTGTATCAAGTTAGGTCAACTGCCCATGCGTCGCATCCTCCTTACATTATTTCTTTCGGTTCTGGCACAGAGTTTTGCTCTTGCATCGATTGACCCCGAATTTGAGAAAATCGCCATGAGCCTACGGGAGCGAGCCATACGGGTGATCGAGCCTCCCGCAGTTTCGACTCAAGCACCCTCCAGCCTCGGACTCAGCAGATATCCGTGGAAGCGTAATATTGTGACCACGGTTTTCTGGGTTGGAGAACGCCCCACACGCAATAATCCGGTGCCGAATTGCAAGAGCTCTTGGGATCCCGAGTGGCACAAAAATTTTGGGGGATACGACAACCCCGATCCCAAGGCTCGCCGAGGCTTCCTTCCTCTATTTATCCCTCGCCAGAATCCCTTCTATGTGGCGCTCCCCTACAATGACGTGACCCGGGGGGCTACGAAGCCCGAGTCCCGCCGAGTCATTCCGTGGTTCAGGGAAGCGTTCGAGAAAGTCGGGCAGTCGGTATGCAAGGGGCGGTGGGTGGCCATCCGCCGCGGGAATCGCACGGCTTACGCCCAGTGGGAAGATTGCGGCCCTTTCCGAACGGATCACTGGCAATATGTCTTCGGAAATGATCGCCCACGTCCCAACTTGAACCAAGGTGCTGGTCTGGATGTTTCTCCAGCTGTGCGTGATTACCTCGGCATGGGAGGAAAGGATGTCTGCGATTGGAAGTTTGTCGACTCGCGTGAGGTTCCGCCTGGGCCTTGGACAAAACATGGTGACAACAACACTTTTGTTCTCCAGCAGCGCGGATCGAATCTTTTTCTCACAGACCGCAACAATGCGCGCGGGGCGAGACGCTGATTTTTTTTATGATTTGACGGCGCAGGATGTGAGTTCCTCGATCGAGGCGAACTCCAATGTGGAGGCATGGGTGGATTCAAGAACAACCTTTGGAGCCATGCCGGCGTCGTAGGCTTCTTTCCAACGACTCGCACACAAGCACCAACGGTCGCCAGCGGTCAGTCCAGGAAACTCATATTCCGGTCTCGGCGTGCTGAGGTCGTTGCCTTGTTCACGCGAAAACTTCAGAAACGCGTCGCTCATGACCGCGCAGACGGTATGAACCCCACTATCCCCTGCCCCTGTATGACAAAAACCATCCCGGTAGTATCCAGTAAGGGGCTCGTAGCAGCAGGACTCCAGATCCTTTCCTAAAACATTTCTTGCCATGCCGTAGTTGTATACGCTCCGATTCGTAATTTCCAGTTTCAAAAAAAACTTCGTCGCGTCTCCTGGCACACGACTCTAATGTTACGAAAAGTCCGATGATTTTAGAAATACTGGAATGGTGCCTCACACCGGCCTCTCTGCGCGCAAGGACTAGTGGACTTCTTGGAGAACAAATAGCGATCCGCCATCGCGCTCTGCGTTGCCGATCCGCATGGGAGGGTCATCTCCAAGCCAGCAAGGCATTCCTCAGTCGCAATCTCCCCCAAGGTCGGCATGTGGCGGTTCTTGGGAGTGGGCATCTTCACGATGTTGACCTCGAGTATCTGATAGAGAGGTTTCAGCGTGTCACGCTTGTTGATATCGCCCACCCGGTCGACGTTCGCATTCGGGCACTGTGCTCAGGAAATAAAGTAAAATTGTTTTCCGGAGACCTGTCAGGCGCTCTGCATATGGAAAATCCAGATAGCCCGATTGTATTTGAACGTCCACTTGCTCATCTGCTGCGTAGCGTCGATACGCTTCTCTCCTCTTGCGTGCTGACCCAACTCGCCCTGCCTCTCCTGAAGCGTTGGGATGGACATTTTACCGACCCCGAGATCGCTCTCTGCGCCAGCCGTATTCGCCAATCCCACCTCTCTATGCTCCGAAGTTGCCCATGCGGCCTACTCATCACCGATACGGCTCGACGCTATGGCCAAGAAGCATGGGCGCCGCTTCTGGCCGATCTGGATTTCCCAATGGCAGTCGAAGGTTGGACTTGGGATATCGCGCCCCGCAATGAGCATGGTTTGCGAGATCGCGGCTCCGAGCAGCGCTTGGTAGAAGCATTTGTCTTTCGGTCGCAGCCGTAGCTCGAGAAATTCTTTGCCCATTCTCGTTGTCTCATTAGAATGCGACCGCAAATGCCAAAGCGTCGCATCATCAAAGTCGGCCAACATTCAATCGGGGGGCGCGAACTTCTCTTCATCCTCGGTCCCTGCGTGATCGAGACTCCGGCTTTCACCCGTCGGATGGGTTCTAAAATAAAAGCCATCTGTGAAAAGGAAGGTGTCCAGTTCGTCTTCAAAGCCTCCTACGACAAGGCGAATCGCACCTCCAATAAGTCCTTCCGAGGAACATCTGTGCAGGATGGCTGCGAATTGTTGGCTGAAATCGGTAGCGAGCTTGGGGTGCCAGTGACGACAGATGTCCACTCACCCGAGGAGGCTGAGATTGCGGGCCGATTCATCGATATTTTGCAAATCCCCGCATTTCTTTGTCGTCAAACCGATTTGATCGTCGCTGCAGCCCAAACAGGTCGTATCGTGAATGTCAAAAAAGGACAGTTTCTCGCACCATGGGACATGAAAAATGTCGCCCACAAACTCGAGGCTGCAGGTTGCCGGAATTATGTCTTCACCGAGCGGGGTACGACTTTTGGCTACAATAACCTAGTCGCTGATATGCGCTCCATTCCTTGGATGCAGGAACTCGGTTGCCCTGTGATCTTCGATGCCACCCACTCTGTGCAGCGTCCCGGTGGGGCAGGGGATACCACGGGGGGCGATGGCAGGTTGGCACCCGTATTAGCGCGTGCTGCCGTGGCTGCGGGTTGTGATGGGGTGTTTTTGGAAACTCATGAAAATCCCGCAAAAGCCCTGTCCGATGGCCCCAATCAGGTTCCTCTTCGGGATTTGCCTCTTTTGATCAAACAACTGAAAGCCCTTCGCGATGTCGTGGCCTGATCTCTCCCGGTTACTTGTCCTTGTTTCTTTGGCGGCTGCAGTGCAAGCACAGCAGACGCCGGCGGGCACGGAATCACCTGCCGAATCCGAGCGATTTGAAATGCCTGTTCCCGTAGGAATGCCAGTCAACGGCCTTAAGGTGCCCCAGTATGATCAAGAAGGAAAACTTCTCATGCTTTTCGAGGCAGTCACAGCGATAAAAGTGAGCGATGAGATCGTTGAGATGGATTCCGTCAAGCTCGAGGCTCTTGATAGCGAGGGGCAGAAGATTTTCGTTGAACTGCCGCAAGCGGTCTTTAACCTTAAAACCAACCTCTTGACCGGAGACAAGACTGCTACGATACGGCGTGAAGATTTTCAAATCACTGGAGACAGCATTGAATTCAACACGCAAACCCGATTCGGAATATTGCGAGGCAATGTCAAAATGGTGATCTCAAACGAAGAAACCTCCAATTAATGAAAACGAAAGCAGGAACTCTGGCTCTTACCGCATTTATCACCCTCCTTCCTTTTGCCATCGCACAAGAGGATCCGAAACCTTCTATGGCAGCGGAATCCAAAAAACCGCAAGGCCTTTTTTCCATGCCGGGAAGCGAGCGGCCGACCGGGGCGAAAACAGAGATCACTGCCACAAAGGAATCGAGCTTTGACAGCGAAAAAAACATCGCCGAATTTGTAGGCCGCGTCGTTGTGCGCGACTCCCAATTCACCCTCACCTCCGACCGTCTCAAAGTCACGCTCAGCAAGGATCGCAAAGGCATCGCCGTCGCCGAGGCGCACGGAAATGTCATCATCGTTCAAGAAAAGTCTGATCCTCAAAGTACAGTCCAGCAGGCCATCGGAAGAGCGGGCGAGATGACCTACAAGCCTGACACAGGAGAGGTCACCCTTCGCGACTGGCCATCAATTCAGCAGGGCATAAACAACCAAGTGGCCACCGAGCAGTCGACAGTCATGATTCTCAAAGGCACGGGTCAATCCCGCACCATTGGCGGAAGCAAAACGCTCATCACCGACACCTCGAAGTCTCAATGAACGACGACACGGAACAACCGCTTCTCTACACAGAGGGACTCGTCAAGATCTACAACCGTCGCGCAGTGGTCAATGGGGTTGATATCAATGTCAAGAAAGGGGAAATCGTAGGCCTGCTTGGTCCGAACGGAGCGGGCAAGACAACAACATTTTATATGATTGTCGGGTTGGTTCGCCCGAACGGTGGCAAGGTTTTTTTTCGTAATGATGATGTCACATCAATGCCGATGTATCGACGCGCCCGCTGTGGCATGGGCTATCTTCCGCAAGAAGAATCGATTTTTAGAAAGTTAACGGTAGAGGAAAATATCCTCGCCATCTTAGAAACAACTGGCCTTTCCAAGAAAGCCCGCAAGGAACGTTGCGATGAGCTTCTCACGAGATTTGGAATAGAGCATATCGCAAAAAATGAAGCCCTCACTTTATCCGGCGGTGAAAAGAGGCGGCTCACCATCGCCCGCTCCCTCGTGACCAGTCCGTCACTTCTCATGCTCGACGAGCCATTCAGCGGTGTCGATCCGATTGCTGTTCACGATGTCCAAGAAATCATCCAGGATCTGCGCTCACAAGGACTGGCCATCCTCATCACAGACCACAATGTGCGGGAAACACTCAATATTGTAGACCGTGCGTATCTCATTTTTGAAGGCCGGGTGGAGAGCCAAGGAAACAAGGATTTCCTTCTTAATGACCCGATCAGCCGTAAACTCTATTTGGGAGAATCCTTCTCGATGTGATTCCCGCCAGTGGCGCGAGTTGCATGCACCCTCGCCAAGGTTTAACCTCCCCCGTGCAGTTCAGTGTTTTAATTCCGCAATGCCCGCCTTACCGAAAATCTCAAAAAAAGTAAGCCACATCACGGTTGGGCATTTCTACGCAAACCATGCCGAGAAGCTCGGACTCAGACTTGAGGGTAGCTCGCGAGGTCTCAATCGTCTCATCCGCGAACCCACCATCAATCGCCCAGGGCTTGCTCTGTCCGGTTTTTTCAGCTACTTCGCCGACAAGCGCATTCAGGTTCTTGGCGCCGCAGAGTTGAGCTATCTCAAAAGCCTCCCCGCAGCGACTCTCAAGGAGCGTGCTCGAGGCCTCATGGGTCGCAACATGCCCTGTCTCGTCGTGGCAAGGAATGCTCCGGTGCCACCGGCTATCCTTGACGCCGCTGCAGAGTTTGAAACGCCCGTGCTTCGCACGAACATGATCACGATGAAATTCATCAATGCGGCGACGATTCTTTTGGAAACGGATTTTGCCCCTTCTACAACCGAGCACGGCAGCATGGTGAGCATTCTTGGGGTCGGGACGCTGATACGCGGGGCAAGCGGTATCGGAAAAAGCGAGTGTGTCCTTGGTCTCATTGAGCGAGGCTACAGCCTCGTGAGCGACGATATCACACGCTTCCGGTCGGTTGAGGGTAGTGAGCTCGTTGGTATGTCGGATAGTATTTCCCGCTACCACATGGAAGTTCGAGGTATTGGCATTATCAACATCGCCTCCATCTTTGGAGCGGGCGCAGTCGTTCCTCAAAAAAAACTTAACTTTGTTGTGACACTCAAGGATTGGCATGAAGTGGAAAATGTGGATAGGATTGGACTCAACCGTGAAACATACGAAATCCTGGGCCTCAAAGTCCCACATGTCACATTGCCCGTCCGCACCGGCCGCGACATAGCAAGGCTTGTAGAAGTGGCCGCGCTGGATCAGAAACTCAAAGACATGGGCGAAAACAGTGCCCAGGAATTTAATCAAAAGTTGCTTCACATGATCAGCGAACGCAGGAACAGATAATGGGAATTCTCACGAAAAAAAAGACACCCGATGACCAGCAGAAAATAGTCTGCGAGGTGGTCATCGAAAACCGTAACGGCCTCCATGCGCGCCCAGCCGCGATGTTTGTAAAAATCTCCAGCCGCTACAGGTCGGAAGTTTGGGTGGAAAAGGATGGAGAGCGAGTCAATGGAAAAAGTATCATGGGCCTCATGATGCTTGCTGCGGGAAAGGGCTCCAAACTCTCAATTTTAGCCGACGGGGTGGATGCAGAGAAGGCTGTCGCAGAAATTAAAAATCTGGTTGAAACTCGTTTCGGCGAAGATTAACCAGTTTTTCTTCTCATTGCCTTTGGGCTTTTTTTTGCCCACAGTGCGAGGCGATGAGTGACGTCGACAATGTAAAGTCTGAAAAAAGATTTGTGGGTATTCCTGTGTCTCAGGGAATCGCTCACTTTCAGGCCCTCGTTCACTTCACAGAAGAGGAAGATTTACTACCTCAAAAAGTTTCGGCGGCTGGAATTCCTCTCGAAATCGCCCGACTCGAGGCGGCGCTCATTGCAACTCGCATCGAGTTGTTAGAGATCCAACAGAAAATTGCCTCCGCGATTGGCGCGCAGGATGCGAGTATTTTTGATGCCCATCTCCTCGTTGTAGAGGATCGAACACTTATTGATGAAGTTCTTAGAGGTCTCGAGCGCGATCGCTTGTGTGTCGAATATGTTTTCCAAGAGGTGGCCCGCAAATACTGCGCCACGCTCGAAGCTATTGATGATCCCTACCTACGGGAGCGCGTGGTCGATATCGAAGATGTTGCCCGACGCGTTATCAGGCATCTCATTGGCAAGGCATCGCAAAATCCAGCCACGCTCGCGCAGTCACACATCATCGTCGCCCACAACCTCACTCCATCGGACACGGCACAACTGAACCGCAGCCTGGTTCATGGTTTCGTGACGGAAATCGGTAGCAAGACTTCTCACACGGCCATCATGGCCCGCTCCTTGGAAATTCCTGCTATCGTGGGCATGCAGGGTATCTGCCACCAGATTCAAACGGGAGATAACATTCTCATCGATGGATACAGCGGCCTGCTCATATTAAATCCATCGACTGGCACGCTTCTCGAATATGAACGCCTCTCGCGCGAGAAGGCTCAGGTCGTCGAGAGGTTGCGCTTGATCAGAGAAACAGCCTCCACAACAAGGGATGGAAGACATATCGTACTCTCCGCAAATATCGATCTGCCGGATGAAATGTCGGATGTCGCTGCAAATGGCGCGGAAGGCATTGGCCTTTTCAGGACAGAGTTTCTCTATCTCAATCGCGCCACTCCACCCGGTGAGGAGGAGCAATTTGAGCACTACCGGCGCGCTGCCGAGCAGGCACTACCTCATAGCGTGATTATCCGAACGCTCGATATCGGCGGGGATAAGATCGCCTCCAGCCTGGAATCGCGAGAAGAAGAGAATCCTTTTCTCGGCTGCCGAGCCATTCGTTTCTGCCTTGAAAATCCGCATATTTTTAAAACCCAGCTTCGAGCAATCCTGCGCGCCGCCACTACGAATAACATTCGCATCATGTATCCGATGATCTCCGGTCTTGAAGAACTCAGGCAGGCGAATTCGATACTCGAGCAGTGCAAACAAGAACTCGCTGCAGCGGGGATCGCGTTCAATCCTTGGATCGAGGTTGGCATTATGATCGAAACTCCGAGTGCTGTCCTCGTTGCGGACCACCTGGCCCGCGACGTGCGTTTTTTCAGCATAGGCACAAACGACCTCATCCAATATTCTATTGCTGTCGACCGTCTGAATGATCGCATCGCCCATCTTTACAATCCCACCCATCCTTGCATTTTGAGGATGATCAAAATGGTCGTCGAGTCTGGCAAGGCTCAAGGCATTTGGACCGGTATCTGCGGGGAAATGGCATCAGATATCTTACTCACGCCCCTGCTCATTGGACTTGGAGTGGAAGAACTCAGTGCCACAAGCGCTATGGTGCCGCGAATTAAAAAGGCAGTCCAGTCGCTTGATGCTGTCGAGTGTGGGCAACTCACTTCCAAAGCACTGGATTTGGACGATTCCAGTGCCATCTTGGAGCTGAGCCGGTCTATGGCTTTTGCGAATTACGCCGACTTGATGGATTAGTCCACTTACTTCCTCATTTAAACAACTGGCAGATTCCGGAGTTTGAATGCAACCACCGACAGTGGGGGAACATTGATCTCGATCGAGTGGGGTTGGTTTTGCCAACTCCACTCGGCGTGTGTCTCAACGCCCCCATAGTTCCCCACATTACTTCCACCGTATATTTCGGCATCCGTATTTAAAACCTCGCTATAGAAGCCTGCTTGGGGGACTCCTACTCGATAGGAGAAACGCGTAACAGGTGTTGCATTAACGACAAATACAATTCGCTCGCCACTACGGGACTTCCTCATAAAGGACCAGATCGTGTTTTCAGCGTCTTCGAAATTTATCCACTCATATCCCTCGTAACTGTCGTCTAATTCAAAAAAAACGGGCTCATGAGTGTAAAGCCAGTTCAAGTGTTGCAGAAGCCTACGGAGACCTGCGTTGAGGTGTTGATCCGCAAGGTGCCAGTCAAGGCTTGCATCGTGCTTCCATTCCGAAAACTGCCCAAATTCAATCCCCTGAAAAATGAGCTTTTTGCCGGGGTGTGCCCACATCCAAGCAAGGAACATCCTGCAGTTGGCAAATTTTTGCCAGTCATCGCCCGGCATCTTACCAATCAACGAACTTTTGCCGTGAACAACTTCATCATGACTTAGCACAAGGATAAAGTGCTCTTGAAAAGCATAAAGCATGGAGAAGGTTATCTCTCCTTGATGGAATTTGCGGTGGACGGGGTCCTTGCTGATGTAGCGCAGACTGTCATTCATCCAGCCCATGTTCCATTTGAATCCGAATCCCAGTCCTCCCGTGTAGGTGGGCTTTGAAACGCCCGGCCAAGCGGTTGATTCCTCGGCTATCAAAGCCACATTTGGGTGGCGTTCGTAGCAAACCTCGTTGCAGCGCTTCAGGAAACTAATCGCCTCAAGATTTTCCCTGCCACCGAAGCAGTTTGGAATCCACTCACCCGCTTTGCGCGAGTAGTCCAGGTAGAGCATGGAAGCGACAGCATCCACCCGCAGGCCATCAATGTGGTATTCCTGCAACCAAAAAAGAGCGTTTCCAATGAGGAAATTTTTTACTTCGTTTCGTCCATAATTGAAAATGAGCGTTCCCCAGTCTTGGTGCTCTCCGAGGCGCGGGTCTTCATGCTCGTAGAGGTAACTTCCATCATATCGCGCCAAACCGTGCGCGTCTTTCGGGAAGTGCCCAGGGACCCAGTCAAGAATCACGCCAATGCCCTCTTGATGACATCGGTCGACAAAATTGCGAAACTCATCGGGGTTTCCGAATCGGCTCGTTGGGGCATAGTAATTTACCACTTGGTATCCCCAAGACCCATCGAAAGGATACTCCATCACAGGCATGAGCTCGATGTGAGTGAAGCCCATTTCTTTGACATAAGGTATGAGGCGGTCTCCGAGTTCAATGTAACTCAATGGTCGATTTCCCTCCTCTGGAATGCGTTGCCAGGAGCCTATATGGACCTCGTAGATGCTCATGGGCGAATTGTAGGGATCGATCTGCGAACGGCGATGCATCCACTCAGCGTCATTCCAAGTGTAGCGACCGAGATCGAACACCATGCATCCCGTCTCAAGGCCATGCTGGGCAAAAAAAGCATACGGGTCGGTCTTCAAATGAACCTCGCCATGAGCCCCGCGGATTTCAAATTTGTAATGTGATCCCTCGTGAACGCCGGGTAAAAAAATCTCCCAGACCCCGGATGGCAAAAGTTTACGCATCTGGTGAACTCGACCGTCCCAGTTGTTGAAATCACCCACTACGCTCACGCGCTGGGCTGCTGGTGCCCAGACCGAAAAGTGCACCCCTGGAATGTCATCGATCAGCTTCACATGTGCGCCGAGGACCTTGTGGACATCGTAGTGTGTGCCTTCATTGAAGAGGTAAATATCCATCTCACCGAGGACTTGTCCGAAGGAGTAGGCATCCCGCTCCCTCCATTGCCTGCCATCGTGCCCGGTCAAATGAAGCGTGTAAGACATGCCTTCGCTGAAACCTTTGATCTCACCCTCGAAAAGGCCATGTTCATCCACCCTCACGAGCTTCTGGGCCTTTGCTTCCTTGCGATCGAGGATGACAGCGGCCTCAGCGGCATCAGGTCTCAAAACTCTGGCAAGAAACCCGCCTTTGATGGATCGAATGCCCAAGACGCGAAAGGGGTCGCAATGGCGGGCTTCGACAAGCGGGAAGTAATCGTCAGGGGTAAGGAGCGAGGAGGCCATATTGTAGAATCATTAGGACTAATTCGGAAATTTGAACAGATTTTCCTTTCATTTTTCCAAGCGTGACAGAGTGGAATCTCGAGGAAGATTGCTGCAGGTTACTTGGCTGGGATCGCCCAATTTCGCAGCTCTCAAGTAAAATGCAGGGCCTGTAAACAAGGGTGAGAAGAATTATTCCCAGCTATTTTTCCAAGCCTCAAACTCAGACAAGCGCAATCGGTGCCTTGCAATATTTCCCGAATGCAGACCATCCATCTCGATACTTATGAGCTCCTGAAAACGACGCCTGTCACTCTTGGGTAGCGACCTCTCAACTTCCCCGGCGATCCAATCTTCAGTCTTACGTCGACCCATCTTTTCTCGCACGATTTTTCCAACAAATCGGGAGATGTCATTTCGATATTTCAGTCGGAAGGGATCTGGTGCTCCAAGCGCTTCCTTGACTCCGATGTATTGGTTTGCCGAGCTTTTGCAGGCCCAAACAAAAACATCTCGCAAATATTCGATGCAATTGAGTTCGTAGACGCCAAGCAGTCCGCCAATATAATCTTTTTGCTCTACCCCTGTGAACGAGAGCGGGCAAAGGTTATGGCGGATGAGTGGAATATTGGCGGCAAGGCGAGAGACCCTTTTATTGATGTCTTCGAAGGGTTGAAGATAGGGCAGCTGCACCATCACAAAAAAAGCCTGCTCATAAGGGTTCTCAATTTCGCTTGCGACCCATAAAATTTGCTCGAATTTCTCCTCGACGAGTTGTGGGACGGCGAGTGGGTGGAACACCGTTCCGGTTATGCCAACCGGACGAGAGCGCACGCGTCCGCATGCCGATGGATCTCGGATGAGATTATCAGCGAGCAGCGCGTGGAGGTTGCAGATAGTGTGGCTGTTAAATCCGATTCCCGCAGCGTCCTCAGAAAGCATCTCAAGTGCCGCTTTGTGATTCAGGATCATCTGAGTTTCCTCCGATTTATGTCCTTCTGCCGCTTCTCCCAGTTGAAGCAACCGCTCCGTCTCAAGCAGGGAATAAGTATTCCCTTCAAGCCTGCTGGAGTTCCAAGACAGGTCGATGAGCAACCTTTGCAACACCTGCCTTAAATAAGTGCCTGGCGGGAGTTCTTCAGAACCGACATAGCCAATACGCGCCAATTCCTCACGGGTAGTGGCGGGAAGATACCAGGTTCGATTGGGTTGGTAGGCGTCGAGAAAATCGGATTTATAGCCAACAGGTGTGCGTTCGGTTAAGGGACGCTGCACAAGATAGCGAATACGACGCCCTTCGGCAGTCAACCATGGCGGGTCAACTTTATAGGTCGTAGGTTCATCTCTAAGAATAGTAGACGATTCGTTTTCTTCCTCAAAAGGAATGACATAAAGTGTTGCCCGCCCCTTTCCTTGAACTTTTAGTAACCCCTCATGAATTAATCGATCCAAATCTCTTTGGAGTGTTCTTTTTGGGGTTCCCCTCATCATCGGGATCGACAAAATGTCATTGATCGACGCCCCAAATGGGAAGCATTCAGCGGCTTTGATAACGGAATAAACTCGGGAGTGTGAAACTTTACGCGGCATTTTGAATTTTTAACTGCCACTAAAATACAAAACGCGCCAATAAACGCAAATACTTTTTTTAAGCGCCAGTAAAATTTAGGACGCCGCTATTCTATGGCTCCACCCATAATTTCCGAGACTTTCTCCATCTCGTTAGTGTTGTTGTAAAAATGGGGACTAAACCTTATCCACTTTTCACCGGAATGATCTTTTCTCAACGAAGCCACGATACCTGCTTTCTCAAGTTTGCAAAAAATCGCGCCACTTTCCACTTCGGGATGTCTCGTCGTGAGAATCCCGGATTTCGTCGAATCATCCGCTCGTGGAGACATGAATTCAAAACCAAGCATGCTGAGTTTTCTTTCCAAGTAATCCCTGTTCTCAAAAATTCCGCTCTGAACATTTTCCAAACCGATCTCAAGAAGCATTTCGAGGCTGGCTTTCATGCCATACATGCCGATGACATTGAGAACTCCCGGCTCGTAGCGCCTCGCCGTTTCTTCAAAAACGATTTCCTCTTGGGCGATGAAGTCAGGAGATTTGACATTCCATGCCCCAAGTAATGTAGGACGGCACTTCTCAAAATTTCTCCGTGCCACATAAACAACTCCCATCGCCATCGGCCCAAGCATCCACTTGTGAGCATCGGCGCTCAGGAAATCGACGAATTCCACATCGAGTGGTGAGGCGCCGAGTGTTTGAATGGCGTCAAGCGAAAACAACACGCCCTTTGATCTAAGCAGTCGCCCGATGGCTTCGACATTTATTCGGCGCCCGCTCAAATAGTGACAAGATGCCAGCGCCACCAATCTTGTCCGTGGTGTCAGCGCAGCCTCTACGAGCTCTGGAGTGATGTCGCCCGTTTCCTCAGGTTGCAGTCCCCTCGGAACCACTCCTCGCGAAGCAAGAGCGGTCCAAGGATAAACATTTGCGGGGTAGTCATCGCCATAATAGACTACTTCATCGCCAGGCTGCCAATCGAGTCCATTTGCAAACAAGCTCAACCCAAGCGAAGTCGGACCGAGCAGTGCAATTTCATCCGCGTGAGCGCCTATGAGCTGTGCGCAGAGGGAGCGTGTGCGGGCGACATCCTGCAGAACTTCTCCAAATTCTTGATGCTGGTGGCAACTGGTCTCTGCATGCGCCTTCATGGAATCCGCCACACGCCGGGGAAGAATCGTGACGCCAGCATGGCCGAGAAATATTCCGTTTTCTACGACGGGAAACTCTCTCCTGCGCTCAGACTCATCGCGAAAAAACTTCACTTCCTTGCCTCCTCGGCTTCATGAATGAGGGACCAGAAGACATTGGTCTTGGCGACCTCCCCGTCTTCTTCATCGATGGGAAGATTGGAGCGGAAAAGAAAATCTCGAATTGTGTTTTTATGAAGCACCCGATGGATCAAGAGGCCCTCTGGATGCTTTTCAAAATAAATCCTGTAATCCCTCGCCCTATAGCGCAAAAGCGAGCGCCTATCTCTCGACACCTTGCCGAACTTTTCATCCTCCAGCGACTCCAAGTCTCCGGGGAGAAATTGGAATTCGGCAAGCAGGTCTAACTGCAAATCTTTTGGAAGCGCCGCCATTTCTCCGGCGCTTATTCGATTGAATATCACTTGAAACACAACCCACACTACCCGCTCTGAAGCCCTCCTTGGCAAGCAGCGATTTTCCTCATCCTTTATTGTCAAATCATCCCCACTGTGGCTTAACTTCCCGCCACCCCTATGAGTAAAAATATTGAATCCCATCTTCAGGAAAAACGCATTTTCAAACCCTCGTCAGCATTCGCAAAAAAAGCCCAACTCAAAAGCTTCGCCGATTACAAAAAACTGCACGCAGCCTCGCTGAAAAATCCCGAGAAATTCTGGGCGCGTGAGGCGTCAGAGTTGGTCTGGCAAAAGAAATGGAAAAAAGTCCTGAACTGGAAGCCGCCCTTCGCAGAGTGGTTTGTGGGAGGGCAATTAAATGCCGCTGAAAACTGCCTGGACCGCCATCTCAATGGTCCTCGTCGCAACAAGGCTGCCATCATTTGGGAAGGCGAACCCGGCGAACGCCGCACACTCACTTACCATCAACTTCACAGAGAAGTCTGCATCTTTGGAAATATCCTCAAGCGCAATGGCGTCAAAAAAGGGGACCGCGTTTTAATCTACATGCCTCTCATTCCAGAAGCCGTGATCGCGATGCTGGCGTGCGCTCGTATCGGCGCTGTTCACACGGTGGTCTTCGGCGGATTCAGCAGCGAGAGCATCAAGGACCGACTGGCCGACAGTGGCGCGAAAGTCGTTGTCACCGCGGATGCAGGTTACCGCCGCGGCCAGTGCGTTACCTTGAAACAAAATGTCGATCATGCCCTCCAAGGAAACACCGAGGTCAAGCGCGTCATCGTTGCGAAGCGCACGAATATTGATGTCCATATTGAAGAGGGCCGCGATGTGTGGTGGCATAGCGAAGTCGAGTATGTCGATGCCAGCTGCCCGGCCATCCCACTCGACAGTGAGCATCCGCTTTTCATCCTTTACACAAGCGGCTCTACAGGCAAACCGAAGGGTATTTTGCACACGACTGGCGGCTACCTGACTGGCACCGCTGCCACGAGCAAATACATCTTCGACCTCAAGGAGGAAGATGTTTACTGGTGCACCGCCGATGTGGGTTGGATCACCGGTCACAGTTACCTTGTCTACGGACCTCTTGCGAATGGCGCCACCTGCGTGCTCTACGAGGGAGCCCCGAACTGGCCGGAACCCGATCGCTTCTGGAAAATCATCGAGGAACTGGGAGTCACCATCCTCTACACCGCTCCCACAGCCATTCGTGCGTTTATGAAGTGGGGGGATGACTGGCCCAAAAAGCACGATCTATCCTCGCTTCGTCTTTTGGGAAGTGTTGGCGAACCTATCAATCCCGAGGCTTGGATGTGGTATCATAAGCACATCGGCGCGGAGCGTTGCCCGATTGTGGACACTTGGTGGCAAACCGAGACCGGCATGATTTTGATCTCGCCGCTGCCAGGCGCCACTCCCACCAAGCCAGGCACTGCCACGCTTCCTTTCTTCGGCATTGATGCGGCTATTGTGGATGATAAGGGCAAGGAAGTCCCCCATGGTGAAGGGGGAAAATTGGTGATCCGCAAACCTTGGCCTGGCATGCTTCGATCGATCTACGGCGACAAGCCCCGCTACAAAAAACAGTATTGGTCCGAGGTGAAAGGCGCCTACTTCACGGGCGATGGAGCCCGTCGCGACAAGGATGGGTATTTCTGGATCGTGGGCCGCATTGACGATGTGCTCAATGTCGCTGGCCATCGCTTGGGAACTGCCGAAGTCGAGAGCGCTCTCGTAGGTCACCCGTCTGTTGCCGAGGCGGCTGTTGTGGGCCGTCCCGACGAAATCAAAGGCCAAGGTGTGGTCGCTTTCGTCACGCTCAGGGAAGGTCATGCCGCTTCCAAAGAACTCTCTGCGGATATCCGTAACCATGTTGGCAAAGCCATCGGCCCCATTGCCAAACCTGATGAAATCCGCTTTACCGAATCCTTGCCAAAGACCCGCAGCGGGAAAATCATGCGCCGCCTCTTGAAACAAATCGCCGCAGGAGTCGAAATCACCGGTGATACAACGACGCTTGAGGATTTGAGCGTTCTCACCCGCCTCAGCGCTGCAAAAGACGAGTAAAATTGAATATAAAAATTCTCTGCCAGTGTCCCTTTTTGAAATTGAAGCCGACCATTAATCCGACCGAGCGCCGCAGGAGATTGCTCCCGTTTCTTGCTTTTCAAATAGGCATGCTCATTTCAATTCTGACTGCGGGAGCGGATTGGAGCATCGTCTCGGCAAAAGGTCTCGGACAGCCTGCTCCCCACGTGGAACTCATCGAAACCCATTGCGTGAAAGGGAATCAAACGGCCCGCGTCACAGCGCTTTGCTTCAATGATAAAAATCACACACTTCGTGTTATCGACAGCCCGTCGCCGGGACATGCCACACTCGCAAACACACTGACCCATGCCAAAGCGGTGGGTGGTGTCAACGGTGGCTATTTTCACAAGGACTACCGCCCCGTGGGATTGGTGATCTCCGATGGGAAAACACTCCATGGTTTTGAAAAAGCAAAGCTCCTGAGCGGCCTCGTCGGGGTGAGGCAAGATGGTCTTGTGTCAATCCTCCGCTCGGGTGATTACCTGCCCGCGAAGTCTCAATTTTTTCAGGCCCTCCAATGCGGCCCCATGCTTGTGGAAAACGACCAATTGGTGCAGGGACTTAATGACGAGCGCATCGCCCGCCGGACTATCGTGGGCAAGGGAACTCGCGGTGAGACCGCTCTCATTTACATCTCCTCCGTCACGCTGGCCGATGCCGCCCGCATCCTCACGCTACCGGCGATTCTGGATACTTGGAAACCCAAGACGGCGATCAACCTCGATGGTGGCAGCTCCAGTGGACTGTGGGCTGAAAATGGCACCTCACTCGCCGAAATTGTCCGCGTGCGGAATTTCCTCGCTATCGTGCCCCGCTAATTGCCGAAGGTCCTTTAGCTCCTAATGAAGTCTGAGTGCAATCTGCCAGATAACTCTTCCGAAGGTGGTTGGATTCATTGTCCCCGCTGCTATGCCTCGTTGCGCGACCGCGTTTTGGGGAGCCATGAATACCTCTGCTGTGGGCGCTGTGGCGAGCAGGTGAAGTCGCTCCGCCCCGGGCGGACGATGATTGCAGCGTGGGCGTTTGCCATGGCCGCCCTAGTGACATTTATTCCCGCAAATCTCAATCCTATCCTTATTTTCAGCGTTGCCGGAAACTCCCAGGAAAACTTGATCATCACAGGCGTCAGAGCCTTATGGATGCAAGGTTTCCAGCCGCTCGGCGCACTGGTTTTCTTCTCAGCCATCTTGGCCCCATTTTTTTATTTGGCTTCGGTTTCCTATGTCTCAGCAAGTTGGACGCTCCAGCTGCGCCTACCGTTCGCGGGGGCTGCCCTGCGTCTGGCCGAGGCCTTGGAATCTTGGAATCTCCTGCCAGTTTTCGCCATCGCATGCATGGTCTCTGTCGTGAAGCTCCGCACTCTCGGCACCGTGAGTTGGGAACCAGGCTCACTCTGGATTCTTGCCACGGCAGTCTTTACCATGCTGACCATTCAATGCTTCGACCGGAAATGCGCTGAGCTTTATTTGGAGGGGGGCAAGTGACCGACCATCTTAAAGTCAAACTCTCACGCGCCCTGACGGCTGCTGGCATCATTCTCTACGTTCCAGCCAATTTTTTGCCAGTCATGACAATTACTCTCACCGGACAGGTCGAATCCCTCACCGTCATGGGTGGAGTCGTCGAACTTTACGAGACCGGACTTGTCCCGGTGGCTGCGGTCGTTTTTCTTGCAAGCGTGGTCGTGCCCATTGTGAAGTTGGTTTCGCTCTCATGGTTGCTTGGCCTGCACGGATCGGAAGTGAACCAGTCCCGTCGCATGAAAGTTCATTTATTTCTCATCCGCATAGGAACCTGGGCGATGGTTGATATTTTTCTGCTCTCCATTCTTGTCGCCGTCGGCCAGTTGGGAATTCTTGCCAGCGTGCAAGCAGAGGCCGGTGCGCTTTTTTTCGCTGCCATGATAATTTGCACGCTCTACGCCGCAGATATCTATAAGACTCACATGATCTGGCAGCAACCAATGCCGAGCTCCACATGACCAATCATCAACAACAACACGACCACGGCGTCATAAGTGACTCGCGTAAACGAGGCGTTGCCTGGGTTTTGATTTTTCCACTCATCGCTGCACTGGCCACCGGCTGGTTCTTCTGGACCGACTACAAGTCGATGGGTCCTGAAATTGAAATCGTCTTTGACGAGGTCCCCGGGATTCAAGCCGGCAAAACTTCGCTCGTTTATCGCGGCGTCGACGCAGGCACAGTCAGCGCAGTCGAGTTGGATGAAAATCTTAACAAAGTCCTCGTCAAAGTTCGCCTGAAAGATTTCGCCGCAGGTCTGGCCTCCGAGGAGACTGATTTCTGGGTAGAGAAGCCGGTCATCACTCTCGCAGAACTCACTGGCTTGGAGTCTATCATCCAAGGCAATTCGATCCGTGCACGCAATCCCGGCGGTGCTCCAGCCAGTCGGTTTGTCGGCCTCCCCGAAGCTCCGCTCATGCCCCTCCTGCCGGGTTCTTTCACAGTCCGACTCAAGGGAGCCCAGATTCCTTTTCTCAATCGAGGCACCCCTGTCTATCATCGTGGCGTCAAGGTGGGCCTCATTCGCCAGAAACTGATCGACAAGGATGGCATGCCTGAGCTTCGTATCATGATCGAGCAGGACTACCGAAGCACGCTCCGGACAACCTCGCGTTTTTGGAGCTTGCCGGCGACCTCCATGAATCTTGGCCAGCACGGATTTAAGCTTGATGTCCAAGGAGTCGATGCCCTGGTGCAGGGAGCTCTGGCCTTTGATCATTTCGACAGAGGTGGCATGGAAGTATCCAATGATGCATTGCTGGAACTGTCCGCAACGGAGTTTGCCGCTCGGAGCGCTGGCCGTGCGCTGACAGTAACCTTCGACAACGCGCGGGGGATCAAGCCGGGCGAAACAAGTGTTTGCTATCTCGGTCAACCCATCGGTCTCGTGGAATCTATCCAACCCAGTCCTTCCAGCGCGCTCATTCTTGCGGCAGTTCGCCTTCTGCCGGAATACGATTATCTGGCCGACACAGCTGCATCGTTCACCCTCGTGCGCCCCAACATTTCCCTCCAAGGTGTGACCGGCCTCGATACGCTGGTAACCGGCGTATACATCGACTTCGTCCCGGGCACGGGCGGCACACCCACAGACCTTTTTGCCGGTCGCTCGATGACTGATGAGGAGTGGGGCCG
Source organism: Spartobacteria bacterium AMD-G4 (assembly GCA_002290555.1). Taxonomy (GTDB): domain Bacteria; phylum Verrucomicrobiota; class Verrucomicrobiia; order Chthoniobacterales; family Terrimicrobiaceae; genus UBA967. Next base: position 21,424 of record NEUK01000050.1, read on the forward strand.
ACAGCAGGCCGAGCGGCAAGGTCTTATGTTCACTCTCTCCGCTGAAAATCTCCCCGTGATGGGCAAAGGTGCCCCCGTTCTTTACAAGGGCATCGTCGTGGGTTCGATCCTGGAAAAGAAACTCGATGACCGTGAGAAGCCGATCCTTCTTGGTGTTATACACTCGGAATTCCGCAACGCGCTGGATGCCGATGCGCGCTTCTGGCGCGTTCCGGCCACTTCCATCAAGGCTGGCCCTGGCTTTTTGCAATTTGATGTCAACGGTCTTCAAGGTCTCCTGCAAGGTGCTGTTGCCTTCGACACTTTTTCGCCCCGAGTCAAAAGCGCAGCTCAAAACTCCCAATTCACCCTCTACGACGATGAGGCAAATGCCAGAGCCCTTTCCGCTCCCATCAAAATCCGTTTTGTCAATGGCCGCGGACTTGCCCCCGGTCGCACGGAACTCCGCTACCTTGGAGTGCCAGTCGGTGTGGTCGATGCTGTGGATACCGCCGAGGGGCAGGTTGTTGTGACGGCCCGTCTGAATCAAGGCTATGAATTCCTGCGCCGAGACGACTCGTTTTTCTCGATCGTCCGTCCGAATATTTCCCTGCACGGCATCACTGGGCTTGAAACGCTTATCAGCGGTGTTTACATCGAGTGCACCCCAGGCTCTTCCAAGCGACTCTCAGACTCCTTTACGGGACGCACAACCATCGACGCGGAGGAGATTCTACAGAGTGGCCTCACGCTCAACCTTCTTTCCGACTCAACGCCTATCAATGCCGGATCCTCTGTCTATTATCGAGGAATCAATGTAGGTCGCGTCACCGGCAAGTCGCTCTCGTCCGATGGTCGGCAGATCATGCTGACCATCGTCGTGGAAAAGAGATACCGCCATCTCGTGCGGGCAAATTCGAAGTTCTGGGATTCAAGTGGTCTCAAGGCCTCGTTGGGCATCCTGCAATTCCGCATCCAAACCGAATCCATCATGGCCCCGGATGGGCGCATTGCCTTTGCCACTCCCGACAACTCAGCCATGGGCTCCGCGGCCAAGAGCGGAGACTCTTTTCAATTGAACCACGAACCGCGTCCAGAGTGGCTCAAGTGGAATCCGAGCATTCCCACAGGAGACTGATCCGCTGGAGTCATTCGGCCTGTGCGTTTATTTTTTGCGTGGGATGCGGAATTTCCGTGTCACTGTGCGGAAGAATAGGATCGAGGGCGTGAAAATCTACGGCAAGAGGGATGTCTTTCGAAATGACTTCCTCTGCGCTGAATTCCCGTTTTTCTTCCG